>DVGU01000030.1 GCA_018712565.1 Candidatus Faecimonas gallistercoris
CACCACCAAACCATAGATGAATAGATCCATCTTGTTCAATAACTTCTCCAAAAAACTTTGGCTTTTCACCTCTGGGATGAGAATCTTCTAAAGCCATTTCATGATTAACAATATTCTCTATTGTTTCTTCACTCATGGCTAAATTAATTTTCTTTTCTTCTAATAGTTGTTTCTTTTTAAACTCTCTTTTAGTTTTCTTTCTAGCTTTAGGGGATAATATACCAGCTTTAGTTAATGTTTTGTAGATAAAATCATAGGATACTTTAATTTTTTCTTCTTCCTCTAGATATTCCTTAAAATGTCTAAAATTAAAGTCTTGATATTTAGTGTTATATAGAAGTATAATATTTTCCGAGAAAGACTTATCTAATGTTTTGGTTGGGCATTTACCGCGATTACCGTGGACAAAACCAGGTTTGCCTTTCTCTTTATAAATAATTATTAGACGATTTACTTGTCTTACTGATATACCGAGTTTTAATGCGACTCGTTTTTTATTTCCTCCATGATCTACTAAATTTTTAATTTCTTCATATTTTCTTTGTTCATTCATTCTTAATTCAACCTTTCTCATTTTCGTCACCTCAAGTGACTTATTATATATTAACTTCAGGACATTTTCAAAAGTTAACACTTAAGACATTATCATAAGTTAATCATACATTCCAAAAAGAATATAAGAAAATCCTTGAAAAAGATAAAAAAAATTGATATACTAATAACGCTATTAAATTACTATGATTTTTTTGAAATCATGGCGGAAGGAGAGATAATATGAAAAAAGGAATACATCCAGAAGTAAAAGACTGTACAGTAACTTGTGCATGTGGAGAAACTTTTACTTGTAAATCAACAAAAGATACTATCAGTGTTGAAGTATGTTCTAAATGTCATCCATTTTATACTGGAAAACAAAGTAGAGCATCACGTGCTGGTCGTGTTGATAAATTTAACAAAAAATATGGATTTGATAAACAAGAAACTGCTGAGTAATAGCAGTTTTTTAATGGATTTAAATACATATATCCACAATAACTGTGGAAAATACTAATAAAATTAAAAAAATAAAGTAAAATACTTTAATAAAAATAATATTCTAAATTTTGCTAATAATAATTTTCTATAACATTATCTAATATTATTCTACCAACTAAGATAAAAACAACTAACTTCATTGATTTACTAATTAGCATGATACATGCTATAATAATAACAGAAGATTATAAGAATTAAAAACATAGAAAGAAGGATAATATATGATAAAGATAGGAATAGCAAGTGATCATAGAGGTTATACTTTAAAAGAACAAATAATTGATAAAATAGCAAATCAATATGAAATTATAGACTGTGGAACAACATCTATAGAATCTGTAGATTATCCAGACTATGCTTTTAAATTAGGAAATCTAGTAGCAGATAAGGATGTTGATTTTGGAATTGCAATCTGTGGAAGTGGAATAGGAATAAGTATAGCCTGTAACAAAGTAAAAGGAATAAGATGTGCTAAAGTATCAAATGAAAAAGAAGCTCAAGTAACAAGAAATGACAACGATGCCAATATTGTAGCATTTAGTTCAAATACACAACTAGAGGAAGCATTAAAAATAATTAATACATTTATTAATACTCCATTCTCTAATGAACCAAGACATCAAAAAAGAATAGATAAGATAAAAGAATATGAGGAACAAGCATGATAGGAAAACTACTCTTATATATTTTTGTTACAATTCTTGTTATATGGGCAATGGATTCAGTAAATATAAATCAAATATTCAAAAAAAATCATATAATGCAAGCAAGAGTATTTTATTTTCTTTTAGGAATTTCACTAATTTATTTAGTAACTAACTTTTTAATGGATTTATTTACTTCATCAAAAATTTTTTAAAAGAAGTATAAATCTTTTTTTTTGGTAAAAACTTATAATGAGGTGAAAAAAATGAAAAGAAGAAAATTAAAACCATACGTACTACCAACTTTCATGATCTTAGCAATTACAAGTATAATCTTTGGTACAGCAATGATAAGTAATAGTTTAAAAACAACCAATAATAATGATGAACCTATTAGTTATGTAACAAATTCAATTTTAGAAGAAGCAGAAGCAGTAATTAATACATCTAAAACAATGATTAATCCATATACAGATACTACAGTAACAATAGGAAAGAACTATTATGACTATAAAGCAGATGCCAAGACCCAGGAAAAATCTATTATTTATCATGACAACACATATTTACAAAATTCTGGAACAGATTTTATTAGTGAAAACGTATTTGATGTAATAGCAGTATTAGATGGTAGCGTAACAGATGTTAAAGAAGATGAAACACTTGGAAAAGTAGTTGAAATTAAACATGATAATGGCTACATCAGTATTTATCAAAGTTTATCAGAAGTAACTGTTAAAAAAGGTGATATAATAACACAAGGTCAAGTAATTGGAAAAAGTGGTACAAATGAGTTAGATAAAGATATGGGAAATCATTTACATTTTGAATTATATGTAAATGGACAGGTAGTAGATCCAACACTTTATTTAAACAAAGAAGTAAAAACTTCAGAAAATAAGGAAGAGTAATATACTCTTTTTTTCATAAACAGAAAAAATATTCATATATTCTATTATAAAATTGAATTTTTATGATAAAATATTAATGACAGAAAAGGAAGTGACAAATATGTGGGCTAAAGATATTGGAATTGATTTAGGAACAGCAAATGTTTTAATTTATATAAAAGGTCAAGGAATTGTATTAAATGAACCTAGTATTGTCGCAATAGATACAGATTCCAAAAGTGTAATTGCTGTAGGAAAAGAAGCAAACGATATGTTAGGTAGAACTCCTGGTAAAGTAAAGGCAATTAGACCTATGAAAGATGGAGTAATAGCAGATTTTGAAATTACAGAAATTATGTTAAATTCCTTTATAAAGAAAATAAAAGCGAAAAAGTTATTTTCAAGACCTAGAATTTTAATTTGTTGTCCTACAAACATAACGCCAGTAGAAAAAAATGCAATAAAAGAAGCAGCAGAGAGAACTGGAGCAAGAAAAGTGTATATTGAAGAAGAACCAAAAGTAGCTGCAATAGGAGCTGGAATGGATATTTCAAAGCCAACCGCGAATATGGTAATAGATATTGGTGGAGGAACGACAGATATTGCAATTCTTTCTTTAAATGATATTGTATCATCTACATCAGTACGTATTGCTGGTAATGTATTTGATCAAGATATTATAAAATATATAAAAGAAAAATATAAATTATTAATAGGAGAAAGAACTGCTGAAGAAATTAAAATAAATTTTTCTAATATATTTGATCCAAATAAAAAAGAAAAGCTAGAAGTAAGAGGAAGAAATTTAATAACAGGACTACCACATACAATAGAAATTACACAAGATGAAACCAAGGAGGCTTTAGAAGAAAGTATACAAAAAATAATAAAAGCAACGACAAACGTTTTAGAGCAAACTCCTCCAGAACTATCTGGTGATATTGTGGAAAAAGGTATTATTTTAACAGGAGGAGGAGCGATGTTAAGAGGCCTTCCTGAACTTTTGGAAAAAGATTTGCAAGTCCCAATATTAATTGCCGAATCTCCTCTAACCTGTGTAGCAGAGGGAACCGGTACTCTCTTAGATAATATTGCATTATTAGAAGAAGACCAATAAAATTGGTTTTTTTCTTTTCTATTAAAAATAATTTTGATATAATTTTAATAGGAAGTGACAATAATGAAAGAACAAATTCTAGATGCTAGCAAAATAGTGTTAATTACTTTTTTATTTACAGCAGCAATTATTCCACTAATAAAAAGAATAGCTATACACGTAGATGCAATCGATGTTCCACGGGCTGATGAAGGCCATAGGCATATTCATAAAAAAGCAACCCCTATGTTAGGTGGCGTAGGTATCTTTTTAGGTTTTTTATTTGGTTATATGTTGTTTGGAGAACAAAGTATCAGGATGAATTCAATTTTAATAGGAAGTTTCATTATTATATTGACTGGAATTATAGATGACATAAAACCAATAAGGGCATATCAAAAACTAATTGGTCATATAGTGGCTGCCTGTATTATCGTATTTTATGGACGGATAACACTAGATAATATTTCAGCATTTGGATTTTCTTTAGACTTTGGAATCTTTGCTCCATGGATTACAATTTTATTTATTGTAGCATGTACTAATATTATAAATTTAATAGATGGAGCCGATGGATTAAGTGGTGGAGTAGCTTCTATCTTTTACCTAACAATAGGAATTATAGGTTTTTATCAAGGAAGAGGCGGTAGCCTAGTTATGGTATTAACATTTATTATGCTTGGTTCAACACTAGGATTCTTACTACATAACTTTTATCCTGCTAAAATATTTGCTGGAGATTGCGCTACATTTATGGGATTTATTATTTCAATTATTACATTATTGGAATTTAAAGGTCCAGCATTAACATCGTTCTTTGTACCAATAATGATACTTGGTATACCAATTCTAGATACTCTATTTGCTATTATTAGAAGATTATTAAAAGGAAAACCCCCTTTTCAAGCAGATAAACAGCATCTACACCATCAATTATTAGGAATGAATTTTTCACAAAGGACAACGGTGTTAATTATATATGGTATAAATCTACTATTTGCAGCAGCATCTATTCTTTATACAATCAAAGATCCAGTTTTAGGAAAGATAGTATATATTATAATATTTATTATTGTATTGTGGTTTGTACTACATACTACAATTATTTCTGATAAAACTCCAACTAGAACAAAAAAGATAGAAGAGAAATTTTCGTTTTTCAGAAAAAAATCACCTAAAACTAAAAAAAGAGAAAAGCCTGCTAGATAATAGCAGTTTTTATTTAATAAATAACTGGAAAAATATGGAAACCAAAGGAGTGCAATATGATTAATTTTATAATTTGTGAAGATGAACCAGAATTATTAAAAGAGTACCAAAAACAAATAGATAAATTTATGATGAAATATGATATTGATTATAAATGTTATATTTTCAATTGCTATAGTAAAGACTGGAAGAAAGCAGCAAAAAATATTAAAGGTTTTAAAATATTTTTACTAGATATAAAAACAGATGATGGATCTGGTATAGACGCAGCTAGATTAATAAGAGAAGAATATGATGACTGGGTCTCAATGATTATTATGATATCAGGATTCCCAGAATATAAATATGAAGCATTAGGTAAAAGATTAATGCTAGTAGACTTTATTAATAAATTAGATCATCCTACCAAGAAATTACAAGATTCCCTATTAATTTGTATGAAAAACTATGATAACAAATATAAAAGTTTAAAATATACATATAAAAATGTAGCATACAATATTGAGTTTAGAAATATTATCAAAATAGAAAAAGAAATGGATAGTAAAAGATGTATTATTTATGCAGATGATACCCTATATCATATTCAAGGTTCACTAAATGATATTTTAAAAAGACTAGATAAAAGATTCTTTAAATGTAATCGAGGAGTAGCAATTAATATAGAACAAATACAAAGTTATAACTTTACTAAAAATGTAGTAGTCCTAAAAAATGGTGAAGAATTCAAAGACATATCAAGAAGTAAAAGAAGGGAGTTGTATAATCGTGTTAGAGGTGTTGTCTGAAATAATAGGATTGACAATAATGACAATAGCTGGATTTTATATAATAAAAAAGATAATAGAAAGCAATCAAAAAATAACAAGTGCTAAAAATATATCTATAGTGGCACTTGGAGTTGTGATACCATTAATGATTTATCAAGTAGAATATAAAAGTATATACACACTAATAACCTACCTAACTAATATAATAATATATAAGCTTATTTTTAAAGAAAATATAGGAAAATCTATTATTCTTACAAGTATAGCAATGATAATAACATTTATAGCAGATTTACTATTTTCAATTATAATAATACCTTTCTTTGATGTGAAAGATATAAGGGGGATATGGTATCTTAAAATAATTTCAAATATAGCTATTTTGATAATAAGTATTGTGCTATTAAAAATATTAGAAAAAATGAAAATTTTAAAGAAAATAAATAAAATGACTAATACTATGGAAAATACATCTCTTATATTATTTTTAATTCTTTTAATAGTTGTAATTACAATTTTTGCTTATAATTCGTATACAATATTTAAATGGAATGAAGAGTATATTTTAAATATTATCTTAATAATAGTATTCTTACTATTATTATATATTTTTCTAAGAGAAAAAACGAATTATGAAAAATTAAGTGGAGAGTATGACATGTTATTTTCATATGTTCAAAATTTCGAAGACTGGATAGAAAGAGAACAGTTAAATCGCCATGAATATAAAAATCAATTAGCTGTATTGCGCTGTTTAACAAAAGAAAAGAAAGTAAAAAATAAGATTGATGAAATTTTAGAGGATAATATTAATATTGAAGGACAAGCTGTAACAAATTTAAAAAGTCTTCCAAAAGGCGGAATTAAAGGGTTAATGTATTATAAAGCTGCAATTGCTCAAAAGTACAAAATAAATCTCACAACAGATGTAAGTATTGAAAGTAGTGGAATATTAACAAAGTTATCAGAGAGGGATATTCGAGTATTGTGTAAACTAATAGGAATATATTTTGATAATGCCATTGAGGCTGCTCAAGAAAGTCGAAAGAAAAATATATCAATTGAAATATATGAATTAAAAGATAAAGTAAGTTTTGTATTTTCTAATACATTTAAAAAATATAAAAATATGAAAGATAGAAATAAAAAAGGTGTATCTTCAAAAGGAGAAGGTCGAGGAAATGGACTATACTTTGCAGCAAAATTAATCAAAGAAAACCCGTGGATAACAGAAAAGCAGGAAATAATTGATAATTATTATATACAACAAATAATCATAAAAAAATAAAAGGTTTTCATAACAAAAAAAGAATAACTTAATATTATGCTATATAAAAATAGCTAATAAACAAGTTATTCTGTTCATATGTGTTATTTAATTGCTTAGTCTATTAAAAAATCGCTGTTACATTGAGGTTCGTCACAAACCCACCACATACACCCAAAACTTGCCGCTCCAGTTGCCATCATCGCAACTGCTCCCAAAATCATTGACAATCTTTTTTTCATATTCTCTCTCCTTTACTTAAATTTATATTAAATACTATTTTGTATTTAACATCTTATAATTATTATAAGGTTCTCCAAACAATTTATAAGTAAGTGGACTAACAACAATAGTTTGTATAATCATTGCAGAAAGTATAATTGAAGTCCAATAATTACTATTTAATAAAATAATAGCTAATGTATAAATACAACCAATCAAAACAGTAACTATTTTACGAATAATTCTCTTTCTTTTATTAGGAAGAGGTCTTTTTTTAGTATCTGCAGGTGCAAACAATAAATAATGACTAACACAAATACTACTGATGATATATATAACTGAAATAGAAATATTTATATTTAATAAAAAGTAAGGTATAACAATAAAACTAAAAGTTGAAAATAACAAACACTGATAACTTTTACCAGCATGAAAACCAAAACCGGTATACCGAATAACATTAAATAATAAAATAACTAAAACAAACTCCTTTACTATATCTAAAATTATTGCTAGAAATAATAACACAACTAATTTAGTAACAGTTAGATATATCCCTTCTAACCCATATCTTAACTTTTTTATATCATTCTCAGAAAAAGCTTGATATTTACAAATAAAATTGATACCATAATCTAAAACCAATTGTTTCACAATATTCATCTCCAACTATTTTATATAACAATTATAGACCCAAAAAAAACGTGTACATAAAAAAAGCATCAAAAAAAATATATAAAGTTAAATTTGTCGAATTTTGTCGAAAAAGGTCCTATTTGCACCGAACAGGGACTGGTTATAGATAATTAAAGGAATTTATGTAAAAATGGATAATATTCTTGATACTATAAACTCACCAAGGAAATGTTGTTGGTAGAAATGAGGTGTATATGCATGATGGTTGGACGCGTAAAGTGGTTCAATAATGATAAGGGTTATGGCTTTATCGAATACAAAGAAAATGAAGATGTTTTTGTACATTATTCAGCAATTCAGATAGATGGCTATAAGACATTATCTGAAGGTCAACTAGTGGAATTTAAGTTGGTAGAAACAAGCAAAGGTTACCAAGCTTTAAATGTGAAATTAGTTAAAGAAACTGCTACTGCTAAATAGTAGTTTTTTTTTATAAATTGTGCTATACTACAAGTATAAGGAGGTGATAGTATGGAAATTATTATTCATGGAGATAAACTAAAAGTTACTGATTCTATGAAAGAGTACATTAAGGAAAAATTAAACAAGTTAAATAAGTATTTAGAAAATAGTGATAATGTTCGTGCTTCTGTCATAGTTAAAGTAAAAAATCATGAACAACGAGTAGAAATTACCATACCACTAAAAGCATATATTTTAAGATCAGAAGAGTCAAAAGATGACTTCTATGCAGCTGTTGATAAAACAGTTGACAAATTAGAAAGACAAATCAGAAAAAACAAAACAAGAATTATGTCTAAGCAAGGAAAGACAAATCGTGATTTTGTTATATCTGAATTTGAAAAAGAAGATTTATCCGATGAAAGAAAGATTTTAAAAAGAAAGAAAGTTGAAGTAAAACCAATGAACGAAGAAGAGGCAATACTTCAAATGGAGCTATTAGGTCACCAATTCTATATGTATAAAGATAGAGATACAAGCGAAATGATGGTTGTGTATAAAAGAACAGATGGTAATTATGGAATTATCGAACCTGAATAGTAACTCTATTTTATGAAAAGGAAGAATACATCTTTCATTCTTTCTTTTTTTTTGGTAAAATAATAAGTTAAGGAGATGTTAGAATGAAATTATTAAGAAAATTATTTGATCATGAGTATAAAGAACTAAAAAGATTTGAAGTTCTAGCGGATAAAGTAATGGACTTAGATGAAGAATATTCTAAGTTAACAGATACAGAATTAAAAGGAAAAACAGAAGAATTTAAAGAAAGATTACAAAATGGTGAAACTCTAGAAGATATTTTACCTGAAGCTTTCGCAACAGCAAGAGAAGCATCTTTTCGTGTATTAGGTGAAAAACATTTCTACGTCCAAATATTAGGTGGTCTTGCGATTCACTATGGTAATATTGCAGAGATGAAAACCGGTGAAGGTAAAACGCTAACTTGTGTACTTCCAGGATACTTAAATGCTTTAACTGGAGAAGGAGTACATGTTATTACAGTTAATGAATATCTAGCTTCTCGTGATGCAAAGTGGATGGGAGATATTTATAGATATTTAGGTTTAACAGTAGGTGTTAATGCAAGAGATTTAAGTGCTAAGGAAAAACAAGAAGCATATAACTGTGATATTTTATATTCTACCAATAATGAAATTGGATTTGATTATTTAAGAGATAATATGGTAATTCATAAAGAAGAAAGGGTACAAAGACCATTAAATTTTGCAATTATTGATGAAGTTGATTCTGTATTAATTGATGAAGCAAGAACACCATTGATTATTTCAGGTGGTCAAATGAAAAATGCTAATTTATATATAGATGCAGATAATTTTGCAAAAAGTATAAAAGAAGAAACTGATTATGTATATGATGAAAAAACAAAAGCTGTAACACTAACTGAAACAGGAAGTGAAAAAGCAGAAAAGAAATTTCATGTTAAAAATCTTTATGATATTGAAAATGCCTCTTTAGTACATTATATTAATCAAGCATTACGTGCAAATTATGCCATGAAAAAAGATGTTGATTATGTAGTTCAAGATGATGAAGTAGTAATTGTAGATCAATTTACTGGACGTTTAATGAAAGGACGTGCTTATTCTGACGGACTTCATCAAGCGATTGAAGCTAAAGAAGGAGTAACTATTAACCAAGAAACAAAAACATTAGCTACTATTACTTTCCAAAATTTATTTAGGATGTATAAGAAATTATCTGGTATGACTGGTACTGCTAAAACAGAAGAAGAAGAGTTTAGAAATATTTATAATATGTATGTTATAGAAATTCCAACTAACAAAGAAGTAATTCGTATCGATGCACCAGATTTAGTATATGCCACCAAAGAAGCGAAATACAAAGCAATTATTAATTTTGTAAAAGAAAGATACGAAAAAGGACAACCAGTTTTAATTGGTACAATTGCAATTGAAACAAGTGAATTAATAAGTGATTTACTAAAAAAAGCACATATTCCACACGAAGTATTAAATGCAAAAAATCATGCTCGTGAAGCAGAAATAATCTCTAAAATAGGTCAAAAAAGATCAGTAACCATTGCTACTAACATGGCTGGTCGTGGTACCGATATAAAATTGTCAGATGAAATTAGAAATTTAGGTGGATTATGTGTTGTTGGTACGGAACGCCATGAGTCACGTCGTATTGATAATCAGCTACGTGGTCGTTCTGGTCGTCAAGGAGATCCTGGATATACACAATTCTTCGTGTCAATGAAAGATGATTTAATGGTACGTTTTGGATCAGATAGAATCGGTGAAATGATGAAATCCATGGGATTAGGAGATCAAGCAATTCAAAGTAAGACTTTTACTCGTTCAATTGGAACTGCTCAAAAGCGTGTAGAAGGAAATAATTTTGATATACGTAAACAATTATTACAATATGATGATGTAATGAATGATCAAAGAGAAATTATGTATGCAAAAAGAAATAGAATTTTAGATAGTGAATCAATTCATGAAATGGTTTTAGATACATTCCGTCATCATATAGAAGATTTAGTAAAATCACATTTAGCACCAGAAGGAGTATTAGAAAAAAAAGACTATGAAGAAATAACAGAATATGTAAATGAAAATTTATTAAAAAATGATATAAAACTATCTGAAATTAATAAAAAATCAGAAGAAGAAACAATAGATATATTAGTAAAGAAAATTACAACAGAATATGAAAGTAAAATAAAAGATATTCCAGAAGAAGTAACAGATGAATTTGAAAAAGCTATAACATTACAAGTAGTTGACAATTATTGGATGGAACATATCAATACCATGTCACATTTAAGAGAAGGAATCCATTTAAGAGGATATGCTCAAGAAGATCCACTTCGTGCATATACAATGGAAGGGTATGATATGTTTGATGATATGTTACAAAAAATTGATAAAGATGTAACAACGTTCCTATTAAGAGCAGAAATCAAACAAAATATTGAAAGAAAAGAAGTTTCAAAAAAGAAAATAACTAATGATGGAGGAAAAGAACCAGCAAAAAAAACACCAAAGAGAGTAAAGAAAATTGGTAGAAATGAACCATGTCCATGTGGTAGTGGTAAGAAATATAAACAATGCTGTGGAAAAAACGCATAAAATAAGGGTTTTCGAGGGTTTTAAAAATTAAAAAATTACAAAAAATAGTCAATTTGTTTCCATTTTGTTTCCAAAATTAGGAAAGATGTTACCAAAATATCGGAAAAGCCTTATAAAATAAGGAAACAATTTTGGAAACAAAAAGTTAGCGTTCGTTTGCTAGCTTTTTTGTTAAATATAACTTCATTTACATAAAGTAAGGAGTTGTGTAATAAGGAAAGTAAATGCGATAAAAAATGTAAGCTACTAAACTGACGATTATCAATACATACTTTAATTTAATTTTGTGATAGAATTATCTTGAGGTGATACGATGAAAAAAATGAATGTAATAGTAATTTTTAACAAAGATATGACACATACATTAATGTGTAAACGTACAAAAGATCCTTATATGGGAATGTATAATCTCGTTGGTGGGAAAATTGAAAAAGAAAATGATGGGTTAAACGAAGCTTATCGTGAACTCTACGAAGAAACCAATATAAAAAAAGCCGATGTTGAGTTAGTTTACTTCATGAACTTATCATATGTAAAATGGGGAAAAGAATTAGAAGTGTATTATGGCGTATTAAATAAAAATGTTACACTTGTAGAAGAAGTGAATAAACTGGAATGGGTTCCAATTAATGATGATTTCTTTGATATGAACAAATATGCTGGTGAAGGAAATATTGGTCATATAATTGAAGAGATAAAAATAGATATGAAATAAAAGTTGAATAAATAAAAAATAGCTTTTTGTAACAGACAAAAGCTATTTTTATATGTTCTATAATACCGCTTTGAACTAACAAACTGCTAAAGTTAAATCACCAATATGTATATTTTGACATACATTTTCTGCCTTATATTTTCATAGTTGCAGTTACCGATTTCTTGCAATTAATAATACAATAATGTATAATGAGACTGTAAATAGAGTTGTTGGATAAATTGTGAGCGAATGCACACAATGTTTCCTTTTTATTTTCAAAATATAAGGCAGACATAGTACCGATAGTACTATAAATACCACAAATATTTTTATTACCAGTGCCACAAAGCCTTGAAATACCAGTAATTACGTAAATAACATAAATACTATAAATACTTGGATTTCTTGAACATGCGGTTCGGGAAAGAAATATAAGAATTGTTGTGGAAAGAACGCATAAATAAAGGGAAAAATTAATATTAATAAAATTAAAAATTGGTTCGGATTTTTATGAAATGTCCACCAAATATTAAAAATATGTAGTAAAATAAGGGTGTGAACAAGTATCTAATTTGTTGACACCCTTTAATTTAATAGAATGGAGGTAATAATTATTGAAAAAAGATTTAGTAACAACAGAAATAGTCGTTAAAGAAAATAAAGTGGGAATATTAAGAGTAGGAAATGTTAATTATATTTCACTAACAGACTTAGCAAGGTATCAAAATTCAAGTGCTCCATCTTTTACAGTAAAGAACTGGTTAAGAAGAATTAATACTATAGATTATATTGGTTTGTGGGAAGAAATCCATAACCAAGATTTTAATTTGGTCGAATTCGACCAAATTAAAACTGAGTATGGTAGAAACTCATTTGCCATGTCACCAACACAATGGATAAAAAGAACTAACGCCATAGGTATTATTTCAAAAGGTGGAAGACATAGTATAGGAACTTATGCTCATCCAGATATTGCTTTTGAATTTGCAAGCTGGCTATCTCCAGAGTTTAAATTATATTTAATAACTGAATTTGAAAGATTAAAAGCAAATGAAGCATATCAAGAAAAGATGGATTGGCAAGCTAACAGAATATTAGCAAAGTTAAATTATGTAGTTCATACAGATGACGTTAAGGTTTATATAGTTCCACCACTTACAGAAGCACAAAAGAAATTTGTTTATGCTGAAGAAGCTGATGTTTTAAATGTGGCACTATTTGGTATGACAGCAAAAGAATGGAGAGAAAGCAATCCAGAACTTGCTAAAAATGGAAATATTAGGGACTATACAGATTTACTTCATCTAGTAATATTAAATAACTTGGAAAATACAAATGCTGAATTAATAGAAGCCAAAGTTCCGCAAAATGAAAGATTAGTTAGACTTAATAATTCTGCAAGAAGGCAAATGAAAGTGTTAAAAGATAATAAAAACATTAAGGGTTTAGAATTATTGCAAAAACAAATTAATGAAGATAATAATTTAATAGCTAATTAATGAAAAGTATTGACAATCACATTCGTCAATACTTTTTTCTGTAAAATAAAATAGATTAAAGGAGAGTGATAAAATGATTAGTATAAGAAAAAGAGGAAGGGTTTATCAGTATTGTTTTGAGGCAGGAAAAGTAAATGGAAAAAGAAAGTAAATAACTAAATTTGGGTTTAAAATAAAAAATGAAGTCTTTGCTGCAGGGCAAAAAGCATATAATGAATTTATTAATGGTGAGAATACCACAGAATGTAATATGTTATATTCTGATTATCTAGATTACTGGATGAAAGAATATTTTGAAATAAATTATAAGTATTCAACAGCCAAAAGATATAAAGAATCGTTTGATAAAACAAAGAAAGATGGTATTTGGGTACAACAAAAACAACAGGTAGTTGCAGAGAAGTTTATATTTGTGATACCTTGCATTCAATGTTATATGATTATAAAAACTTACAAAATAAATATAGGAAAGAATATGGAAAAAAGTATAAACGATATATTATAGAAGAAGTGAGAAATAAGTATGGTAAGTTAGTAGAATATAAGATAATTCAAAGTAATATTAAAAGAAATTATATTAAAATGGTATTTACTAGGAAAGATGGAACATATTCAGGAACAGATATTATAAAATATCCATTTAAAATTATTCATCACGAATTAGGAGTTAATTGTAGATTTTATGATTTAAGAGGAAGTTTTGCCACTATTAGTTTAAGAAACGGATGTGAAATAAAAGATATTGCTGAAGTGTTAGGACATAAAAGCGTTGAAACTACTGAAAAAAATTATATTTCGAGTTCAAACGAAACACTGAAAAGTACAATTAAAAACTTTGAGAATAATATCCAATCTGACGTCATTAATAATATTATTAAATACAAATAAGTAGTTGACTAGTACTACCGATAACGGTACAATATATAGTGAGGTGATAACTATGAAGTTTATGACTACAAAAGAAGCTGCAGAGAAATGGGAGATTAGCGAGAGAAGAATTAGACAATTATTAGAAGAAGGGCGAATCGAAGGAGCTATAAAGAATGGCAATAGTTGGAATATTCCTGATTATGCTATAAAACCAGTAGATAAAAGAAGTGTTAAACCAGATAATAAAGTGTTTATAATTGACTTACCAGTGAATTTTTTTGATAAAGTAGATAATATGAAGAAAGAATTAGATAGTAAAAGACCATTTCCAAAACAGACGTTAAGGACATTAAAAGAGTCCATTAATTTAGAGTGGACTTATAATAGTAATGGAATAGAAGGTAATACATTAACATTGAGGGAGACACAAGTGGTTTTAGAAGGAATTACTGTTGGTGGTAAAACATTAAAAGAACACTTAGAAGCAATTAATCATGAAAAAGCAATTCTTTATTTAGATGATTTAGTGAAAGAAAAAAATCCTATTACTGAATGGAATATAAAGAATATTCACAGATTAATTTTAAAAGATATTGATGATAAAAATGCTGGAAGATATAGGACAGAAAATGTAGTGATTAAAGGCGCAGTTCATGTTCCACCAGATTATTTAAAAGTACCAGAGTTGATGGAAAAATTAATTGTAAATTATCACTCATGGAGTTCATATCATCCAATTATAAGAGCAGCATTACTTCATGGGGAATTAGTTAAAATTCATCCTTTTGTTGATGGGAATGGTAGAACATCAAGATTACTCATGAATTTAGATTTAATGAATCATGGGTTTAATCCAGTAATAATAAAAAAAGAAGATAGATTAAAATATTACGAAGCTCTAGATAAAGCACACACAACAGGTAATTATACAGATTTTATTAAATTAATAACTAAATTGGAAGTAGAAATATTAAAGAAATATTTAGAATTATTATAGGAGAAGTTTTATGAAACAAGAATCGTTATTATTAGATATGCATTTACACTCTGAATATTCAAAAATTAATAAACCTAGAAAATCTAAAAAATTAAAATCTATGACAACAAAAGAATATGTAGAAATTCTTTTAGATAAAAAAGTAAAAGTATTTAGTATAACGGACCATAATTACTTTTCTAAAAGTTATTATGATGAAATAGAAAAATATAATTTTGAAAAAGAAATAAATTTTGAAAAATTATTACGTGTTTATTAAATTTAGCCTTGTCTGTTAAAGTAAATATAGAAGATACTATTGAAGAAAAGACTGAAGCAGAAGATAACCTAGTAAAACTAATTATTAGTATAAAAGATAATTATGGAGGAGGTTATGTAAAAGATAAATTAATTGGAAATGAAAAAAATTTTATTCTATAATGATGAAGAAGGAAATATTAAAGTAGAAGTATTACTTGAAATGAAGATGTTTGGTTAAATACGGAAACATTATCAACCCTTTTTAATATTGATAGAAGTGGTATTGTTAGACATATTAATAATATTTATAAAGACGATGAATTAAGTGAAAATAGCACATGTGCAAAAATTGCACATGTAGGTAATGATGGGAAACAAACCTATAATACAAAATATTATAATCTTGATATGATTATCTCTATTGGTTTTAGAGTTAATTCTAAAAAGCCATTAAATTTAGAGTTTGGGCAAATAAAACAATTAAAGATTATATGGTTCAAGGTTTTGCTTTAAATGATGAAAAATTCGTGAAGGAGAGAAGGTCTGATCAAGAATATTTCAAAAGATTACTTGAAAGAATAAAATTAATTCATACAATTGAAAGAATGTTTTATCAAAAAATAATTGATATATTGTTAAAATATAGTATGATTATATCAGTGAACGAATGTGGAAATTGTCTATAATCTGTTCAAAAGTAGTAATCTTTATAACATTATCAATGCAATAAATATAAAAAGCAAGTTGACCTTATATTTCAAAATGAACACGTAAAATTATAAATACCCATAATCATTTAATCTGAATAATTTGTGGTTCAGATAAAAAATATAAACAATGTTGTGAAAAGTAAATGAAGGATGTAGATAAAATTTAATGTCTGCATCTTTTTTCTATAATTGATGTTATAATGAAAATAGGAGTTGATATATATGAGTAAGCCTAAAAAATTAAATAAAGGTGACAAAGTAGCAATTGTAAGCCTATCTAGTGGAATTCTTGGTATGCCATACTGTGAACATGAATTAAAAATTGCTTTGAAAAGATTAGAAGAAATGGAACTTGTTCCAGTTATTATGCCAAATGCATTAAAAGGTGTAGATTATATAAAAAATCATCCAGAGGCAAGAGCTGCCGATTTAAAACAGGCCTTTATGGATAATAGTATAAAAGGAATAATATGTGCTATTGGAGGCGATGATACTTATAGAACCATTCCTTATTTAATGGAAGATAAAGAGTTTGTTAAAGCAGTAAAGAATAATCCTAAAATATTTACCGGATTTTCAGATACAACAAATAATCATCTTATGTTAAACAAATTAGGATTATCTACATTTTATGGTCCCTGCGTAATAGTTGATTTAGCAGAACTAGATAAGGATATGCTTCCATATACAAAAGAACAATTTTATAAATTCTTCTCAAATGATTCAGATTATGAAATTACATCAAGTCCCATTTGGTATAAAGAAAGAAAAAGTTTTGGAGTAGAAGAAATAGGAACACCACGAGAAGTACAACAAGAACAACATGGATATGAAACATTGAATGGACGTGGTATCGTGTCAGGAAAATTATATGGTGGTTGTATTGAAAGTATTTATGATGCTTTTACAGGTAATAGATATGGGGATGAACCACAGATTTTTGAAAAATATAAAATATTCCCAACTGATGAGGAATGGAAAGAAAAAATATTATTTTTAGAAACTTCAGAAGAAAAACCAACACCAGAAGAATTAGAAAAGATGTTATTAGAACTAAAAAATAGACAAATATTAAGTCTAGTCAAAGGAATTATTATTGGAAAGCCACAGGATGAACAATACTATGAAGAGTACAAAGAAATATATAGAAAAGTATTTAAAGATTTAAATACACCTGTATTATATAATATTAATTTTGGTCACTCAGTTCCAAGGTGTATAATTCCTTATGATGTAGAAGCTACTATAGACTATGATAATAAACGTATATTCATTAACAGTCAAATTTTAGAAAATTAAAAAATAAATAATTACATAAAGTATTGACAATCATTGTTAATACTTTTTTGATAGTTAAAAAATGTAACAGGAACAAATTATAATAAAAAAATTAAATTCAATTAACAAATACTAATCATATGTAAATAACATGAAATAAACGAATCAAAACACCTATAATTCTAAATAATTTTATATCTTAAAATGATATAATAAGAATAAATAATTAAAAGATATTGACTCTCCCCTTAAGGGAAGTGATATATTGATAACGAAAGGAGAAATTATGTATAAAATAGGAGAATTCTCATATCTTTGTGAATGTACAATGAAAACATTAAGACACTATGATAAGATTGGTATTTTAATACCTAAAAAAACAGATGAATTTAATGGTTACAGATACTATAGTGAAGAACAATTAAATACCTATCATAATATAAAAATGCTACAAGATGCAGGATTCAGTTTAAAAGAAATCAAAAATATTCTCGATAATCCTAAAGATAAAAATATATTAGAAGAAGTAAAAAAGTTAACGCAAGATTATCAAGAAAAACTAAAAAAACTTGAAAAGATTAAAAATAAACTAAGGGGGAATATTTCTATGGAATTAATTAAAAATCCTAAATTTGTTATGCTTGGTGAATATAAAGAATTAAAAACAAGAAATGATTTCAAAAAAGAATTAGAAATAATTGATAAGAAAGTAAATAACAAAATGTTTTCTATATTACCTAGTGTTTTAATTTGTTTTGAAGTGGGATTCAAAGAAAATAATATTACATGCTTTATTGGTAGAGTATTAAATGATGATTTAAAGATTAATTATAATTTTATTAAAATGATGAAAACTATTGGGTTAGAAACAATAACTTACAACAAACCAGATTCTATGTTATATACAAACAGTAATAATACTAAAGAATCTTATAAAGAAATGATTAAATATGCTAATAAGAATAAGATTCAAATAGCAGGAGAATTTATAGAAATATATGATGGTTCTAAAACTGATATATATATAGAAGCTTATGATTTGACCAAGGATAATGAAGACGCTAAACTACATATGAAAGAACTAAAAGAAAAGTTTAAATCTACTGATCCTATATATGATTCTAAATATATTGGTAAATGGATATTACAAGGACAAATAGTAGAACCTCTAAAAATATTTAATCCCAGGAAAGAGCATTTTATGCCTGATACGAAGTTTAAAGAATTAATATTAAATTTCGATGGAACTACAAACTATGATAACGTTACTTGGAGAGATGGATATTTACTAATAGAAAAAAATAATATAATAATTGATAACTCTCTATACCAGGAATCCTCTAAAGACGGTACTCGGTACCTAGGAATTTTAATGAATAATGAAAATATAAATGCAAGACCATATCTATATTATTATAAAGAAGAAAAATAATATAAACATGATAATCTTTTTCTAATATCTGAAAAAACTAAACTATTTTTCATCAGCGGTAGTATTAACTAAACTTTTAATAATTATATCAACCATTTTACACTATCCGATTGCCATGCTAGTTTGACATAGTTGCCTGTTAATGTTAAAATAATCCAAAAAAGTGTTGAGGGAAAATTATGACAAAGAGAGAAAACGTAGTATCTTTTATTAAAGATATAAAAAATGATACAAGCCATACATTAGATTATTTATTAAATGATGAAGTAGAAAAGACTTTATCAAAAAAAGGAATAAAAGTAAGAAAGGTTTTAGCACCAATATTAAGACTCGGCTATGGATTGACAACAGATTATAAGTTGAAAGTAGACTCTAGAGAAAAATTAACGCATTCAAAAAAAGGAAAAATATTTTTAGTAAATCATAGGCAAGGAGATGATATGGTTTTAAGTGCAAAAGCTATTGCCAAAAGTGGATATTTTGTATTTGGTAATAAAACTCTTGCTTTAGAATCATTATCTAATGGATATGGCTTATGGGGATATGGAATGATTTTATTAGATAGAAATAATGATAAAAGCAGAAAAGCCTGTTATGAAAAAATGAAATATGTACTTGAACATGGTGGAAATATTATTGTATTTTCAGAAGGATATTGGAATTTAGATGATAATGGCCAAAAAGATGAAAGAAATGCAGCGGATGATCATAATTCAGAAAACTGGTTAATTCAGGATATTAATATAGGAGCAATTCGTTTAGCAAAAGAAATAGGAAGTGAAATAGTACCTACAGTTCTTCATTACGATGAAATAGGAAAGAAAAAGTGTTATGCAAAACGAGGAAAACCAATAAAAGTTGAAAAAAATGATGATATATTCGTAAAAAAATATCAAATACTAGAAACAATGACGACTATGTATTGGGATTTAATGTCAAAATATTCTTCATATTGCAGAAAAGAGCTAGAAGAAGATGGCGTTACTTTAAAGGAACAATGGGAAATTTTAAAGAAACAATTAGTAGCTTTTTGTGATATTGATAAAGTAAATTACAAATTAGACTTACAAAATGAAAAACTAATAGGAAAAGCTAAAGTAGTAAATGGAGTAACAACAAATGAAGAGGCCTTTTCTCATTTAAATAATTTGATTCCAAATAAGTCCAATGCCTTTCTACTGTCTAAGCAAAGAACTGGCATAAGAAAATAAAAGATATTTAAAAGTTCCATCAAGGGAACTTTTTTTGTTATACTATATTATATAGTAGGTGATAATATGAGTAATTTATATATACCATTTTGCAGTTTTATTTTAGGACTATTTTTAATAATATTATTTTTAATAAAAGTAAAAAAAGTTCAAAGCAATGAAAATAAATACTATTTCATTATGATTTTAGATACCTTCATGTCTACTATTTTTTGTATTATAGCTATTTTTTTAATATATCGTAATCACTCAGACTCAATTATTGTAAGTATTACTAATAAGCTAGAATGTTTTACAATAACGAATTTTGCTATAAGTCTGTTAATGTATGTTTATACTTTTTGTTATAATGATAAAAAATACCAGCAATCTTATAGAGTTATAAATATTCTCATATTGTTATTAATACTTATTATGCCAATTTCTTTAGATATTA
This sequence comes from Candidatus Faecimonas gallistercoris, assembly GCA_018712565.1. Taxonomy (GTDB): domain Bacteria; phylum Bacillota_I; class Bacilli_A; order RF39; family UBA660; genus Faecimonas; species Faecimonas gallistercoris. The sequence continues at coordinate 20,784 of DVGU01000030.1, forward strand.
ATCATAAATCAAATTATATGGTTGTTACCGGTATCCCAGTGACTTTTACAAATGTTATAGCTTTTATTTACCTTTTAATTACAACTATATTGTCTATTAAAGAAAGAAAAAAGCTAAAAGAAAAATTAATATCTGTAACCTGTATAATTATCTTTTTAGGATTAATTGCAGTAATAAGAAGAATTATACCACAATTTACTTGTGTTGAATTTTTATTAACAATATCAGTACTAATTATGTACCATACAATAGAAAATCCAGATGTAAAAATGATTACACAGCTAGAACTAGCAAAAGACCAGGCAGAAAGAGCAAATCGTGCCAAATCAGACTTCTTATCTAGTATGTCACATGAAATACGTACACCATTAAATGCAATTGTAGGATTATCAGAGGATAACTTAACCTATAAAGACCATTTGCCAAAAGAAGTTGTAGAAAACTCAAAAGATATAATGAATGCAAGTGAGACCTTACTAGAAATTGTTGGTAATATTTTAGATATTAATAAAATCGAAGCAAACAAACTGGAAATGGTTGAAGCGACATATAATTTTAGAGAAGAAATCACAAATCTATGTAAAATTACAAAAACACGAATTGGAGAAAAAAATATAATATTTAATTTAAGTATTGCAGACGATATTCCTTATGAAGTAATAGGAGACAAATCTAAAGTAAAAGAAATAATTAATAATATACTTACGAATGCAATTAAATACACAGAAAAAGGAGAAATTAATTTAAATATAAGATGTATTAATAATACAAATAAGAATATTTCTAATATTATTATCAGCTGTCAAGATACTGGAAGAGGAATTAAGGCAGAAAATATTAATAAACTATTTACAAAATTTGAAAGGTTAGATGTAGAGAAGAATACGACAACAGAAGGAACAGGGTTAGGTTTAGCAATCACAAAGGCCTTAGTAGAAATGATGTCTGGTAAGATAAATGTTCAATCACAATATGGGAAAGGTTCCATTTTTATAATAACTATTCCTCAAAAAATTAGCAGATTAACATCACCGATAACAGAAGAAAAATTAATGGATACAGCTACAAGATTGCGTATACAAAATATTTCTTATCAAAATAAAAAAGTATTAATAGTAGATGATAATAAATTAAATATTAAGGTAGCAAAAAAAGCATTGCAAGACTTAAATCTTGATATAGATGAATGCTATGACGGGTTACAATGTTTAGAAAAAGTAAAAGAAAATAAGTATGATATAATATTAATGGATATAATGATGCCAAACATGAATGGAGAAACTACATTACAAGAATTAAAAAAGAATCCAAACTTTGATATTCCAGCGATTGCTTTAACCGCAGATGCAGTAGCAGGTGCAAAAGAAAAATATATGAAAGAAGGTTTTATAGATTATATAGCGAAACCATTTAATAGAGAGCAAATAAAAGAGAAATTGGATAAAATTTTTGCGGATAAGGGAAGTAAGGAAAGAATAGAGATATTAAATGAAGATAATAATGAGTCCCCTAAATACAATCCTAATATAGATAGATTTAAAGGTACTGAAGCATATGTATTTGGAAATATGAACATGGATGAAGAAATAGAGAATAAGGATGAAACTTCCTAATATTATGATATAATTGTATAAAAGATTATAAACATTAACCTAGTATTGGAAAGGAAAAGTAGTAGATGAGAAATAAAGAAGTAATAGCTGATATTAGAAAACTAACAAGACAAGAACAAAGAGAAATGCCTTATGAAGATTTTGTAAAAATGTTAGAAAACTTATCACCAGAGGAAATAATGGAAGTAAGTAAAGTCTATGGTTATCCAGTGTTTATAAGAAAGTGCATGGGAACATTACAACATAAAATTCCAATTTTACAAGATGGAGCAGCAGCAATTATTGAAAATGATAAAGGAGAAATACTATTACAAAGCAGAAAAGATAATGATAAATGGGGATTACCCGGAGGCTGTCAAGAAGCAGGAGAAAGGTTTCAAGAAGTAGTAATTAGAGAAATAAAAGAAGAAACGAATCTAGATGTAAGAGAAGAAAATTTAGAATTATTAGATATTGTCTCAGGCCTTTCTAGAAAAAATGAGTACTCTAATGGAGATGTTGTAATAAATAATACCGCATTATATTTGATTAGAAAGTATTCGGGAGATTTAATCTGGGATGAAGAATCAAAAGATATGAAGTTTTTTTCATTAGATAACCTACCAAAAAATCAAAACGATCCAGATTTAATAAAAGTATATATAAATAAAAAAAGAAAATAATATAAATGTAAAGTTACACTAAAAAGTGTAATTTTTTAATTCTAAAACGATTTAATTTATACTTAAGTGATATACTAAAAAAGAAAGGTAGGGAAAAAATGAAAGGATTAAAAATATTTCAATATGGTTGTGGAAAAATGAGTGTTTACACCATGCGTTACGTAATAGAAAATGGTGGAACAATCATAGGAGCTGTGGATAATAATCCAGCAGTAATAGGAAAAGATATTGGAGAAATCATGGGAACAGATAAAGTAGGAGTAGTTGTAGAAAATGCAGCAAAGTCAGAAGAACTACTAAATAGTTTAAAACCAGACTGTGTCATTGTAACAACAATGAGTCTACTTGTAGACCTTGAAGAGGCATTAATGACTTGCGCAAAATGTGGAGTTAATGCAATTACTACTTGTGAAGAGGCATTCTTCCCAATGAATTCTAATCCAACATTAACTAGTAAAATCGATAAACTTGCTAAGGAAAATAACTGTACTATTACTGGTAGTGGATATCAAGATGCGTTCTGGGGAAATTTAATTACTACTTTAGTAGGAGCAAGTCATAATATTACAAAGATTAAAGGTAGTTCTTCTTATAATGTTGAAGATTATGGAATTGCTTTAGCAAAAGCACATGGAGCAGGACTAACAAAAGAAGAGTTTGAACGTGATGTAGCAAGTGTAGATGAAATTTCTGATGAAGAAAGACAAAAAGTAATTGAAAGTGGTGCTTATGCTCCATCATATATGTGGAATGTGAATGGATGGCTTTGCGATAAACTAGGTTTAACTGTGGTAAGTCAAAGACAAAAATGTGTACCACAATTTAATGATTATGATATTGAATCTAGTACCTTAGGTATGACCGTAAAAGCAGGTATGGCAACAGGTATGAGTGCTGTTGTTACTACTGAAACAAAAGAAGGTATTACCCTAGAAACAGAATGTATTGGAAAAGTATATAATAAAGATGAATTCGATAGAAATGAATGGACTATTTATGGTGAACCAAATACAACAATGGTAATTGATAAACCAAATACAGTAGAACTTACTTGTGCAACTGTTGTAAACAGAATTCCTGATGTTATTGCAGCAGAAGCAGGTTTTGTACCAACATCACGCATGGGAGAATTAAAATATATTGAAAAAGCCTAAAACAAAAAACTATTGAAAAAAATCAATAGTTTTTAAAATTTAAATAAAGATAATTATAAATTATAAAAAACAAGGAGCCTAACTCGGCTCCTTTATCTATTTACAGAGGATCTTCACACTTAATAGTGAACCTTCCTCACTAATAATATATGTAAAATGTAAATAATATATACAAAATTATTAAAAAAGTTTGAGAAATTATAAAAAATATGTTACCTTATCATTGATTTAAGAAAAGAATAGAAACTGAAATTTAGAACAAACTAAAAAGGAGAAGAGAAATGGAATTAAAAGAAATAAAAGAAAGATTAACACACAATAAAGAAAAACTAGAAGAATTATGGAGGTCACTTTGACATCGATTCAATAAAACAAAAAGTAAAAGAACTAGAAGAAGAAACAAAAGGAGTAAACTTCTGGAATGATAGAGAAAATGCAGAAAAAATAATTAAAGAATTAAACGAAGAAAAAACAACAGTAGATAAAGTAGACCAATTATTAACAAAAGTAAAAGATGATTTAGAATTAGTAGAACTTCTAGAAATAGAAAAAGATGAAGAATCAGTACAAGAGTTAGAACAAGAAACTGTATTATTAGAACAAAAAACAGAAGAATTAAGTTTACTTTTATTATTGAATGGACCATATGATAAGAATAACTGTATTTTAGAAATTCACCCAGGAGCAGGAGGTACAGAGTCATGTGACTGGGCACAAATGCTTTACAGAATGTATACAAGATGGTGTGAAAAGAAGAAATATAAAGTAGAAGTATTGGACTATCAAGATGGAGAAGAAGCTGGGATTAAAAGCGTAGTTATAAGAATAAAAGGAAAAGATGCTTATGGGTATTTAAAAAATGAAAAAGGCATACATCGTTTAGTAAGACTTTCACCATTTGATTCTAATAACAGACGCCATACTTCATTTGCATCTGTAGAAGTAACTCCAGAAATAGATCAAGATAATAGTATAGAAATAGATGAGAAAGATTTAAAAATTGATGTCTATCGATCCACTGGTGCTGGAGGACAAGGAGTAAATACAACAGATTCAGCAGTAAGAATTACCCATTTACCAACTAAGATTGTAGTAACGTGTCAAAATGAAAGAAGTCAAATACAAAATAAAGAACAAGCTTTAAAAGTATTAAAAAATAAACTTCTAATGAAAAAATTAGAAGAACAAGAGAATGAATTAAATGCAATTAAAGGAGATCAAGCAAATATTAATTTTGGATCTCAAATCAGAAGTTATGTCCTACACCCTTATTCCATGGTAAAAGATCATAGAACAAATATGGAGACAAGTAATGTAGGAAAAGTATTAGACGGTGATATTGATATGTTTATAGAAGCAAATCTCAAAAACAAATCATAAGAATAAAAGGTGAGTGTACAAATGAAACTATTTTCCAAAAGTCAAGATTTTAAAATACTAGATCAAATTTACTCAAAATCTAGTATAAAAAGACATATTCAATTTATAATTGGATGTCTATTGATTGCTATCTCCTACAATCTATTTTTAGTTCCAAATAATATTGTAGCTGGAGGCGTCGGAGGTCTAGCAATTATTGTTAATTATTTAATTAATATAGATAATTCAATATTTATTTTTATAGTGGATGTACTATTACTAATTTTAAGTTATTTTTTATTAGGAACGAAAAAAACAAAAGCAACCATCCTAGGATCAATATTATTTCCAATTTTTGTAAATTTAACAAGCAATATAGGAACAATAATAGAAATTGATACCAATCAACTTCTATTAATATCTGTTTTTGGAGGAGTAGTGTACGGCTTCGGTGCGGGAATGATTTATAAAGCTGGATTCACAACAGGAGGAACAGACATAATCAATCAGATTCTTTCTAAATATTTAAAAATAAGTATAGGAAATAGTATGTTATATTGCGATGGGACAATCGTATTATTAACAGCATTTATCTTTGGACCAACTCATTTTATGTATTCTATTATAGTTTTATATGTAATTAGTTATATGTCGGATAGAGTAATTCTAGGAGTGTCTGATAGTAAAGCATTCTACATCGTAACAGAAGAAGAAAAAAAGATAAAAGAATATATATTAAAATACTTAAATCATGGAGTTACAGTCTTTAATGCCAAAGGAGGGTATGCAAAAGAAAAAGAAAATGTATTAATGTGCGTTCTTCCTACAAAAGATTATTATAGGTTAAAAGAAGGAATTCATGAGATTGATGCCAATGCATTCTTTGTAGTAACAGATGCTTATGAAGTATTTGGAGGTGAATAATGGATACTTTTTTTGAAAATATGATAAATCACATAAAAAAAAGAAATATTATAAAACGCTTATTCACCTTATTATTATCATTATTAGTTTTATCTTTTGTATTTAATTTACTATTGTTACCAACAGACCTAATATCTGGAGGAGTAAATGGAATAGCAGTTATTACAAACTATGTTTATGGCATAGACCCATCTATTATGATTTTTTTAATCTCTCTTGCTTGCTTATTTTTTAGTTTAATGTATTTAGGAAAAGAAAGAACTGCAGGTAGTATATTAGCTACTTTTATTTATCCACTATTTGTAAAAATAACTGCAATAATTACTCAAAATATCAATATAGATTATGATGACAAGTTTTTAATTATTATTTTTGCTGGAGTAATAGGAGGCCTAGCTAATGGTTTTATTTATAAAACTGGGTTCAGTAATGGTGGCTTACCAATAATAAGTCAAATACTATATAAATATCATAAAATATCAATTGCTAAGTCGAGCATGATAATAAACTCAATAATAATAATTATAGGAAGTATCTTTTTCGGTTGGACAACAATGATGTATGCAATTATCTTATTATCAATAAATAATATGATGATAGATAAAGTATTATTAGGTATATCAAGTAATAAGGCATTTTATATAGTAACAACAAAAGCCAAAGAGGTAAATGACTATATCTTAAATAATTTAAAACATACAGTGACTATATTTAATGTAAAAGGAGCTTTTTTAGAGAAAAAAAGGAAAATTCTATTTTCTGTAATTCCTAAACGAGATTATTATAAATTAACAGAAGGAATTAAATTAATTGATCCAGAAGTATTTTTTGTTGTAGAAGATGCTTATGAAGTAAAAGGCGGTAAATAGTGTCTAATCAGAGGAGATTTCACAAAACTCCTCTTTTGTTATGTCGAAATATGTGGTATAATTAAATATACTAGAGTGGAGGTAAATATGGACTTAATCAGGCTTAAAAATGTAGAAAAAAAATACAAAAACGGCGTTACAGCAATCTATGATTTAAATCTTGCTATTGGAAAAGGTTCTTTTACTTTCGTAATTGGAGGCTCAGGTAGTGGTAAAAGTACTCTAATAAAAATGTTATATCGTGAAGAAAAGCCAACAAAAGGACAAATTATTGTTGGAGGCTTAGATGTAGCTAAACTAAGAAATACAAAAGTATACAAACTTAGAAGAAAACTAGGGATTGTTTTTCAAGATTATAGACTATTACCAAAACTAACAGTTTATGAAAATGTTGCATTTGCCATGGAAGTGATTGGTGCAAGTAAAGAAGTAACTAGAAAGAATGTATTAAAAGCATTAGAAGAAGTAGGCTTAAAAAATAAAGTACATAATTATCCAGATCAATTATCAGGAGGAGAACAACAACGTGTAGCAATCGCAAGAGCAATAGTAAACAATCCAAAACTTCTATTATGTGACGAGCCTACAGGAAATCTAGATCCAGAAAGAAGTATGGAAATTATGAAAGTATTAGATAACATAAATAAAACAAGAGGAACTACGATTATTATGGCAACGCATGATAAAGAAATTGTTAATAAAATGAAAAAACAAGTTGTAACATTAAAAGATGGACATTTGGTTAACTTTAAGCAGAAAGGAACTTACGTAGATGAAAATATTTAGAATGTTAGGAAGAAGCATTAGAGATGCCTTTAAAAGTGTAATAAGAAACTTCAGTTTATCATTAGCATCCATCTCTTGTATTACGATTACACTGATTATTGTAGCAATCGCTATTATGGCTTCATTTAATGTTCAAAATTTTACAAAAGAAATTGAAAAAGATTTAACAATAGTTATCTTTTTGGATAATAATACAACAGAAGACGAAGTATCCGAAATCAAGCAAGAATTAAGAAAAATACCAAATGTTGATAAAAAAAGCATAGAGTTCGCATCAAAACAAGATGTAAAGGAAAATATGCAAGATGAATCTGAAGTGTTTGACACTGTGTTGGATGAATGGAATGAAGAAGACAGTCCATTAAAAGATACATTTCAAGTAAAAGTTAAAAATGTAGAACAAATATCTAACACAGCAAAAAGAATAGAAAAAATAGATAAAGTAAATACAGTAAGATATGGAGAAGGGATGGTAGATCAAATGGTTAGTGCATTCTCATCTATTGAGAAAGTAACTTATGGAGTCGTTATAGCTTTAGTAATAGTAACAATATTCCTAATTATAAATACTATTAAATTAACAATTTCAGCTAGAAGACGAGAAATAGGAATTATGAGATTAGTTGGAGCAAGTAATTTTACAATCAAAACACCATTTATTATTGAAGGAATGATTTTGGGTTTATTGGGTTCAATAATTCCAGTACTATTTACAACATATGGATATTTAGCATTTTATAAACATTTTGATGGTTATTTATTCACACAATTAATACAATTGATAAAACCAGAACCATTCATATATTCTACAGCTGGAATAGTAGTAATAATAGGTATTTTAGTAGGTATGGTTGGTAGTGCCAGTGCCGTAAGAAAGTATTTAAAAATATAATGAAAAAACATAAAATAATTGCACTTCTAGCGATAACTTCTGTAATAGCATCCTATATAATACTACCTATGGATACGAAAGCAGAGGCAACTACACTAGCAGAATTTAGAGCAGAAGTAGAAAAATACACATCAGAGTTAGAAGAAAAACAAAATAAAGTTGCGAAAAATGATAAAGAAGTGGCTGAGATAAAAGAAAGAATTAATGAGATAGAAAAAGAATTAGATAATATAGTCGATGAAATAAGTACTCTACAAACAGAAATAGATGAAAGTAATCAAGAAATTAAGGAAAAAAGTGAAGAAAGTAAAAAAATATTAGAATATTATCAACTTGCAAATGGTGAAAACGCATATCTAGAGTATGCTTTTGGAGCAACAAGTATAACAGAAATGATTTATCGTATGTCTGTAGTAGAACAATTAACTGAATATAACGATAAAGTAATGAATGAATTAGATGAATTGATTTCTAAAAATGAAAATCAAAAAAAGGAATTAAAAACAAAACAAGAAAATCAAAAAAATCTTCAAACAGAATTAGAAGAGCAAAGAGAAAAAATTAATGCTGATACAGCAGCATTAAAAGATGCTATGCCTGGAGTTCAAGATCAAATTGATTCTGCCAAGGAAAGTGTTAAATATTATGAAAGTATTGGCTGTGGTGAAAATGAAAATATAAATTCATGTCAATTACGTCACGATAGAGCAAATGCATCTAGTGGTGGCGGAAGTGGTTCTGGTGGTGCAGGAAACGTTATGCCTCCATCAGCATCAGGATTCTATCGTCCAATGGAAAGTGGATATGTTACACAAAATTGGATGAACTATGGTCATCTTGGAATAGATCTTTCTAATAGTAATAAAACAATACCAGTATATTCAATCGCTAATGGAGTTGTTTTTGCAAAATATTATGATAATGCTGGCGCTCTAGTATTAAAAATTAGACATTATACTGGTGGAAGGTATTTATATTCTACATATGCCCATTTATCTGCATGGTATGTTAATGTAGGTGATATTGTAACATCGAATACAATGATTGGTCGTATGGGAAATACAGGTAATTCAACAGGAGCTCATCTTCACCTAGAAATTACAACTTGTGATTGGCATGCTGGAGGTGGATGTACCTGGGGAACATATCAAAATAGTACTTTAAATCCAAGAAGTTATATTGGATTCCCATCAGGTCTACGTTCATGGTGGTATGGAAGATAATAAGAAATAACAAAAGGAATAGAACTATGTCTATTCCTTTTAAAATTTTTATATTTCTTTCTATATAGTAATACAAAACAAATTTTTGTAAAAAAGAAAAAACTAACTTATTAAAATACTATATCTTTCCTAAGGAAAATTAGTATATCAAAAATAATTAAAAATAAAATATTGTATTTTATGAAATGAAATAGTATGATAAAAATAACAGAAAAGGAATAAAAGGGAATAAATAAAAAAAACGTCTCAAAATCTAAAGAAAAGGAAAGAAAGTTATGCCAAGAAAAAAAGAAGTAAGAAATGAAAATGAATTTATTGATTCAGTTATTAATGCAATTGAAGAAGTAGATACATTAAAAGAATTAGAACAAAAAATAGGAGAAGAGTTAACACCAGAAGTATTATCAAAAATTCGTCATCGTTTTATCACATTAAGAAAACAAACATTATCATTAGCAAGAACATATAGTACTAGAGGAGATTTAGACCTATCTATAGAACAAAAAGAAAATCTAAAAAATTTAAAAGATTTATTTGAAAAATTCAAAGATATGAAAAAAAATGAAAATAATAACCAAAAGCAAGAGAAAAAATTATCTTCTAAAAAAACAGTTAGCAAAATAGAATCTAGAAAGCAAAAAATAATATCTGAAATTGAAAGCATAAATCATTGGATATCATTAGAATCCAAACAACAATTTGCAGAGTATCAACAAAAAAGTATGTATGGGGACCGCTTAGATATATTAAAAAGGTTAACAACACTATATATTGAGTATATGGAAAAATTAAAAGTATATCAAAAAGAAACCATGGAAGAAATAATGGGAATTGTAATAGCAAATACAAAGATAGAAGGCAATCGAGCAACCACAAAAAAATTAGTATATGATACTCTAAATACAGAGGCATATAAACCATTTCAAGAAAAAATCCAATCTTTAATTGAGAAAAATAGAAAAACAAAAAGAATAATCGAAGACTTAAAACGATTACAAAACATAGAAAAAGAAATCATAAAACCTTATATGTATCCAGAACTTACTAATGAAGATTTAATAGAAAAACGTAAATATATAAGTCCTAAAAATGATATTGAGAAACAGTATCAACAACTTTTAAAAGGAATTATTTCAAGAAGATACGTAAAACAGTATAAAGATAAATTAAAGCAAGGACTTCCAGAAGAAATTAATGAAATGTTAGAAAGTTTTCAAAATTTACCTCCATACGAATTAGAATCACTAATTGCCTTAGCAACAGATATTATAAAAAATAAAAGAAATAGAATTAAAAAAGGTTTTAGTGAAACAGGTGATTTAGAAAGAGATTTTCTAAAGAAACTTATAGATGAACTGAAGAAAATGCGTCCTATATATTATGAAGATGACGAAGACACTAGAGTGTATTATGATATATTAGATGTATTAATGCAAGACGATCGTAACTATAACTATATTAAAGAGTTATTAGAAATAGATGAATTTCGACGAGCTAGACAAGTATATAAAACTAGAGGAGGAAGACAAAAAAACACTAAAAAAGAACATATATTATTATTAGTATTGGATAATTTTATAAAAAATTATAAATTAAAACTAGTAAACCAAAATATAGAATACATAGAACCATCCTATTATAAAGAAATAATAAAGTTATTTATTGAAAAACAACCAAACCTATATCCAGAAGAACTAGAAGAATATAGTCAAAGAATAGAAGAATTTAGAGATTATATAAAAAATAAGAAGTATCATACTACAACCAATGTATTAAACGATATAGATGAAATAAGTAATTTTCATCCAGAGATACAATCAACACCAAAAGAAGAAAAAGAAAACCAGAAATTAAATCAAAATAGAAAAAAAGTTTATCAAGAATGTTTAAAATATGGAGTTTTAAAAAATAGAAAAAATGGAGTGATAGAGTATTACCCTACAGAGACAACAAAAACATTTCAAATTCAAGGAACAACACCTTATGCCTTTTCTTTAAGATATTTACAAGATGGAAGACAAATGATAGGAGTTCATATACTAGATACATCAAAGATAACTCAAGAATTAGATTTTTTAAATCAAGAACTACAACAAGGTAAGGTAAAATTACCAACTTTTAACCAAGAACAAACTTATCCAACTATCTCTATCCAAGGAATAATAGGATATAATAATGAAATAACTGATGAAAAAATAATGTCATCAAATATTAAAATTGATACTTACTATACCAAGGAAGATTTAGAGCATTATAAAATGATACCAGAATTAAAAGAAATGAGAAACTGGTTATATATTATCCAAAATAAATTAGATATAACTGAAAATGGAATAAAAAATATAGTAAATAATTATCTATCAGAAGTAATATCTGAAAATTTTCAAACAGAAGGGATACCATTTATATATAAAACATCACTACCGCAAATGGATAAGTTAATAGTAAAAAACCATAATGATACTTGTGTACTTCTTTCTAAAATGCCTAAAAAAACAGCTCATCAAATATATGATATCCTAGACTCTCAACAGGCAGGAGTTTACTATACACCTGAAAATATAAATGATGCTAAAATAGATTTAAGACCAGATACAGAATTAGGAGTATATTTGTTAACAACACTAAATAAAATAAATGCAGGAAGATATAACCCAGATATAGCCCAGGAAGAAATAAAGAATTTATTAACAAAATATAATGATCAGAGTGAATATCTACCTCCTATTATTACAGAAAAAAATGATAAAAAAGTAAATCAAATGGTAAAAAAATATCAAAAAGTAGCACAAGGATAACGATAAATAATTAATAAATAAAAATTAGACTTTAAAATCAGAGGTCTAATTTTTAACTTTTTATTAAAACAAAGTAATTTTAACAGTATCTAAAGGATAACAATTTGGATTTTGTATTAAGGCATGTATAGTCTTTTTTAATTCCGAAGAATCGATATTAGGTAATGTTATTTTATCAAAATATAAATCCTCTGTAATAGAAAGTAAATGAGAAAAAATATAGTATTTCGCAACAGATAACTTAAAATTAGTAAATACATAATCATAATAAGAAATATATTTTTTTAATACTTCATCTTCAGGAATATTTATTATCCTATCACGATATAAGTAAGATATCTTTGCCCATTTTTGGCTACAGATTTTACAGCATCAATACCACAAGTTTTTAAAATCTATAAAATTTGTTTAGAAGCCTTAAAATATTTTGCCAATATATTCATCTTGACAATTACCACGACTAAAAGATAACCAATTTTAAATACAAATATCATCAATGAAGTGATATTTTAATAAAAAATAGAGTCCTAAAAAATCAGCAATCGCTTCTTCACAAACAGGAGCGGTAGATATTTGTTCCTCTTTTTAGGAACTAATTCTTCAATAACATAATGCATTAATTCATGAGCTAGCATAATTTCAGAAATTCCATGTGCAGTATATTTTTCTAATAAATAAATATCTTTTTGACAATGATAATATTGAGCTTGATATTCATTAAAATTCATAGCTTTAAAGTTAGACTTTTCAAAAGGATGTGGAAAAGAGTCTACAATTTGAATATTAGGTTTATCATAATTTGTTAATTGGAATTCCTCATAAAAGCAATCAATCATTTCCAAAAATAGCACATAAAAATTATCTTTTTCCATTGTAACAAAGTTTTTCTTAGAAGTTAAAGAAAGAAAAGAATTTCGCATAAGATTAATCTGTTCTTTCAAAAATTGCTGTTGAATAGCATCTAAATTCTTAGTAATTGGTTTCCCATCATCATCAATATATTTAAATATTTCATCGATTTGAGCAAATTTAGGATGATTTAAATAATATACACCAATTAATAATTTATTCTTTTCTAGCATAATAAAATTCACTTTCTTTAGTATATTGTATCATAAAAAAATAAAAGGGTTGTAAATTCAAATAATTATTACTTCTAACTGAATCATTATAATTAATAATAAAAATAGAATGTTGAGAAGAAAAGATAACTAAAGAAAGTTACGTGTACTTAATTATTTTAATCTGTTAGAATAAATTTGTGTGGTGATAAAATGAAAGTACAGATTTTAGGAACAGGAGCGATATACTCAAAAAGAAATTGTGCTAGTTTAATAATTGATAAAAAGATTTTATTTGATATTGGTCCTGGAACAATAAAACAATTATTAAAAGAAAATTATGATTTAAAAGAAATTAATACTATATTAATATCTCATCTTCATTCAGATCATATCTTAGATTTTCCAATATTTATAGTTAATTTAGAAGTTTTAAATATAAATCACAAAGTAAGAGTTATAGGACCAGTTAACATGAAAGAAAAATTATTAAAACTATTAGAGCTGATGTATGGTAATTATTTCGATAATTTTATAAATAAAAACTTTGAATTTATCGAAGTAAAAGAAAACAACTATGATATTCTTTATAATAACTATAAAATTAATATGTTAAAAGTTAATCATGAAGGTATTGAAGCATATGGCTTTATAATTAATGATAAACTAGGTTTAACTGGAGATAGTTCAATTTGTGATGGTGTTCAAGAAATCTTTAGCAATAGTAAAGTAATAGTAGCAGATTGTTCTTTAATAAAAGGGGATAATTACCATATGGGATTTAATGATATAAAGAACCTGTTAAAAGAAAATAAAGAAAAAATAGTAATGGCAACTCATTTAAGAGATGATACGAGAGAGTTATTAGTAGCTAAAAAAATAAAAAATTTTAATGTTGTAGAAGATGGTTATTATTTTGATATTTAGGAGGAAGATTATGCTAGAAAAATTAAAAGAAAAATATATATTTTTTGATGTTGATGGAACATTATCAGAGTATAGATACAATGATAAATTATATAGTGGTGCATGTCCTGAACTAGGATGCCAAACTTTAGAAGATTTATTATTTTCTAATCTTTTCTCTAAAGCAAGACCCTTAAAAACAATGCAAAAGATAGTTAGTAATCTAGATTCTAATAAAGTATTTGTATTAGGAACAATAGTAACAAATAATGAAATAGAACAAAAATATTCTTGGTTAAAAAAGAATTATTCTACTATTAAAAAAGAAAATATTTGTTTTATTTCAAATACAATGTTAAAACCAGAAGTAATAATAGAGTATTGTAAACACTTAAATATTAAGAAAGAGGATGTAGTTTTTGTAGATGATAGATTAGATATCTTAAGAAAAGCAGAAGAACTAGGAATAACTTCATATCACCCAAGTTCTTTTATGGAGTAAAAATAAAATATATAATAATTAAAATAAATATAGCTGCTTTGAATAGAAATTTTACTATTTCTAGATTTATTAAGTAAGGTAGGAAAAATATCACGAAATAACGCACTTTCCCTTTCTTGTTTTATAGAAAAATAAGTGTTAAAATATGTTAATAAAAAACATCTAGTATTATGAAGTAATTGTGACTGAGATTCGTATTTATTCGTTTTCAAAAAATGGTATTAAAAGAATACGACTTTTTCAACTAAGAAAACAAAATATTTAGTTGAACATGGTCATAGTAAGGAGGTCAAAATGTTTAAATTAGAATCAAAATTCAAACCATCTGGAGACCAACCTGAGGCAATTAAAGAATTAGTAGAAGGAATCAAAGAAGGCAAGAAAGAACAGGTTTTACTAGGAGCAACAGGAACAGGAAAGACTTTTACAATTGCCAATGTCATAAAAGAAGTAAACAAGCCTACTCTAGTTTTAGCTCACAATAAGACACTTGCAGGGCAACTTTACTCAGAATTAAAAGAATTATTCCCAGAAAATAGAGTTGAGTATTTTGTCTCATACTATGACTATTACCAACCAGAAGCATATGTTCCATCAACAGATACTTATATAGAAAAAGATTCATCTATCAATGATGAAATCGACGAACTTCGTCATGCGGCAACTAGTAGCTTATTATCCCGTGATGATGTTATTGTTGTTGCTAGTGTTTCTTGTATCTATGGTATTGGAGAAGTAGAAGAATATAGAAATAAAATGTTAACGCTATCGGTTGGAGAAGAAGTAGAAAGAAATGAAATATTAACAAAGTTAGTAGAAATGATGTATGAGAGAAATGACTTGGACTTTAAACGTGGTACTTTTAGAGTACGTGGAGATATTGTCGAAATCATCCCTGCCTATCAAAATACAACAGGATATCGAGTAGAGTTCTTTGGAAATGAAATTGATAGAATTAGTGAGATTGATACATTAACAGGAGCAATTATTTCAAATAAAAAGAATTTAAGTCTCTTTCCAGCCAGTCACTTCGTAGTTAGTGATGATAAATTAAAGGCCGCAATCGTTCGTATTAAAGAAGAATTAAAAGAAAGACTACAAGAATTAAAGGATAACAACAAACTACTAGCAGCAGAGCGTCTAGAACAAAGAACCAACTATGATATTGAAATGTTAGAAGAAACAGGTTTTTGTTCTGGTATTGAAAACTATTCTGCACCAATGGCTGGAAGAAAAAAAGGAGAAACTCCAACAACATTAATGGACTTCTTTCCAAAAGACTATTTGTTAGTAGTCGATGAATCACATGTTACTTTGCCACAAGTTAGAGGGATGTACAATGGAGATAGAGCTAGAAAAATGAATCTTGTAGAATATGGGTTTCGTCTTCCAAGTGCTCTAGATAATAGACCATTAAAATATGATGAGTTTGAAAAAAAGATAAATCAAGCAATCTATGTATCTGCAACACCAGGAGATTTAGAATTAGAACATACTGGTGGAAAATATGTAGAACAAATCATCCGTCCAACAGGACTACTAGATCCAACGATTGAAGTGAGAAAAACAGAAGGACAAATTGATGACTTAGTAGGAGAAATTAAAGATAGAATAGAAAAGAATGAAAGAGTCTTAGTAACAACATTAACAATACGTATGTCAGAAGAATTAACAAATTATTTAAAGGAGTTAGATATCAAAGTAGCCTATCTTCACTCAGAAATAAAAACACTAGAACGACTTCAAATTATTCACGATTTACGCATCGGAAAATATGATGTCGTAGTTGGAATTAACTTATTACGTGAAGGAATTGATATTCCAGAAGTCTCACTGATCGCTATACTAGATGCGGATAAAGAAGGATTCCTACGTAGCAGCCGTAGTTTAATTCAAACAGTAGGACGCTGTGCCAGAAATGCAAATGGTCATGTTATTATGTATGGAGATAAAATTACTGACTCTATGAAAGAGACCATAGAAGAGACAGCAAGACGTAGAAAAATTCAAGAAGAATATAATAAAAAACATGGAATTACGCCACAGACGATTAAGAAAGAAATTAGAGAAGTTATCAGTAACATTGATGAAAAAGCAGCAGAAAAGCCAAAGAAGATGACCAAGAAAGAATTTGCCAAAACAGTAGATGCAATCGAACAAGAGATGAGAGAGGCAGCCAAGGCATTAGACTTCGAACGTGCTATGGAATTGCGTGATATTCTATTTGAAATGAAATCAGGAAATTAATATGGACAAGTATAAAAAAGTCTATATTGAAATCACGAATTGCTGTAATCTAAATTGTTCTTTCTGTTCAACTGTTACAAAAGATAAGCGCTTTATGACAGAGCCAGAGTTTGAACATATTCTAAAAGAAGTATCTAAAGTGACAAAAGTTATCTATCTTCATGTGAAGGGAGAACCATTACTGCATCCTAAAATAATAAAGTTTCTAGAGTTAGCAGAAAAGTACAACTTAAACGTAAATATCACAACCAATGGAACATTATTTCCAAAGTTAGTAGATAAATTAAAAAACTGTAAAGCTCTACATAAGATAAATTTTTCTCTTCATTGTGAACAAAATAATACAACCTATGAAGAAGAAATATTTAAGAATGTGGAAAAGTTATCCGCAGATACTGTGATTATTTATCGTTTATGGACATTAAAAGATAATAAACTAGATAAAAAATCCACAAAAGTAGTGGAAAAATTAAAAGATTATTATCATTTATCCACAGGAACAGTGGAAAAACTACAAAATGAAAACAATGTAAAAATATCATCCACAATATATGTGGATAAAGACAATGAATTTATCTGGCCAGAAATTACAAATCACAAAAGTTGTGGATATTGTCACGCACTAAAAACACAACTCGCAATTTTATCAGATGGAACAGTAGTACCGTGTTGTCTTGACAGTAATGGTATAATTAATTTAGGAAATATATTTAAAAAATCCATAGAAGAAATACAAAATACAAAAAGATACCAAAAACTAAAAAAGTCTTTTCAAGATAGAAAGCCATCAGAAGAACTATGCAAATCTTGTACTTTTAAAGAAAAAAATAATTAAAGAGTGATAAAGTTAGAAAAATCATTCTTTTTCTTTTTGTTCGATTGACGAACAAATGTTTCTTGCTATAAAATAAGTATGCATCGAATTAATGAAGAAAAATGTATAAAGTTATGTTATAATATGTGGCAGGTGAAGTATAAATGGATAAAATTATTGTAAAAGGTGCAAGAGAAAATAACTTAAAAAATGTAAATATAGAAATACCAAAGAATAAATTAGTTGTCATGACTGGAGTATCAGGAAGTGGAAAAAGTAGTCTAGCATTCGATACGATTTATGCAGAAGGACAAAGAAGATATGTAGAAAGTCTATCTGCTTATGCAAGACAATTTTTAGGTGGAAGTGAGAAACCAGACGTCGATAGTATTGAGGGACTTTCTCCAGCAATTAGTATTGATCAAAAAACAACCAACAACAATCCCAGATCAACTGTAGGTACGGTAACAGAAATTTATGATTATCTAAGATTAATTTTTGCTAGGGTAGGAGTTCCTTATTGCCCAAACCATAATATTCCAATATCTAGTCAAAGTGTAGAGGAAATGACAAATAAGGTGTTAGAATATCCTCTAGGAACCAAGATAATTATTATGGCACCGGTTGTTCATGGAGAAAAGGGAACCCAGAAAGATTTACTAGAACATCTTCGTAAAGAAGGATATATTCGAGTTCGTGTAGATGATGAAATGGTAGACTTATCAGAAGAAATTATTCTTGATAAAAATAAAAAACACAAAATAGATGTTGTAATAGATCGTTTAATTATGAAAGAAGGAATAAGATCTAGATTATTTGAAGCAATAGAGGCAGCAACAAAATTAGCAGAAGGAAAAGTAGTGATTCAAAGACTAGGAGAAAATAAAAAAGAAGTTGTTCTTTCAGAATCATTTGCTTGTCCATATTGCGAATTTTCTCTACCTGAGTTAGAGCCAAGAATATTTAGTTTTAATGCTCCATACGGAGCTTGCCCAGATTGTAAAGGTCTAGGTATGAAATTACAAATTGATGAAGATTTAATTATTCCGGATACAAACAAATCCATTGCAGGAGGATGTATTAAAACTTTAACAGACGACTCAGAAGGTATTGATTATAAAAAGTTAGAATGTGTATGTAAGCATTATAAGATTGATATGACTAAACCATGGAAAAAACTAACGAAAAAACAAAGACAAATGATTCTATATGGTTCAGATGAAATAATTCATTTTCAATATTCTTCTAAAAGTGGAAATAAATATAACAACAGAGATTTTTATGAAGGAATTATTAACAATTTAGAAAGAAGATATATGGAAACAAGTTCGTTATGGATTAGAGAATGGTTAGAACGCTATATGGTAGAACATACTTGTGAAACCTGTCATGGAGCAAGATTAAACGACGATGTATTATCCGTAAAATTAAATGGAAAAAATATCTATGAAGTAACCAAGATGAGTATTAAAGAATTAATTCCGTTCTTTGATAATCTAAAACTTTCAGAAGAGAAAAAAGAAATTGCTAAATTAGTCATTAAAGAAGTACAAGATCGCCTTCACTTTTTAGCAAATGTAGGACTTGAATATCTAACATTAAGTAGAAGTGCAGGTACTCTATCCGGTGGAGAAGCCCAAAGAATTAGATTAGCAACTCAAATAGGTTCTCATTTAACAGGTGTATTATATGTTTTAGATGAACCAAGTATCGGACTACATCAAAGAGATAATGAAAAATTAATAAACTCGATGTTAGAAATGAGAGATTTAGGTAATACCCTAATTGTAGTAGAACATGATACTGATACCATGTTAGCCTGTGATTATCTAGTAGATATTGGTCCAGGTGCAGGAGATCATGGTGGAGAAATAGTCGCAGCCGGAACACCAAAAGAAGTCATGAATAATAAAAATAGCTTAACAGGTCAATATTTAAGTGGTAAAAAATGTATAGAAGTACCAAAACAAAGAAGAAAAGGAAACAAAAAGTTTTTAAAAATTAAAGGGGCTGAAGAACATAACTTAAAAAATATAGATGTAGATATTCCACTAGGTACTTTTACTTGTATAACAGGTGTATCAGGAAGTGGAAAAAGTAGTTTGATTAATGAAATACTTTGTAAAGCAGTTGCCAATAAATTATATAACTCTAAAGAAAAACCAGGAAAATTCAAAAAAATATTAGGATTAGATAATATTGATAAATTGGTAGCCATCTCTCAAAACCCAATTGGAAGAACTCCAAGATCAAACCCTGCCACTTATACAGGTGTTTTTGACGATATTCGTACGCTATTTACAACTACCAAGGAAGCAAAAATGTATGGATTTGAAAAAAATCGTTTCTCTTTCAATGTTAAGGGAGGACGCTGTGAAGCTTGCCGAGGAGATGGTGTGAAAAAAATTGAAATGCATTTCTTGCCAGACGTTTATGTACCATGTGAAGTATGTCATGGAACAAGGTATAATAGAGAAACATTAAACATAAAATATAAAGGAAAAAATATTGCCGAAGTATTAGACATGAGAGTATCAGAAGCATTAGAATTTTTCTCCAATGTGCCAAAAATAAAGAACAAGTTACAAGTATTAGAGGATGTAGGCCTAGGTTATATCAAATTAGGACAAAGTGCACCAACTCTTTCAGGAGGAGAAGCAGAACGTGTAAAATTAGCCAAGGAATTACAGAAAAAAGCGACAGGAAAAACACTATTTATTTTAGATGAACCAACAACAGGTTTACATACAGATGATATAAAACGCTTACTTGCAATTTTACAAAAAATAGTAGATAATAAAGATACTGTAGTTGTAATAGAACATAATCTTGATGTTATAAAAGTAGCAGACTATATTATTGATTTAGGCCCAGAAGGTGGAGATGAAGGTGGTCAAGTAGTAGCAACCGGAACACCAGAAGAAGTAGCACAGGTCAAAAATTCTTATACTGGACAATTTTTAAAAAAGATATTATAAAAATTGAAAATAGTAAGGAAGAGTAAAAATGGATAAAATAGCCTTAAAATTAGGACCAATTCAAATTTATTGGTATTCTATATTTATATTTATAGGAATGCTAGTAGCATGCTTTATAATTTATAAAGAAGCAAGAAAAAAAAGGATAAAGGAAGAATTTTTAGTAAATTTGACTTTTTACACCATAATTTTAGGAATCCTCGGTGCTAGAATTTATTATGTAATTTTTAATTTATCTTACTATTTAAAAAATCCACTAGAAATAATACAAATATGGAACGGTGGTTTAGCCATCCATGGTGGTATCATAGCAGGACTTATATTTATAATATATTATTGCAAAAAGCATAATGTAAATATTTGGAAAATACTAGATATTATTGTAGTTGGTCTAATAATTGCCCAAGCCATAGGAAGATGGGGAAACTTTTTTAATCAAGAAGCCTATGGACCTATTACAAGCTTAGAACAGTTAAAACAATTAGGGATACCTAGATTTATCATTAACGGAATGTATATTTCTGGAACTTATCACCATCCTACATTCTTTTATGAATCACTATGGTGTTTAATTGGCTTTATGATTATGTTAGTAATTAGAAGATATAAAAAGTTAAAATTTAGTCAATTAACAAGTTTCTATTTAATTTGGTATGGAATTATTCGTTTTATAATAGAATCCTTGCGAACGGACTCTTTAATGTTAGGTACAATTAAAGTTGCCCAGTTGGTATCAGTTGTTTTTATCATAGCAGGAATATTTATTTTAATAAAAAGTAAACAAAAAAAATTATATAGTACAAAATAAGGAGGCAGAAGAATGTATAAAAAAGTTGTAGTCTTTGGTGGTGGAACAGGAATTTCGTACTTATTAAAAGGATTAAAAAACTTTCCAGTAGATATCACAGCAGTAATAACGGTATCAGATAATGGAAGATCAACTGGAAAATTAAGAAAAGAATTTAACACTCCTGCAGTAGGAGATATTAGAAAAGTGATTACTGCTTTATCAGAAATAGATGAACCTATAAAAAAAATGGTAGAGTATAGATTTCACACCTCAAGTGATTTAGATGGTCATGCCATGGGAAATTTAATTTTAACTTCTATGTTAGATATTACAGGATCACTAAAAGAAGCCATCGCATCATTAAGCAAATTATTTGATGTAAAGCACACAGTTTTACCTATTTCTGAAGATTCATCACTAACGTTAATGGCCAAGGATAAAAGTGGGCATATTATTGAAGGAGAAGAACAAATTACTAAAGCACATCATAAAATAGAAAAAATCTATTATAAAGAAGAACCTAAAGTATTACCAGAAGTAGTCACTGCCATAAAACAAGCTGATCTAGTCATTTTTAGTATGGGTAGTTTATATACTAGTATTTTGCCAAATATAATTTGTAATGAAGTAAAAAGTGCTCTAAAAGAAACCAAGGCACCAATTATGTATTTATGTAATGCAGTGACTCAGCCTGGAGAAACCGATAACTATACAGTAAGTGATCATATAAAACTATTAAATAGATATCTAGATTTTAGAAAAATAGATGTAGTCATTGCCAGTAATACAAAAATAGATAAAAAAATAGCTAGAAAATACGCAACAGACGAACAAAAAGATCCTGTTAAAATAGATTATGCAGTAATAGAAAAATTACAAACAGAATTAATTGAAGATGATTTAATAACAATTGAAGATAATACCCTAAGACATAATAGTTTAAAACTAAGTACTTTAATTTTTAATTATTTAATGAGGAATTAACATGTCATATACAACAAAAATAAAAGAAGAAATTTCTAAAGATATAGGAACAAAATCAGAAATGCTAGCTGAGTTATCAGGCTATATTAGAAATAACGGACATAATACTCCACGTGGCTTTCAACTAACTACCGAAAACCCTTTAATTTGTGAACGAATTGAAAAACAAATAGAAGCACTATATGAAATTAAAATAAAAAAAGAAGTAAAAGATAGTCTAAATTTTAGTAAAAAGGATTTACTTGTTTTAACAATTGATAATAAAAAAGATTTTATTTTAGAAGATTTAGGATATCAAGATAATAATCGAAAATATTTAGATAAACCACCTCAATACATTGTAGGTGCAAACGAAGAAATCAGAGCTTATTTAAAAGGTGTATTTCTAAGTTCGGGAAGTATTAATGATCCAAAGACCTCAAGATATCATATGGAATTACTAATAGAAAAATCAGGAGAAGCGGTATTCGTTCAAAAATTATTAAATTTATTTGATTTAAACGTAAAGATATTAACACGAGATAAAGGGTATATGTTATATATTAAAGAAGCTGATAAAATAAGTGACTATTTAAAAATAATAAGAGCAAATAATGCTGTACTTTATTTTGAAAATCAAAGAATTTATAGAAATAAAAAAAATCAGGCGAATAGATTAAACAATTGTGAACAAGCAAACATGGATAAAGTAGTAGCAACAGCAACAGCACAACTTGATAATATAGCAATTATAGAAAATAATTTAGCGTTGTCGCTTTTAGATGAAAAAACGAAAGAGGCTTTAGAATATCGCAAAAAATATCCAGAAGCTTCTCTAAAAGAATTAAGTGAAATCATCTCATTAGAAACAGGAAAACCAATTACAAAATCAGGACTAAATCATAGATTTCGAAAAATTAAAGAACTAGCTACTAAATTTAAAAAACTAAATAAAAAAAGTCATGAAACTAATGATTCTTAGGAATTCATGACTTTTATTTTTTAATAATCTTATCAATAATACCATATTCTAAAGCTTCTTTCGCATCCAAATAATAATCTCTTTCTGTATCTTTTTCTATTCTACGAATGGATTGTTTTGTAT
Organism: Candidatus Faecimonas gallistercoris; assembly: GCA_018712565.1. Classification (GTDB taxonomy): domain Bacteria; phylum Bacillota_I; class Bacilli_A; order RF39; family UBA660; genus Faecimonas; species Faecimonas gallistercoris. The sequence continues at coordinate 44,430 of DVGU01000030.1, forward strand.
TTTTAGCGAGTATCTTATTTAAACGTTTACGCAGTAGCAAAATTCTATCAGAAACAATTTTGATATCAGTAGCTTGACCTTCCGCCCCTCCTAATGGTTGATGAATCATGATATCAGAATTAGGCAAAGCATATCGTTTTCCAATCGTTCCACTAGAAAGCAAAAATGCTCCCATACTAGCTGCAATACCAACACAAATAGTAGAAACATCACTAGAGATAAATTGCATCGTATCATAAATTGCAAAACCTGACGAAACACTGCCCCCAGGAGAATTAATATAAATACAAATATCGTCATGATTAATAGAATCTAAATATAATAGTGATGCAATCACATTATTTGCTAAGACATCATTAATCTCTCCACTAATAAAAATAATTCTCTCTTTTAATAATCTCGAAAAAATATCATAACTTCTTTCTCCATCAAATTCTTTTTCAATAACAACAGGAACTAAACTCATAAATTTATCACCTATGATTAGTATAAGTGTAAAGAAAACAAATTATGCATATTCTAAAACGACAAAGTATGATACAATAAATAAAGAAAATAAAAGGGGTGATAAGATGATTGAAACAATCGAGGTTAAAATAAAAAATAAAAAATATCAACTAAGTAAAGGAATGACTTTAGAAGAAATATCAAAAGAATTTCAAAAAGAATATAAATATCCCATTCTTTTAGCAAAAGTAAATAATAAATTAGAAGAGTTAACAAGCACTGTAAATGATAATGCAACAATTACATTTTATGATCTAACAACAAGAGAAGGAAATAGAACTCATATTAGTGGTCTTACTTATGTTTTACTATATGCTGTAAAGAAACTATTTGGTGAAACTGCTAATATTACAGTTCAACATTCCTTAGATAAAGGAATTTATATAGAAACAAATTTTAAATTAACAGAAAATCGAATAAAAAATATAAAAGAAGCAATGAAAAAAGTGATAGAAGCCGATATGCCAATAACAAAAAGTACTGTAGATAGACAAGAAGCAATTAAATATTTTGAAAGTAAACAGGATTTGACTAAAGCTAAGGTAATGACTTACATTACTAGTGATTATATAACTTTATATCGATTAGGAAACTATTATAATTATTTTTATAACCTAATGCCTTCATCTACAGAAAAAGTAAAAGACTTTAATTTAACTTACATCAAAGAAAATGGTTTTGTACTACGTTTTCCAACTGTTTATCAACCAGAAAAGATACCTCCATACAAACATCATCCACATATGTTTGAAGTCTTCCAAGAATGCCGTGAATGGGCCAAAATTATTGGAGTAGAAAATTCAGTAGACTTAAATAAAGTGGTATCTTTAGGAAAGATAAACGATTTAATCAGAATAGATGAAACTCTGCAAAGTAATAGATTATTAACCTTAGCAAGAGAAATTAATAAAAAGAAAAAAGAACTAAAGATAGTATTAATAGCAGGACCATCCTCATCAGGAAAAACAACAACATCCAAGAAATTATGCATGTATTTAGAAAGTTTTGGGTTATATCCAAAAGTATTATCTATGGATGATTACTTTGTAGAAAGAGAAAATACACCACTAGATAGTGAAGGAAAACCAGACTATGAATGTCTAGAAGCAATAGATATGAAATTATTTGATAAACAAGTAGAAGAACTCTTACAAGGAAAAACAGTAAAAGTTCCGACTTATAGTTTTCCTCTAGGAAAAAAAGAATACAAACATGAGATAACTTTAAATGAAAAAGAGATATTAGTAATTGAAGGAATTCATGCGTTAGACTCTAAAATATTAACTAATATTCCTAGAAATAAAAAATATAAAATATATATATCTGCTTTAACAGAATTAAATTTAGATGACCATAACCGTCTTTCAACTACTGATAATCGAATATTAAGAAGAATTATTCGAGATAATAGAACGAGAAATAATGATGTAGAATATACATTAAAAACATGGGACAGTGTAAGAAGAGGAGAAGAAAAATATATTTTTCCTTATCAAGACGATGCAGATTTTACATTTAATTCAGCCCTAATTTATGAAATAGGTGTATTAAAAACATATGTAGAACCTTTATTATATTCAGTTTCTCAAGATTCTCCATATTATGAAGAAGCCAAAAGACTAATAAATTTTCTACGGTTATTTTTACCAATTCCATCAGATGTAATACCACAAGATTCTATTTTAAGAGAATTTATTGGAGGAAGCTGCTTTCATGAATAAAGCAAAAGTCATCTATGACGACAAAAAAGTGTAAAAAAACAAGTAATATATTGAAAGTAAAAATAGAAAACTATATAATGAAAATAAAGGAGGAATAATAAATGGTAAAAGTTGCTATTAATGGATTCGGAAGAATTGGAAGACTAGCATTTCGTTTAATGGAAGAAGATCCAGATTTTGAAGTGGTTGCAATTAATGACTTAACGGATGCTGAACAATTAGCATATTTATTAAAGTATGATACAAATCATAGAAATTATCGCATTGATGAAATTCATAGTGAAGAAGACTACATTGTAATAGGAGATAGGAAAATAAAAGTCTATGCTCAAACAGATCCATCAAATCTTCCATGGAAAGATTTAGATATTGATGTTGTATTAGAATGTACAGGTAGATTTACTTCAGAAGAAAAAGCTATGGCTCATATCAATGCTGGAGCAAAAAAAGTAATTATCTCTGCTCCTGCAAAAGGAGATATGAAAACAATTGTTTATAATGTTAATCACAGAATTTTAACAGGGGATGAAAAAATAATCTCTGCTGCTAGTTGTACTACAAACTGTCTAGCACCAGTAGTAGATGTCTTAGATAAGGCATTTGGTATTGTAAAAGGATATATGACAACAGTACATGCCTACACTAACGATCAAGCAACCCTAGATGTACCTCATAAAAAAGGAATCAAAGCACGACGTGGTAGAGCTTGTGCTGCTAATATCGTCCCAGCATCAACTGGAGCAGCAGCAGCTATTGGAAAGGTATGTCCTAACCTAGATGGAAAACTAGATGGAGCAGCAATGCGTGTCCCTGTACCAACAGGATCAGTTGTAGATTTAGTACTTGAATTTAATAAAAATACAACACCTGAAGAAATTAATAAAGTATTAAAAGATGCTCAAAATGAGACATTACAATATACAGATGATCCAATTGTATCTAGTGATGTCATTGGTAGAACTTGCGGATCATTAGTAGATGGATTATCAACTAGCGTACTAGAAGTAGAAGGAAAACAATTAGTAAGAGTTGTTTCATGGTACGATAATGAAATGAGCTATACTGCTCAAATGGTAAGAACAGCAAAGTATTTAATGGAACAATAATCAAAAAAGAAGAAAGTCTTCTTTTTTTTCGTTAAAAAAAATGCTATACTGGACATAGATAGGAGAAGATAACTAATGAAAACAATAAAACAAATGAATTTAGAAAATAAAAAAACATTAATTCGTTGTGATTTTAATGTACCAATGAAAGATGGAAAAATTATAGATGATACAAGAATAACAGCAGCTATACCAACCATTAAATATGCAATAGATAATAATGCTAAAGTAATTCTATTTTCCCATTTAGGAAGAATAAAAGAAGCATCCGATTTAGAAAAAAACAATTTAGCACCAGTTGCTAAAAGGTTAGAAGAATTATTAGGACAACCTGTAACATTTATCGAAAAAACTCGTGGAGAAGAATTAGAAAGTGCTATAAAACATATGAAAAGTAAAGACATTATTTTAGTTCAAAATACAAGATATGAAGATTTAGATGGAAAAAAAGAAAGTAAAAATGATAAAGACTTAGGAGCCTACTGGGCATCGTTAGGTGATATATTTGTAAATGATGCTTTCGGTACTATTCATAGAGCACACGCATCAAACGTAGGGATTGCCTCTCATTTACAATCATGTATCGGATTTTTAATTGAAAAAGAACTAAACGCTCTAAAAGAATTAGATAATCCAAAACATCCATTTATTGTTGTATTAGGAGGAGCAAAAGTCAGTGATAAAATAGGAGTAATAGAAAACCTTGTTAAAAAAGCGGATAAAATTTTAATTGGCGGAGGAATGGCCTTTACTTTCCTAAAATCAGAAGGTTATGAGATTGGAAATTCTTTATTAGATGAAGAGAATATAGACTTTTGTAAAAAGATTATTAAAGAATACCCAGAAAAAATTATTTTACCAATAGATGTAGCAGTAACAACAGAATATAGTGAAAAAGAAGAGTATAAAACTAAGGATATAACAGAGTTAGAATATAATGAAATGGGATTAGACATTGGACCCAGAACAGAAGAGTTATTTAAAAGCTATTTAAAAGATGCTAAAATAGCAGTATGGAATGGTCCATTAGGTGTATATGAATTTGAAAAGTATAAGCAAGGAACAAACCATATTTTACAATTTGTAACAGAAAATAATATTAAAATAATCTTAGGTGGAGGAGATATAGTTGCAGCAGCCTCAACAGCAGGTTATAAAGATAAAGTATATCATGCTTCAACTGGTGGAGGAGCAACGCTAGAATATCTTGAAGGAAAACCTCTTCCCGGATTGGAAGCAATTAAGTAAAGATGAAAGAAAATATTTTAATTGCCAATCCATATAATGAAGAGCATATTCGCCTATTCCAACAATATGAACAAAGAAACAATCTATCACCAACTACATCATCTTATTTGATAAAAATAAAAAATACGATGTCAGAACAAGAGTATAAACAGCTAGAACAAGAACGACCAGAAGTTGCAAAAACTATATTTATGGTACAGAATGGAAAAATACTAACAACTATTCACTTAATAGGAGAAAAAGACAGAAAGAGTTGTAGAGCAACAACAGATAACATGTCGACTGCTAAAGTAGAAGAAAAAATGTTAGAAGAACTAGAAAATTATGTTTTTACAACTTTAGGTATGGAAGAACTCATTATACTGCAAGAAACAAGCAAAGAAAAATCTACTAATTCCTTTATAAAAAGTAACTATGAAGATTTAGGTATGGAAGAGGGAATGCATGTATATATGAAAACCAAACCAAATAAAAAACAAACAGCCTATAATAGATAAGGAGAAATAACATGATAATAGCTTTAAATAATAAATGTAATTTAACAAAACCAGAATTTATAACTTATCAAAAAGAATTAACTCATCTATCGACAACAGCAACATTAATTTTATGTCCAAGTAGCTTATATTTAGGAGAAATAGCTCCTTCATCAATAAAATTAGGAGCCCAGAATGTAAGTAGTACAGAATGTGGAGCCTATACTGGAGAAATCTCTGCTAGCCAGTTAAAGTCAGCATCAGTAAAGTATTGTATTGTAGGCCATTCAGAAAGAAGAGCCAATCAACATGAGACAGATGACGAAATTGCCAAAAAAATAAAATTATTATTAAAAGAAGAAATAATTCCAATACTTTGCGTAGGAGAAGATAAAACAAAAAGGCAAGAAAATTTACAACTTCAAGTAATTATGGAAGAATTAAAGATGGCAATGAAAAATTTATCTATGGAAGAACAAAAGAAAGTAATTATCGCATATGAGCCAATTTGGTCAATTGGTACAGGAATAATCCCTACGAATAATCAAATTGAAGAAGTTATTAATGCAATAAAGAAATTATATCCAGAAAACCAAGTGTTATATGGTGGAAGTGCAAATGAAGAAAATATAGATGAATTAAAAAACATATCATGTATTGATGGCTATCTAATAGGAGGACTAAGTTTAAAACCAGAAAAGCTAAAAATATTTTTAGAAAAATTAGAAAATTAGACAAATTAGACAGTTTCGACAAAACTTGTCTTTTTTTTCTCTATCATTTTTTGAAAAGCTAGTATATAATGAAAATACGTGCAGTACTGAGAGGAGAACAAATGAAAAAGACAAAAGTATTAGTAGTAGATGATAATAAGAGTTTAGTAGAAATGATTAAGGAGTACTTCACAGAACGTCCTGATGTCACAATTTCGCTAGAGGCTTATGATGGTGCAGAGGGAATTCGTTTGATAGAAAAGAAACAAGATGAGTATGATATCGTTCTATTAGATTTAATCATGCCTAATAAAGATGGAGTTGCAGTACTGGAATATATGAAGAAAAAATCAATTGATAAAAAAGTAATTGTCCTAACTTCATATAATACACAAGATATGATTCGTAAAGTTTCTGAATTAGGAGTAAATTACTTTATTCTGAAACCATTTGAGTTAGAAGACTTAGAAAAGAGAATATTAGAAGTAGCCGAAGGTGTAAAGTTTGGTGGCAAAGAAGTAGACGTATATCATAACAATCTACAAATTGCTATTACCAAAACATTACATGAATTAGGTGTACCTTCACATATAAAAGGATATCAATATATTAGAGAAAGTATTTCTTTAGTATATGAAAGACCAGAAATAGTCGGTGGGATTACGAAAGAATTATATCCCGAAGTAGCAAAGAAATTTAATACAACCGTATCTCGTGTAGAAAGAGCCATAAGACATGCAATTGAGGTAAGTTGGAATAGAGGTAACTGGCAATTGATGGAGGAGATATTTGGACATAGCGTAGATATTGATAAAGCCAAACCAACCAATTCAGAATTTATTGTAACAGTAGCCGATAAATTAAGATTAGAATTTAGTAAACCATTAGCAAATTAAGACGATAGCCCGTCTTTTTTTCTTCTTACATTGACTTTTTATAAGAAAAAACGTATACTTAATTTATAAATTGTGTAAGGAGGATACATATTATGGAACGAAAAATAATAAGTTTCCTACAAAAGTGGCAAAAAGATATTATCAGAAAACCATTGATTTTATATGGACCAAAACAAGTAGGTAAAAGTTATTCTGCCTTAGAGTTCGGACACAGAAACTATAAAAATACAATTTATTTTAACACCACCAACAATAAGACTATAGAAGAGTTATTTAAAAAGGAAAAGTCAACAGATCGCTTAATTTTAAATTTATCTCTATTATCAAAAGAGACAATCTTACCAGAAGATACACTACTTATTTTTGATAATGTAAATAGTATTGAAATAGTAAAAGGATTAAAATTATTTGGAAGTGAACGAAGTAAATATCACATAATAGCAATAACATCTCGTAGAGAAAATTTAATGGAATTTAAAGGTGAAGAATTGCAATTTAAAGGAATGAATGAAATGGATTTTGAAGAGTTTTTGTGGGCAAAAAACGAAAAGGCCTTAGCAGAACTAATTAAAGAATCATTTACCAAGCATAAATCTTGTCCTTTCCATAAACTTGCTTTAGAATTATTCCAAGAATATTTAATGACTGGAGGATTTCCAGAAGTCATTACAGCAAATTTAGAGGGAAAAAGTGAATATGAAATAGATATTATTAAACAAAAAATCTTAGAAGTATATGAAAAAGAATTAATTTCTTGTAAAAACTTAATAGATATACCAAGGGGATTAGAAGTCATTGAGTCATTACCAGAACAATTAAAAAAAGATAATAAGAAGTTTCAATATGGAGTAATTGGGACTGGAAGACGAGCAAAAGAATATGAAAATACCATTAGTTACTTAGTTAACAATCAAATAGTATATAGAAGTTACAAGGTTTCTACGGTAAAATCCCCATTAAGTAGCTGCCGTGAAAAAGATAGTTTTAAATTATATCTACCAGATAATGGAATATTATTTTCCATGTTACATATTACTATGAAACAACTATTAAGTGATGAAAAAATAAAAGAAATCTTATATGAGAATAGTATAGCCAAAACTTTAGCAGAAGCGGGGTATGCACTATATTATTATCAATCAGAAGGAAAAGCAGAAGTGAATTTTGTAATTCAAAATAGAATGGGAAAAATTATTCCAATAGAGTTAATTACAAAATCAGATTCCAAGGCAAAATCCCTTTCTGTATTTATGAAAAAATTTACAGTAACCGAAGCTTATAGAGTCACAGAAAATAATTTTGCAACAAAAAAAGATGTAAGATATATTCCAATATATGCCATCTTTTGTTTAAATGATAATAGAATGTAAGGAGACGATGATATGAAAAAACCAATAGTATTAATGATATTAGATGGATATGGATTAAGAGAAGAAACCCATGGAAATGCAGTTAAATTAGCAGATAATAAAGTATTTACAGAATTATGGAATACATATCCTCATACAAAATTAACGGCCTCAGGACAATTAGTAGGACTTCCAAAAGGGCAAATGGGTAATAGTGAAGTTGGACATATGAATATTGGTGCCGGAAGAATTGTTTATCAACCTTTGGAATTAATTAACAAGTCAATTCAAGATAAGGAATTTTTTCAAAATAAAGAAATAAAAAAAGTAATGCATCATGTAAAAGAAAATGATTCTAAACTACATTTAATGGGACTTGTGAGTGATGGGGGAGTTCATTCTCATATTAATCATTTGCTAGCATTACTTGATATGTGTCAATTAGAAGGAGTAAAAGACGTATATCTTCATCTATTTACAGATGGCCGTGATGTACCACCAAAGAGTGCATATATATATATAGAAATGGTGGAAAATAAATTAAAAGAATTAGGATTTGGAAAAATAGCCTCTATCTCAGGAAGATACTATGCAATGGATCGCGATAATAATTTTGATAGATTAATAAAAGCTTATGATGTCATTGTAAATAATAAAGGACAAATAGAACCATCCCCTAAAGAATATATAGAAAAAAGTTATAAAGAAGAAATAACTGATGAATTTTTCTTACCTGCTAAATTTACAGAACATGGTAATGTAGAAGAAAATGATGGAATTATTGCTTTCAACTTTAGAAAAGATAGACTACGTGAGCTATTTACAGCAATTACCAATCCTGATGCAGTAGATATGGAAACTAAAAAATTTAACAATGTTAAAACGCTAACTATGATGCCTGTAGTAGAATCTGTAAAAGCACCACACGCATTTAATGATCCAGAACTAACTAATATTTTAGGAGAGTATATAGAAAAACAAGACCTATCACAATTAAGAATTGCGGAAACAGAAAAATATGCTCATGTTACCTTCTTCTTTGATGGAGGAAAAGAAGTAGACTACAAAAACGAAAAGAAAATACTAATACCATCACCAAAAGTTGCAACTTATGATTTAAAACCAGAAATGAGTGCTGATGAAGTAACAGAAAAATTACTTGCAGAACTACCACATACAGATTTAGTTATATTAAACTTTGCAAATGGTGATATGGTAGGACACACAGGAGTCTTAGAAGCAGCTATCAAAGCTGTAGAAACAGTAGATAAAGACATAAAACGAATTTATGATAAAGTAATGGAGTTAGGTGGAACTTTAATTGTAACAGCGGATCACGGAAATTGTGAAGAAATGCTAGATGATAATAATAACATAGTAACATCCCATACGACTAATCCTGTGCCATTTATCATAACGGAAAAAGGTTTAAAATTACATGAAGGAAAACTAGGGGATATTGCTCCAACAATATTAGATTTAATGAACATAGAAAAACCAAACGAAATGACAGGAGAAAGTTTAATAGAAAAATAGCATAACCCAAAAAACAATACATAAGAAAAATCAAGGATGTAAAATGATTTTCTATCACATTCATCCTTGTTTTTTTACGATATAAATTATGAAAAGCAACAATTAAGAATAATTATTTTTCTTCATAGCTTTTTCTACAGTTTTTCTAAAAGCATTCATATCAAAATCTAATAAAGTATTTAAATCTACATCCAATGCTTTAGCAATTCTCCATACAGTAAAAGCAGAGAAAGAGTTTTTACCTTTAAGAGACTCTAAGGAACGAATAAACTCATGGGATACATCGATTTCTTCAGCTAGCTTTGCCTGAGTCCAGCCTTTCTCTAATCTTGCTTCTCGAATATGTTCAATGACTACTTTTTTAAAAAAGCTCTCATATAATTTTCTTTCTTCTCGGCTCATACTACCCACCTTCCAAAATTAGTATGCCCAAAATAAGAAAAATAATATGTAAACCAAAAAACTACATTTATCCTTAGCTGTTCGATTGTAGGATGAAAAAAAATAATTTATAATATAACTTGAGGAGATAAAATGAAAGAAAGATTAATTTTTCATATTGATGTTAATAATGCATTTTTATCATGGACAGCCGTACTATTATTAAAGCAAGGATATCAAAAAGATATTAGGACGATACCAGCAATCATTGGTGGAGATAAATCAAAACGTCATGGAATTGTATTAGCTAAGTCACCTATTGCCAAGAAATTTGGTATAAAAACAGCCGAGACAATATATCAAGCGAAAAAGAAATGTCCCAAATTAGAAATCTATCCACCAGATTATAAATGGTATTATAAACAGTCACAAAATTTATTTAATTATTTATCTCAGTATTCACCCCAACTTGAAAAGTTTTCAATCGATGAATGTTTCTTAGATATGACAGGTACAAACTATTTATATAAAGACTATTATGCTTTAGCAATCAAAATAAAAGAAGATATTAAAACAAAATTTGGTTTTACAGTAAATATTGGAATTGGTAATAATAAACTATGTGCCAAAATGGCATCGGACTTTGAAAAGCCAGACAAAGTACATACCGTATTAAAACAAGAAATTGAAACGAAACTATGGCCTCTAGATGTAGGGAATTTATTTATGGTCGGTAAAAGAACAAAAGAAGAATTGAATAAATTAAACATTTATACAATCAAAGACCTTGCTTTTACAAACGATAAAATATTAGAGAAAAAATTTAAAAATCAAGCAAAGTATTTAAAAGAGTCCGCCTGGGGAATAGATAATACGAAAGTAACACCAAAAAGTGAAAAAACAACAAGTATCTCCACAACAGAAACGCTTGCCTATGATCATACAGATGAAGAAAAGTTAAAAGATATATTATTTAGACAAACAGAAGATGTAGCAAGAGAATTAAGAAAACAAAAGCAATATGCCAAAACTGTTGCAGTTGTCTATAAAAATAATCACTTTCAAAATTACTCAGCCCAGGCAAAATTACCACATCAAACAAATAATACAAAAGAAATTTATAAATTAGTAATAGAAATATTTAATAAAAGTTATAAAAAAGATCCAATTCGTTTAATTGGCGTGAGATTATCAGATTTACAAGAGACAAAAGAAAGACAAATGACTTTATTTGAAGAAAATTATGATAATGAACAAAAAGAAGAAGAAATTCAAAAAACAATTGATAATATTAATCAAAAATTCGGAAAATCAATCGTGGCACCAGCATCATTAAAGATTATAGGAAATCCAAAATCTAAAAGAAATTTAAAAGACTAAATTTTGACAAAATAATTCTTATAAGTATAGAATAAAATGAAAAGAAAGGAGAGGATACTATAAAAAGTTTAAAAAAAGTACAAATAGAACCATTTAAGATGGAAATATTAAATAATATGGTGACAGAGGAAATAGTTAATGCCTTAGCAAAAGACGAGGCAGAGTTTATAGAAGGTATTGTTGCAACAGGGCAGGAATTTGGAGCGATACCAGGATCAGGAGTTAATCTACTATTTTTATATAATGGTTATGCACCAGTAATGGTAGAATCAAAATATATAGAAAATGCAGACATCAAAATGTATGTTCATACAGAAAGTACAGGAATATGGCAACTAGATAATGAAAAAATGAGAACTACAATGTTTGCTAATTATTCCTGGGAACAAGAAGTAAAATATGGAACAATTTTATATGATAGAACCGACAATGTAAAAAAATTACGTGAAAGCTTATTAGAGGAAGGAACAAATGATATTAATTCTTGGGCCGCAATGTGCGAATTCGAGCCACCAGTACAATATAAAAAAAGAGCAAAAAAATAAAAAGACATATTTTGCAACTGCTGAAAAAACATACAAAGATTACTGTAAATTATATCAGTAGTCTTTTTCTTTTGATACAATATAGATGGTAGATATAAAGAGATTGATATATGACGATAAAGCAAAAGAATCAATTAGAATTAAATTTTAGTAAGTATTCCGAACTTTATAATATGGTAATAAAAGAAGAAAAATTTTGGAAACAGTTAAATGATATGGCAGATTTACTATTTTACCAGGAGTAAAAGAACAAATAGAGTATTTAGAAGAAACTATGAATGATACAGAAATAGAATTAGAATATTCAAAAGATCAAGATACAAAAGTAGGACATAAAACTGCTGATACATCATTTTTGGATACAAAACTCAAATAGCCATGACACCAGAGCAAATTATTACAGCCACAACTATTACTAGTGGTGAAAGACATGATGGTAAAGAACTAGTTAATCTAATAAAGAAAAGCAAAAATAATGGGATTAAAGTAGAGGCAGTAATTGGTGATGGGGCATATTCTGAAAAAGACAATTTAGAATATTGTGAAGAAAATAATATTA
>DVGU01000031.1 GCA_018712565.1 Candidatus Faecimonas gallistercoris
AAACCAAGAAAAAAACAAAAATATAGGATAAATATTACCTTACATATTATTTATAATTTTATAAATTAATAAAAAAACTGATAAATAGAATTATTTTCTACATATCAGTTTTATTTTTGACTACTTTTTCAGCAGTATCCATATTTTACTTTTTTTCTTTCAAAAAAATAAAAAAATTGCCAAAAAAATGCTTGCATTTGTTGATATTTCCTGTTATAATTAGTTACGTGTGACTGCTTAGATGTGTGAGGTTGTTGATACACCAGGTTAAGTTGTTAACTTGATATCAGGTTATTTGCACGGAGCAAGTCTATACTAGATATAGGCGAAGGGAGGATTTTTTAATGTCAACATCAAAAGTTCGTATTAGATTAAAATCATATGATCACAGAATTCTTGATAATGCAGTAACTAAAATTGTTGAAACAATTAAAAGAACAGGTGGAAAAATCTCAGGACCAGTACCACTACCAACAGAAATTGAAAAATTTACAATTTTAAGAGCTGTTCATAAAGATAAAGATTCACGTGAACAATTTGAAATGCGTACACATAAGAGACTTATTGATATCAAAAATCCTAGCAAGGAAACTATTGATGCATTAGCTCATTTAGATTTACCTAGCGGGGTTGATATTGAAATCAAAACAAAATAATAGGAGGAAATAATAATGAAAGGAATCTTAGGTAAAAAAGTAGGAATGACTCAAGTGTTCACTAAGAATGGTAAGTTAATTCCAGTTACTGTAATTGAAGTTGAACCAAATGTAGTAACTCAAATTAAAACAGTAGCAAATGATGGTTATGATGCTATTCAATTAGCGACAGAAACTATCAGAGAAAAATTATCAAACAAACCAGCAATCGGTCATACTAAGAAAGCTGGAACTGAACCTAAGCGCTTCTTAAGAGAAATTAGAGGAGTAAATGTAGAAGATTATACATTAGGACAAGTAATCAACGTTGATATCTTCGAAGAAGGAGAAATGGTTGACGTTAGTGGAATCAGTAAAGGTAAAGGATTTCAAGGTGTTATTAAACGTCATAATCAAAGCCGTGGACCAATGGGTCATGGTTCTCAATACCACAGAGGTGTAGGTTCTTTAGGTACAATGTTGCCAATGCACGTTTTGAAAGGTAAGAAAATGCCTGGACAAATGGGTAATGTAGCAAGAACTGTTCAAAATCTTGAAATTATTTCAGTAGATACTGAAAATAGTGTAATCTTAGTAAAAGGAAATGTTCCAGGTCCAAAGAAATCATTAGTTATGATTCGTACTGCAGTTAAAAAACCAAATGTGAAAAAAGAAGCAGTTGACTTAGTTTCATACGAAGTAAAAAAAGAAGTAGAAGCTAAAGAAGAAGCAACAACACCTGCAGAAGAAACAGCAGAATAAAATCATCACAGGAACAAATAAAAAATGAATATAAATATAATAATGAAATGTGATGAAAGGAGGAATCGTAGATGAAAAAAGTAGAACTTTTAAATCTTAAAGGTGAAAAAGTAAAGGACATTAACTTAAATGAAAATGTATTTGGAATTGAACCAAATAAAAATGTTTTATATGATGCAATCATCTTAGCAAGAGCATCATTAAGACAAGGAACACATAGTACTAAGAATAGAAGCGAAGTAAGTGGTGGTGGAAGAAAGCCATGGAGACAAAAAGGAACTGGACGTGCCCGTCAAGGTTCTATCAGAGCTGTACAATGGGTAGGTGGAGGAAGATATGGAACTCCAGTACCAAGAGATTACAGCAAGAAACAAAATCGTAAAGAAAGAAGACTTGCGCTAAAGTCTGCATTAGCATATAAAGCACAAGAAAATAATATCGTAGTGTTAGAAAATTTAAAACTAACAACACCAAAGACAAAAGATATGAAAGCTTTATTAGAAACATTAAAATTAGCTGATAAAAAAATATTATTAGTAGTAAAAGAATTTGACGAAAATATGATTTTAGCAACTAGAAACTTACAAAACATAGTATTAATAGCAGCTGATGAAATCAATGTATTAGATATTGTAGGTACAGATAAATTAGTATTTACTACAGATGCATTAAATGCTGTAGAGGAGGTGCTTAAATAATGAAAGTCACTAAATATCTAGAAATCATCAAGGCACCAGTTATTACTGAAAAATCAATGGCTGATAAAGAAAATGGAAAATATACATTCAAAGTTGATCCAAGAGCTAACAAAATTGAAATCAAAAATGCAATTGAAAAAATCTTCGATGTCAAGGTTACATCAGTTAGAACAATCAATGTAAAACCTAAGAAAAGAAGAGTTGGTCGTTATACAGGATTAACGAATCGTACAAAGAAAGCAATTGTTACTTTAGCTGAAGGACAAACAATTGATCTTGGTTAGAAGGAGGAAATAAATTATGGCAATTAAAACATATAAACCTACTACACCAGGTCGTAGAAAAATGAGTACCTTAGTAAATGAAGAAATTACAAAGAGTACTCCAGAAAAATCTCTATTAACTACTATTAAGAAAAATAGTGGTCGTAACAATCAAGGTAAGATAACTGTTCGTCATCAAGGTGGCGGAGTAAAAAGAAAATATCGTATCATTGATTTTAAGAGAAATAAATTAGAGGTACCTGGTACAGTAGCAAGTATCGAATATGATCCAAATAGAACAGCAAATATCGCATTAATTAATTATGCGGATGGTGAAAAAAGATATATCATTGCTCCAAAAGGATTACAAGTAGGAATGAAAATTGAAGCAGGAGTAAATGCTGATATTAAGGTTGGAAATGCATTACCAATTATGAGTATCCCAGTAGGTACAATGATTCATAATATTGAATTACGCCCTGGAAAAGGAGGAGAATTAGCAAGATCTGCTGGTGCTTCTGCTCAAATTCTTGGACGTGAAGGAAAATATGTAATGATTCGCTTGTCTTCTGGCGAACAAAGACAAGTTTTAGGAACATGTATGGCAACAATTGGTGAAGTTGGAAATGAAGACTCATCATTAGTTAGAATTGGTAAAGCAGGACGTAAACGTCACATGGGTGTAAGACCAACAGTTCGTGGTTCAGTTATGAACCCTAATGACCATCCACATGGTGGTGGTGAAGGACGTGCTCCAGTAGGACGTAAAGCACCAATGACTCCATGGGGTAAAGTTGCCCTAGGAATGAAGACACGTAAGAAAAAACAATCTGACAAATTCATCGTACGTCGTCGTAATAGTAAATAGGAAAGGATGATTAAATAATGGCAAGAAGTTTAAAAAAGGGACCTTATGTATTTGATAGATTATTAAAAAAGGTTCAAGAATTAAATAAGTCTGGTAAAAAAGAAGTCATTAAAACATGGTCACGCCGTTCCACAATTTTTCCTGATTTTATAGGACATACATTTGCCGTTCATAATGGTAAAGATTTTATACCAGTATATATTACTGAAGATATGGTTGGACATAAATTAGGTGAATTTGCACTAACTCGTAAATTCGGTGGACATGGTTCAGACAAGAAATAATAAAAAAAATGACTAGGAGGGAAAGAAATGGAAGCAAGAGCAATTGCTAAAGGGCTTAGAGTATCACCAATCAGAGCTCGTTTAACAATCGACATGATTCGTGGTAAAAGTGTACAAGAAGCAACAAGCATCTTAGTAAATACAACCAATAAGTCAGCAAGACTTATCAAAAAAGTTCTAGATTCTGCTATTGCCAATGCCGTTAACAATAACGATGCAGATGCTACTACACTTTATGTAAAAGAAGCAAGAGTAGATGCTGGTCCTGTTATGAAACGTCACTTTTTTGATTCACGTTCTCACATAGGACATAGAGATCATAGAACTAGTCACATTATTATCGTAGTGGCTACAAAAAACTAATAAGGAGGTTAAAACATGGGACAAAAAGTTAATCCTAATGGATTGAGACTTGGCATCAACAAAGACTGGGAAGCAAAGTGGTATGCAAATAAAAAAGATTTTTCTAAAGTATTAGCAAAAGACATTAAAATCCGTAACTATTTAGAAAAGAACTTAAAAAATGCTGGTATTGCAAAAGTTGAAATCGAAAGAACTGCTAAAAGATGTGAAGTTGTAATCCATACTTCTAAACCAGGTGTTATGATTGGCCGTGGTGGAGAAGAAATTGAAAAATTAAAGAAACAACTATCAAAAGTTGCAGATGAAAATATTCAAATTTCAATCGTAGATATTAAAAAAGCAGATTTAAATGCTCAATTAGTTGCTAATTCAATCGCTAATCAAATTAGTAATAGAGCATCATTCCGTATGGCTCAAAAACGTGCAATCAGAAATGCTATGCGAGCAGGAGCTAAAGGAATTAAAACATCAGTATCCGGACGTTTAGGTGGTGCAGATATGGCCCGCAGCGAAGGATACACAGAAGGAACTATTCCTCTACACACATTAAGAGCAGATGTTGATTATGCAACAGCAGAAGCTGATACAACATTTGGAAAAATCGGTGTAAAGGTTTGGATCTATAAGGGAGAAATCCTAAACAAGAAATCTAAGGGAGGTAATTAATATGTTAATACCGTCAAGAACAAAATATCGTCGTGTTCATAGATTACCTTACGAAGGAAAATCACGTGGAAATAGAACATTAAGTTTCGGAGAATATGGTCTTCAAGCAAAAGAAGGTGCATGGATTACAGCAAACCAAATCGAAGCTGCCCGTGTTGCCATGACTCGTTACATGAAACGTGGTGGTAAAGTTTGGATCAACATCTTTCCACACATGCCACTTACTAAAAAACCAATCGGTACAAGACAAGGTAAAGGTAAAGGTAATGTTGAAGGATGGGTTGCTGTTGTAAAAGAAGGAAAGATATTATTCGAAATTTCTGGAGTTAGTGAAGAAGTTGCTCGTGAAGCATTACGTTTAGCATCTCACAAACTACCAATATCAACAAAATTTGTAATGAAAGAAAATGGTGGTGAAAACAATGAAGGTTAAAGAGATTAGAGAATTAACAACTGAAGAAATCAATGAAAAATTATTTGAAGCAAAACAAGAATTATTTAACTTACGTTTCCAACAAGCTACTGGAAACCTTGAAAAACCTTCTAGAATTAGAGATTTAAGACACACCGTTGCAAGAATGAAAACAGTTCTAAAAGAACGTGAAAGTAACGAATAGGAGGTTATATAATGGAAAAGAAGATTAAAAAAGAATTAGTTGGAAAAGTAGTTAGTGCATCAAATGATAAAACAATTAGCGTTTTAGTTGAAACTCATAAAAACCATCCGTTATATCACAAAAGAGTAAAAAGCTCTAAGAAATATTGTGTACATGATGAAAAAAATATTGCTAAAGTTGGAGACACAGTTCGTATTGCAGCAACGAGACCAATGTCAAAAACAAAACATTTCTATTTAAAAGAAGTAGTAAAAGAAGCAGTTATTATTTAACGCTTTAGTCGATGAAAAAGAAGGAGGAATAATCTATGTTACAACAAGAAAGCCGCTTAAAAGTTGCCGATAACTCTGGTGCACGTGAATTATTAGTTATTCGTGTACTTGGCGGAAGTAAAGTAAAAACAGGTAACATTGGTGATGTAGTAGTTGGAACAGTAAAAAATGCTATTCCTAATTCACCATTACCAAAAGGAAAAGTTGTAAAAGCAGTTATCGTTCGTAGTCGTCAAGGCGTTCGTCGTGAAGATGGATCATACATTAAGTTCGATGACAATGCTTGTGTTATCATTCGTGATGACAAGAGTCCAGTAGGTACTCGTATTTTTGGACCAGTCGCAAGAGAACTTCGTGATAAAGATTACATGAAAATTGTTTCTTTAGCTAAAGAAGTACTATAATGAGGAGGATAAATTATGAACTTTAAAGTAGGAGATAAAGTTGTAGTTATCGCTGGTTCTGATAAAGGTAAAGAAGGAAAAATTATTAAAACATTAAGAAGCGAAAATAAAGTTGTAGTAGAAGGCGTTAACGTAGTTAAGAAACATCAAAAACCTACAGCTAATGAATCTGGTGGAATCATTGAAGTAGAAAGACCAATTCATGCATCAAATGTTATGATTGTTGATCCTAAAACAAAAAAAGGAACTAGAATCGGACATACAACTGATACAAAAACAGGAAAAAAAATAAGAATAGCAAAAAAATCAAACGAGAAGCTTGATTAATTGGAAGGAGGGTAACTATGAACCGCCTAAAAGAAAAATACTTAAACGAAGTTGTTCCAAGTTTAAAAGAAAAATATAATTATAAATCAATTATGGAAGTTCCAAAGTTAGAAAAGATTGTTATTAATATTGGTGTAGGAGATGCTACATCAAACTCAAAATTAATTGATGCAGCTGTAGCTGACTTAGCTAAAATCTCAGGACAAAAACCAGTAATAACAAGAGCAAAAAAATCAATCGCAGGATTTAAGTTAAGAGAAGGTCATGCAATTGGATGTAAAGTTACATTACGTGGAGAAAACATGTATAACTTTATGGATAAACTAATTGCAATCGCACTACCAAGTGTAAGAGATTTTCGTGGAGTTAGTCCAAAATCTTTTGATGGTAGAGGAAACTATACAATGGGAATTAAAGAACAATTAATCTTTTCAGAAATTGATTATGATGATGTTGTAAAAGTACGTGGAATGGATATCGTATTTGTAACAACAGCAAAAACTAATGAAGAATCATTCGATTTATTAAATGGACTTGGAATTCCTTTTAGAAAGTAAAAAATGGGAGGAATATTATGGCAAAGAAAAGTATGATAGTAAAAGCTAATAAGCCACAAAAATTTAAAGTACGTGAATATACTAGATGTGCTCGTTGTGGTAGACCTCACGCAGTTATGAGTAAATTCGGAATCTGCCGTATTTGCTTCCGTGAATTAGCTTACAAAGGACAAATACCAGGACTTAAAAAATCAAGTTGGTAATTGGAAAGGAGGAGTTTATTATGGCAGTAGTAACAGATACAATTGCAGATATGTTAACTCGTATACGTAATGCAAATCAAATGCGTTATGAAGAAGTAGAAGTACCTGCATCAAAAATGAAAGAAGAAATCGCAAGAATCTTAAAGGATGAAGGATTTATTAAAGATTATAAAGTAGTAAAAGAAGATGCTCAAGGAAAAATTCTTTTAACTTTAAAATATAACAAGAAAGAAAGAGTTATAACAGGGCTAAAGAGAATTTCTAAACCAGGTCTTCGTGTATATGTTAACAGCAAAGAAATTCCAAGAGTATTAAATGGATTAGGAATTGCAATCCTTTCTACATCTAAGGGAATTATGACAGATAAACAAGCACGTAAAGAAAATATAGGTGGGGAAGTTCTAGCTTATATTTGGTAATAAAAGAAATATAAGGAGGTGTCAAAATGAGCCGTATAGGAAATCGTACAATTATTGTTCCTGAGGGAGTAACAGTAACAGAAGAAAATAACGTAGTAAAAGTAACAGGTCCAAAAGGAACATTAACACAAGTAATGTTAAAAGACATTACAATGAAACAAGAGGATAATAAAATTACATTAGAACGTAAAAACGAAAATGCCAAAGCAATGCATGGTACTATGAATGCATTAATTCACAACATGATTGAAGGTGTTACCAAAGGATATGAAAAAGGATTAGAAATCATTGGTGTTGGATATCGTTTCAATGTTCAAGGTAAAAAATTAGTAATTAACGCTGGATATTCTCATCCTGTAGAGATGGAAGTACCAGTTGGATTAACAGTAGAAGCAAACGGAAATACAGAAATCACTATTAAAGGTATTGATAAAGTATTAGTTGGAGAATTCGCTGCTAATGTAAGAAAAGTAAGACCACCTGAACCATATAAAGGTAAAGGTATTCGTTATAAAGACGAGCATATTCGTCGTAAAGAAGGAAAGAAAGCTGCTTAATAAGTAGGAAAGGAGAAATCGAACTATGATAAAGAAAAAATCTCGTAATAGTATGCGTACTGTTCGACATGAAAGAATTCGTTCTAAATTAATGGGAACAAGTACCGTACCTAGATTATGCGTATTCCGTTCTAATACAGGAATTTATGCACAAATTATCGATGATGAAACTAGAACTACTCTTGTATCTGCTTCCTCATTAGACAAAGATTTAAAAATTAAAAACGGAAGTAATGTTGAAGCAGCTAAAGTTGTTGGTAAAGCAATTGCTGAAAAAGCAACAAAAGCAAAAATTACAAAAGTGGTATTTGATAGAGGAGGATACCTTTATCATGGACGTGTAAAAGCTTTAGCAGAAGCTGCACGTGAAAATGGATTAGAATTCTAATAGGAGGGTATTATGCAAAGAAAGTCAGGAGAGCCTAGAGAAAAGTTGTATGAAGAATTAGTAATCGACGTTAAAAGCGTAGTAAAAGTTACTAAAGGTGGACGTCGTAGAAGATATTCAGCAACTGTTGTCGTAGGTGATCGTAAAGGTAAAGTTGGATTAGGTATTGGAAAAGCAAACGAAGTACCTGATGCAATCAAGAAAGCAATTCAAGATGCAAACAAAAAAATGATCACAATACCTCTAATTGATGGAAGAACAGTACCTCATGAAATGATTGGAACTAGTGGAGCTGCTAGAGTAATTATTAAACCTGCCCCAGCTGGTACTGGAATCATTGCTGGTGGATCTGTTCGTGCTATCTTAGAATTAGCAGGATGTCGTGATGTTGTCTCTAAATCACTAGGAGCAAGAACAAAAATTAATACTGCAAATGCTGCATTAAATGCACTAAAATCAATGAAAACAGTAGAACAAGTCGCAGCACTTCGTGGTAAAACAGTAGAGGAGATATTAGGATAATGAAATTACATGAATTAGAAAAAAATATCGGTGCTACTCATAGAAAAAAACGTGTAGGACGTGGTCCAGCTAGTGGTCTTGGTAAAACAAGTGGACGCGGACAAAAAGGACAAAAAGCACGTAGTGGTGGTAGTATCAATCCAGTATTTGAAGGTGGACAGTTACCATTATATAGAAGACTTCCAAAGAGAGGCTTCACAAATGCACGCTTTAAAGTTAGATATGCTACAATTAATGTAGAAACCTTAAATGTATTTGAAGATGGTACTATAGTAACACCTGCATTACTAAAGGATAAAGGAATTATTAAAAAAGAATTAGATGGACTTAAAGTTTTAGGAAATGGAAAATTAGAACGTAAGCTTACTATTCAAGCTAATAAATTTTCAACAAGCGCTTTAGCAAAGATTAAAGAATCAGGAAGTAAAGCTGAGGTGATCTAGTATGTTCAAAACTATGAAGCAATTATTTACCTCAACGAATAAAGACCTACGGCATCGTATTTACTTTACTCTTGGGGCACTAATGATCTTCATATTAGGTATTTCAATTCGAGTTCCTGGAACACAAGATTTGACCAGCAGTCTAGGATTTTTAGAATTAATTAATACACTAGGTGGTGGAGCATTACAGAACTTTTCAATATTTGCTTTAGGTGTTATGCCATATATCACTGCATCTATTATTATGCAACTATTACAAATGGATATTGTTCCATATTTTGCTGAACTAAGTAAGCAAGGAGCAACCGGAAGACAAAAACTAAATCAAATTACAAGATATGTAGGTATAGCCTTTGCTTTTATTGAAGGATATGCATTTGCCTTTGCCTTTATAGGTAGAACAGGAGATGTTTTCCAATATCTATATATTGCAACAGTCCTAACCGCTGGTACAGCCTTTCTATTATGGTTAGGTGACCAAATAACCCAGAAAGGACTAGGAAATGGTACAAGTTTAATTATTATGGCTGGTATCATTGCAACCCTACCACAAATGTTTATTGATGCATTTGGAGGTTTAGTTGCTTTTGATGGTACAGTGCAAGTAATTACCTTAGGAGTTATTAAATTTCTATTATTTGTAATCATTTATTTCGCAATAGTCATCGGTATTATTTTTGTTCAGGAATCAGAAAGAAGAATACCAATTCAATATGCTAATAAATCAACTAGTGCATATGGTGCATCAGCACAAAGTTTTATGCCAATTAAAATTAATACTGCAGGGGTAATTCCAGTAATATTTGCATCAAGCTTACTTGCAATCCCTGGAATCATAGCACAAGTAATTAAAAATGAAACATTTACTTTAGTAGTACAAAATTATTTGACATATACAACTCCAGTAGGTTTTGCAATTTATGTAATACTAATTTTCTTCTTCGCATACTTTTATACATTCATACAAGTAAAGCCAGAAGAATTTGCTAAAAACCTACAAGAAAATGGAGGATACATTCCTGGAATAAGACCTGGAGAAGATACCAAGAAACATCTAAGTAAAATCTTATCTAGACTTACTATTCTAGGAGCAACATTTTTAGTAGTAATTGCTGGATTACCAATTCTATTTTCCAAAATTACAAGCCTACCTACCAGTGTATCTATTGGAGGTACTGGACTATTAATTGTTGTAGGTGTAGCGCTTGAAACTTATAAACAATTGGAAGGAAGTATTTTAACCAGAAGTTATAAGAGAGGATATAGTAGAAGGTAAAAATGAAAAATATAATGTTTATTGCACCACCTGCTGCTGGTAAAGGAACACAAGCAGAGCTTGTAGTTGCTAAATATCATATTCCACATATTTCAACAGGAGATATCTTAAGGGAAATTTCTAAAGAAGATAGTGAAATAGGTAACTATGTAGCAGAAACCTTAGCAGGTGGTAAATTAGTAAAAGATGAAATTACATATCAATTGATTGAGAAAAGATTAAAGGAAGATGATTGTAAAAATGGATTTATTATTGATGGCTTTCCAAGAAATATAAATCAAGCAATTGAATATGATAACATCCTAAAGAAATTAGGATATGAAGTAGGTAATGTAATTTCAATTGTAATCGACGAAAAAACATTAGAAAAAAGAATCACTGGAAGAAGAATTTGTGAAGATTGCAATGCAATCTATAATATTAATGAAACTTCTAGTGCTCCACAACAAGAATCTATTTGTGATATATGTGGTGGAAAACTATATCAAAGAAATGATGATAACCTAGAAGCATTTCAAACTAGATATAAAATGTATCAAGAAAAAACCGAACCAATTATAGAACATTATAGAAAACAAGGTGTCCTAAAAGAAGTAAACGGTAATGATACAATAGAAAATGTTTTTCGCAAAATAGATAAAATTATCAGCTTATCATCAAAATAAAAATGTTACAAATAATGGAGATGAAAAATAATGATAACAATTAAAAGTAAAAGAGAAATTGAATTATTAAAAATAGCTGGTAATATTGTATATCAAACTCATCAGTATCTAAAACCATATATAAAAGAGGGAATAACAACGAAAGAGTTAGACAAGTTAGCAGAAGACTTTATAAGAAGTAAAAATGCACTTCCTTCTTTTAAGGGATACGAAGGGTTTCCATCTACACTATGTACAAGTATCAATTCAGAAGTAGTTCATGGATTTCCAAGTGATAGAAAATTAAAAAATGGAGATATTATTTCAATCGACATTGGAGCATGTTACAAAGGTTACCATGGAGATTCTGCTTGGACTTACACTGTAGGAGAAGTAGATGAAAAAACAAAAAAATTGCTAGAAGACACTGAAAAATCTCTATTTGTTGGACTAGCTCAAGTAAAACCAGGAAACAGGATTGGAGATATCGGTTATGCAATTGAACAGTACGCCCATAAGCATAATCTAGGTGTTGTAAGAGAGTTATGTGGTCATGGAGTGGGAACTTCTGTACATGAAGATCCAGAAGTACCAAATTATGGAATTCCAAATACGGGTCCAAGGTTAAAAGAGGGAATGGTAATTGCGGTAGAACCAATGTTAACCTTAGGAAGTCCAAGAGTATTTTTACATGATAACAACTGGACTGTAGATACACAAGATGGTAGCATGTCAGCCCATTTTGAACATACAGTAGTAGTAACAAAAGATGGATATCAAATCTTAACAGGAGAGTGATAAAGATGGCCAAGGAAGATACAATTGAAATTGAAGGGAAAGTTCTTGAAATCATCCCAGGTGGAAAATTCAAAGTTCAACTAGAAAACGGACACATTGTGGAAGCTCACGTTTCTGGTAAAATACGAATGAACTATATTCGTATCTTAGCAGGAGATACCGTAATGATAGAACTTTCGCCTTATGATTTAACACGTGGGCGTATAACCTATCGTAAATAATAGGAGGGATAAAATGAAAGTAAAAGCATCAGTTAAACCAATTTGTGAAAAATGCAAAGTTGTAAAACGTAAAGGTACAGTTAGAATCATTTGTGAAAATCCAAAACACAAACAAAGACAAGGATAATTTTTAGGAGGTGTAAGATATGGCACGTATTAAAGGTGTAGATATTCCAAACGACAAACACATTTGTGTTTCTCTAACTTATATTTATGGTATTGGACAAAGTTTAGCAAAACAAATTTTAAAAGCTGCAAAAATTGATCCAACAACAAAGACAAAAGATTTATCTCAAGAAGATTTAGTTAAAATTCGTGATGAAATTAACAAACATTTAACAGAAGGTGATCTTCGTCGTGAAGTAAATATGAACATAAAAACTAAAATGGAAATAGGTTCATATCAAGGAAGTCGCCATAAAAAAGGATTACCTGTAAGAGGACAAAGAACAAATCGTAATGCACGTACTCGTAAAGGTAAAGGTAAAGTTGTTGCTAATAAGAAGAAAGCTTAGTGAACTTAAAAAAGAAATTTTAAAGGAGGTAAACTTAGATGGCTTACAAAACTAGAAAAAGAAAAGTAAAAAAGAATGTTCCTGAAGGTATTGCACATATTCATTCAACATTCAATAATACAATTACAACAATCACAGATAAGGGTGGTAACGTAATTAGCTGGGCATCATCTGGAGCTATCGGATTCAAGGGTAGTAAAAAATCAACTCCATTTGCTGCTGGTATGGCCGCAGAAGCTGCTGGTAAAGCTGCTTATGATATGGGTATGCGTAAAGTAGAAGTGCGTGTAAAAGGTTTAGGACCAGGTAGAGAAACAGCAATTCGTTCACTTCAAACTGCAGGATTAGAAGTAACTACAATTGTTGACGTTACACCAATACCACACAATGGATGTCGTCCACCAAAACGTCCACGTGTATAATTAATGAATAAGGGAGGTTAGTTTCATGTTGCAATTTGAAAAACCAATATATAAAATAACAGATTCTGTAGAAAGCAATTTCTATGGTAGATTTGAATTAGAACCATTAGAAAGAGGATTTGGAACCACTATTGGTAATGCCTTAAGAAGAGTTATGCTATCATCTCTTCCTGGTAGTGCTATTAGTAGTATTAAAATCGAAGGTGTTCTTCATGAATTCCAAACAATCGAAGGTGTTTATGAAGATGTAACAACAATTATCTTAAATTTGAAAGGTGTAGTATTTAAAAACCATTCAAATGAAGAGAAAATTGTTCGTATTAACACAACAAAAGAAGGAGAAATTACTGCTGGAGATATTGAACATGATGCCGATATCGAAGTAATTAATAAAGATAAAGTAATCGCTACCTTATCAAAAGGAGCATCTCTTAACATGGAAATGACTGTATCAAATGGTCGTGGATATGTAAAAAGTGAAGAAAACAAAAAAATTCATGATATTAAAAAAGCAGGAGTTATAGCTATTGACTCATTATATTCTCCTATTGAAAGAGTATCATATGAAGTTGCAAATGCTCGTGTTGGACAAGATGAAAGTTATGACAAATTAATTTTAGACGTATGGACAAACGGTTCTATGAAACCAGAAGAAGCAATTGCTTTAGCATCAAGAATTTTGATTGAACATTTCCAAATTTTAACAGATTTATCATCAATTGCAGATGTAAGTGGAATGATGATTGAAAAAACAGAAGATCCAAAAGTAAAAGCACTAGAAACTTCTATTGAAGATTTAGACTTCTCTGTAAGAGCATATAACTGCTTAAAGAGAGCTGGTATTCATACTTTACAAGATCTTGTTAATAAGAGCGAATCAGACATGATGAAAATACGTAATCTAGGAAAGAAATCACTAAAAGAAGTATTAGATAAAATTAGAGATATGGGTCTAGTATTACGTGATGACGACTAAAATATAAGGAGGAAATAACTATGAGAAAATTAGGTGTAGATAATAAACATAGAAGAAGTATGCTAGCTACTATGACAAAACAAGTAGTAGTAAATGAAAGTATTACTACAACTGAAACTAGAGCAAAAGAAGTTCGTAAGTTTGTTGAAAAAATGATTACTTACGGTAAAAAAGGCGACTTAGTTTCTCGTCGTAAAGCATTAGCATTCTTACATAATGATAAAAAAGTTGTGGATAAAATTTTCCATGATTTAGCAAAACGTTATGAAAACAGAAATGGTGGATATACTCAAATTTTAAAATTATCTGAACGTCGTGGAGATAATTCATTAATGGTAATTTTAAAATTAGTAGATGAAGCTAAACCAGAAGAAAAGAAAACTGATAAAAAAGCAGCAAAAGAAGATAAATAGGACTTAAGTAAAGGAAGTGTCAAACTTCCTTTTTTTTCTATTAAAATTGTTATATAATAAAATTAGAAGTAAAAGAAAAGAGGTAACTGTATGAAGGCATTAATTACAGGTGCATCATCAGGAATTGGTCTAGATATTGCAAGGTATCTTGCTACTAAGAAATACGAATTAATATTAGTCGCTAGAAATAGGGAAAAATTAGAAAGTATCCAAGAAGCACTCCCTACAAAAGTAACAATTATAGTAGCTGACTTATCAAATGAACAAAAGGTAAAAGAGTTATATGTATTAACAAAAAAAGAAAACATAGATATTTTAGTAAATAATGCAGGATTTGGTATCTTTGGAGAATTTACAACAACGGACTTACAAAAAGAATTAGAAATGATTAATACTAATATTAAAGCAGTCCACATATTAACCAAATCATTTATAAAAGATATGGAAAAAAGAAATTCTGGCTATATATTAAATGTAGCCTCATCCGCAGCATTTCAACCAGGACCATTAATGAGTACTTACTACGCCACCAAATCTTATGTATATCAGTTATCCGAGGCATTATGGTATGAACAGAAAAAGAAAAAATCAAATGTTCAAATATCAGTATTATGTCCTGGACCAGTAGATACCAACTTTAACAATGTAGCAGGAGTAAAATTTGGAGTAAAACCATTAAAGAGTACCTATGTTGCAAAATATGCAATTGATCAAATGATAGAAAAAAAGAAAATGCTAATTATTCCAGGCTTCAAAATGAAATGTGCAAAATTTTTTGGAAGATTTGTATCAGATAAATTTCTATTACGTTGTGCATATAAAATACAAAAGAAAAAAGCCAGATAGTTATACTGGCTTTTTTAGACGCTTTATTATATAATAAGATATAAAACAGGAGGGATGATATGGTAGAATTATTAGAAGTAAACAACTTGAAGTATAAAGAATTATTTGAAGATATCTCCTTTCAAGTAGGACAAAGTAAATTTATAACTGTATCAGGTGGAAATAATTGTGGAAAAACAACACTAATTAGAATATTAGGAGGTCAAATTCCAACAAAAGAAACAATTAAATTATTTGGTCGATATATAGAAGAATATCCACAGAACCTGTGGAAAGAAATTACAGGAACAATTATTCCCCAAGATAATTATCAGTTTTTATTCCCAACGCTAGAAAAAGAATTATATCATACAATTCACCTGTTCAAGAAAACAGAAGAAGAAAAAAAAACTACCTACAAAGAAATAATAAAAAAATATAAATTAACAAAATATCAAAAAAAAGACCCTAATAAAGTCCCTACATATATACAAATAAAAATTTTATTAGCAGAAAAAATGTTAGCATCTCCTCAAATTTTATTTTTAGATGATATATGTCAAGAATTAGACTCAAAAGAAAAAAAAGAATTTATCAACTTATTAAGAACACTACAATTAGAAACAGAAATATCTATTATTATGACTACATCAGATTTAAACATTACTTTAGAAAGTGACTATTTATTAATTATAGATAAAGGAAAGATTTTACTAAAGGGAGAACCATTAACTGTAGTTGAAAAAGATAATATATTAAACAAAATAGGATTAGATTTGCCATTCATGGTAGACTTATCAGTAAAATTAAGAGATTATAACGTTGTTGAAAAAATTGAATTAGATATAGACAGGATGGCAGATGAGATATGGAAATAGAGTTAGAAAATATAAAAATAAATGATTGGGAATTCTCAACAAATCTTTCGAGTAATGATATTATAGGAATAACCGGACCAGATTATTCTGAATTTCTAAATATAATTAGTTTGAAAGAATTACCAGAAGGAAAGATAAAGATAGATAAAGAGGATGTAACCAAGGAAAATATTTTGGATATCAATAAAAAAATTTGTATTATGAAAAAAGATTTCAAAAAATATAACTATCTAAATACTATAAAAGAACATATGGACTTTATAATTAACTACTATCATTTACAAATAAAAAATATAGATAAAAAAGAAAGAGACTCATTAAAAATTGTAGGATTAAGTAGTGATTTATTAGATCGAAATATTACAAGTCTTTCAAAATCAGAGCAAAAAAAAGTAGAAATAGCAATCAATTTATTATCTAATCCAGATGTGTTAATACTAGATGAACCATTTAAAGAGTTAGATAATAAAAGTAGAAAAAAAATAATGATGGTTTTAACAAGACTAAAAGAACAATATCATAAACTTATAATTATTGGTAGTCGCAATTCAAATATATTATACCAATATACAACAAAGATGATATTTGTAAAAAACAAAAGAATTTTTCTAGAAGGCACAACACAAGAATGCTATGAAAGAGTAGATTACTTAAAAAGAAATGGGTATCAAATTCCAGAAATAGTACTATTTACTTATAAAGCCATAAAAAAGAAAAAAGTAAAACTAGATTACCACAAAGATATTAGAGACATTATCAAAGATATCTATAAGCATGTATAAATTAATAAAATAGTAACTAAAAGGAGGAAATATGAGGTTTTTAATTACTTTATCCTACGATGGTTCTAATTATAAAGGATATCAAAAACAACCTGGAATGATTACAATACAAGAGCAAATAGAAAAAGCCTTAACAAAAATTAATGCTTTAAAAAAAACAAACTTTGTTTCATCGGGAAGAACAGATAAAGGAGTACATGCTAAAATGCAATGTGGACATGTAGATTTAGATATAGATATTACTGAATATAAATTAAAACGAGCAATGAACAGTAATCTTCCTAATGATATTCATGTGATAAAAACAAAAAGAGTCCCAGAAAGTTTTCATGCAAGATATCATGTAATGGAAAAAACATATGAATACTATATAAATACATCAGAATATAATCCTATCGAAAGAAACTATGTATTTCAATATAATTATAAATTGAATATAGACAAAATGAAAAAAGGTATAAAGTATCTATTAGGAGAACATGACTTTAGATCTTTTGTAACAGAAAATAAAGAAAAAGAAAATTGTATAAGAACAATTTCTAAAGCAACAGTGGAAAAAGAAAAAAATGGTATTATAAAGTTTACTTTTACAGGAAATGGTTTTTTACGTTATCAAATTCGTAATATGGTAGGAATATTAATACAAGTAGGAGAAGAAAAAAAACAACCAGAATATGTAAAAACATTTTTAAATAAAAAAGATCGCTCCCAGGGAGGAAAAACTGCACCTCCACAAGGACTATATTTAGCAGACATCAAATATAAAAAAGAATTATAATCTATTTTTGTACGTAATCCCCAAACTATTATAGGCATCTACACAATCAAAAAAATTATTAATTAAAAAGTCAAGTGCAACTTTTTATGAATAAACTATATATAGTCTATATGATGTTTTATGCCGAGAAAACTTTTGATAAGCTAATAAATATTTTATACCTTTTTAGGAGTATGATTAGTTA
>DVGU01000001.1 GCA_018712565.1 Candidatus Faecimonas gallistercoris
CATTAATATTTAAATAAGAGTATTCCTTTTTCAAATATTGATACTGAGCTATTTCATTAGGAGTATTTATATTAGGATAACCATCTGTTAAAAACAAAACTACACATTCCCTATTATTTTCCTTTTTATAACTCTTTAACATCTCATCTACTTTTACTAATGCTTGATAATAATTAGTATTACCATTTGCAGTTAAATCATTAATTTTACTTATTAATTCACTACTATTATTAGTTAATCCACTTAAAATAGTTGATGAACCACTAAAAGAAATAAGTCCTAAACGATTATTACTATCTTCTAATAATCTATTTACTAAATCAACACTATCACTTTTTACTTTATTAAGTTTTTCACCTACCATAGAAGAAGAATTATCTACAACTAATATAACATCTCTATGAACATTATCTTTTAACATTTGATTAGTATTAATATTAAAAGTAATTCTAGCCCTACCTCTACCAATCCATTTAACAGACTTAACTAAATTCCAAGAACCATCCTCTTTCTTTTCATAATTTAAATTTTTAGAAGAAAAAGTAATATATTCAACAGGAGTAGAAGCCGCAAAAGACTTAGGAATAACTATAGCAAACAATATAACTATAGCAATAAATAAAACAAACAAAATTCCTCTTTTTCTTACGACCTACTTCATAGTACCAAACTCCTTTAATTAAGTTACTGTTATCGATTTATTTAGGTACCTCAATCTCATCTATTTCACCAAAATTAGAATAAGTTAAAGTAAGACGAAATTGTTTCGTTGCTAATTTCTTATATTTAGCATAACTACTAACATCATATTCGATTTTATTAACTTCCCCCTGTTTATCTGTAGTTAACTGAATCGTATTCACAGGATCATCCAAATCAACATCTTCTTCATCTAATAACTTTACCAAGGTAGTAGTAGTAATTTGATAATTTAAAATCTCCTCTCCTGTTGCCAGTTCTGTCTTTGAAATATAAGTAGCAGAATCAACCAAATTAGATACCACTGTAGAATCTAATAATACTGGTAAAATATATGGATTATCACACTTAATCCAAACACCATTCTGCTGCCTCATAAATAATTGATTATCCTGATAAAATTGATTCACTCCATCACTAAACAACGCTTTATCACCATTTCTCATTCCCTCATAAGACGTTGTAACATCATCAATAACATATTGATAAGTAAAATTATAATTATTCCCATTGATAGATTTCATACTAAAAGCATCAAAATCAATCGTACTACCAATCGTATCACCACTACCTCCAACACGAGCAACAACAGATAAAATAATAAAGAAAATTAAATATCCACCAAAAAAAGCAACCGCCTTTCCTTTAGGTGTTTTAATAAATTGAGAAAACTGCTTAAATGAATCAGATTTTTTTTCACTATTCTTATTTTCTTCCATAGACTACCTTCCCAATATAATCTTCTTTTCGTATACCATTAATAAAACTACTAGCTAGCATTCTCTTTTTACCAAAAGGTTTAATATCTAATAAAACAAGTTCAAAATCACCAGTCGCAATACCAATACCATCTTTATAAATATGTAAAATCTCTCCTGCAGGGTAACTACTAGAATCAAATGTTCCAATTCTAGATGCATAAACTTTAAATTCCCTATCATCAATTATACAAGAACTTCCAGGAAAAGGACAAAGTCCACGTATTTGATTAAAAAGTTCTAAACTTGTCTTAGAAAAATCCAAATACTCTTCTTCACGTTTAATATTATAAGCATACGTAACCTTACTTTCATCCTGCTTTATCCTTTTTGCAGTACCATCTATAATAGAAGGCAAAGTATCTAATAATAATTCTTTCCCCATAACACTAAGTCTATCATGTAAATCCTCTGTTGTATCGCTATCTAAAATATCGGTTGCCCTCTGAGAAATAATATCACCACTATCCATAGCTTCGTCCATATACATAATCGTAATACCCGTTTTATGATACCCATCAATAATTGCCTTATGGATAGGAGCTCCTCCTCGAAGTTTTGGAAGCAAAGAAGCATGAACATTAATACAACCATATTTAGGATAATCCAAAATTTCTTTAGGAATAATTTGTCCATAAGCACAAGTAACAATAATATCAGGATGCAAATCCAAAATATCTGCATACTCCACACGTATCTTCTCTGGTTGAAATACCAAAATATTATGCTGAAGTGCCACTTTTTTTACAGGAGAAAAAACTACCTCCTGCTTTCTCCCTACTTTTCTATCCGGTTGTGATACTACCCCTACAACATCATAATGCTCAATCAACCCTTCTAAAACTGGAACACTAAAATCAGGTGTCCCCATAAATATAACTTTTACATTTCTCATAACATCACCCTCATTGATATAACATAATAATACTAACAAGAACTCCTAATAAAATCAAACTAGAACCTAATAAAAGTAAAAAAGAGACCTTACCATCTTCAGAAGTTTCTTGATGAACCGTAGGCAAAATAACTTCTACTTTTTCACTATCATGTTCTACAATAAACTCAGAATAAGGAATACTAACAAATTCAATATCGCAAGCTTGAATATACTCACTCCAAACAAAATTATCGAATTTATAATCCATAATATGAGCAGCAAGTATTCCTATATCCGTCCTCTTATCATTCAAAATTTCTTCAATTCCTTGAATTCTATTTTTAGAAAAACAACTTCTCTTAACTAACATAATAGTTGGTTTAGATTCATTCTGACGTAATAGTTTCCATTCAAGATTACATAAATCCTCAATTTTCTCAATATTTTCCTCATTGATTTCTTTTACCTTCAGCATCCTACGTAATCCAGAAAAGCACCCCATATAATCCCTTTTTGCATAACTATTAATCTCTATTTTTTTAGAACTTGGTGGGCATAAAAATTTAGAAAAATAAATAGGACTATACGTAGCATAATAACAAGCCATCATAAAATCATCTGTAAACGATACATAATCATGATGAAAATCCATATCACTAAAAAAAGAGGGAAACTGTTTTTGAATATTCTCAAACTGAGAATAATAATTTTGATATTTTTGTGGCATAAAACCATTTTGTTTAATATTATCAACATAAACATCAGAAATACCATGATATAAATAACCATCAACAATATACTTTTGATAAATATATTCTAATATCTCTCTTCGATGCTCTTCTTCTTTATTCTTATATCCAAGTTTTCTAGCACAAAACTTAACTATTATTTTACAAACGCCTTCACTAATATCATGAAAATTATCAATTTTATACCAAAGCAACTCTAGATGATGAACATAATCACTAAGATACTTTTCACTTTGAATAATAATTTGATATTTTAATAAAGAATCAAATACTAAAAAGAATGGTTGCTCCAACCCTGAAAACTTCTCATAATTAATAGAATCTTTCTTTTTTTTGTCATAATATCTTGGATTGTGTGCAATTTTAAATAATAAGTCTTTTACTTCTTTCTGTTCAAAAATTGAAGCTAACATCTACTATCACCACCCCTTCTAATCTAACGAAACCACAAAATAATATAATAAGCAGACCCAATAACCGCAATTAAAAACAAAATAATTAAAATAATACGAATAATAGGATTATTAATATCCCAATAATTATCATATTTTCTTTGACTATGTTCCATTAAGTTTTGAAATTCTTGATTATTTTTTTCATTTACACTATTATTATCCACATTTTGATTCATATCATCATCAGATGAAAAAAATTGATTACCTGCCATAATATCACCTCTATCTTTAACATAAGAATAACATATTTTACTAAAAATGACTAGGATTAAAATCAATATCCACACGAACTTTATAATTAGTTTTATAATGATTTTGTATTTTAGATAAAATTAATCTTAAGTTATTATCTTTTTTATATTTTATAATAATTCCATATCGATAAATATTATTTACTCGAAAAACAGATAAAGATGTTGGACCTAAAATAGTTACATTTACTAAATTACGTTCTAAACATCGTTTTATTTTTAAAGCTTCTTGAAACAAAAGTTTCGAATCTTTACCACTAATTTTTAAATAACAAAGATAATAAAAGGGTGGATATCCTAATTTTTTACGAATAACCATCTCTTGCTTATAAAAACCTAAATAATCATGTTGTCTTACATAAAAAATGGCATAATGATCAGGATTAAAAGTTTGAATAAGAACCTTACCTTGCTTTTCACTTCTACCACTTCTACCAGCAACCTGAGAAAGTAGAGAATAAGTATTTTCACTACTACGAAAATCAGGAATATTTAAACTAGTATCAGCATTAATAACACCTACTAAAGTTACATTAGGAAAATCTAGACCTTTCGCAACAATTTGAGTACCAAGTAAAATATCATATTCATAATTACGAAAAGCCTCTATCATCTTTTTATGAGCACCCTTTCTACTAGTAGTATCAACATCCATTCTAAGTACTCTAGCCTTAGGTAATAAGGTATGTAATTCTTCCTCAATCTTCTCTGTTCCAACACCTAAATCTGTAAGAGCTTCCTCCCCACAATTTGGACAAACCTTCGGAAGTAAAGTCGCATATCCACAATAATGACACCGTAACATTTGATTACTCTTATGATAAGTTAACGTAATATCACAATTAGGACATTTAATACTATTAGAACAACTCTTACAGGTAACAAAAGTAGAAAATCCTCTGCGATTTAAAAATAAAATTACCTGTTCCCTTCGCTCAAGACACTTACGGACTTCATTTAGTAAAGAATCAGTCAGATGATAAGAATTATTTTTTCCTTCTAAATTCATATCGATAATTTCAACATCAGGTAATTTTCTACCATTAACCCTTCTATCTAACGTCAACAATTGATATACTCCTTTTTGAGCTCTAGCCATAGATTCTAACGAAGGAGTCGCACTCCCTAACAAAACTGGAGCCTGATGATATTTTCCTCTCCATATAGCAATATCCCTAGCATGATATCTTGGACTTTTATCTCCTTGTTTATAAGAATCACTATGTTCTTCATCTACAATAATAATCCCTATATTCTTTAATGGAGCAAAAATAGCACTACGAGCACCAATAACTATATTAGCCTCCCCTCTAGCAATTCTTCTCCATTCATCATATTTTTCCCCCTCAGACAAAGCCGAATGAAGTGCCGCAATTTGTGTACCAAATCGATTGGAAAATTCATCAACCATTTGAGGAGTCAAACTAATTTCAGGTACCAAAACAATTGCTGTTTTCCCTTGCGATAAAACATGCTCAATAATATGCATATAAACCTCAGTTTTTCCACTACCAGTAACACCAAACAACAAAAATGGAATATGCTTAGTATCGTGAATTACAGTATCTACTACATACTGCTGCAAACTAGTTAATTTTCTTTGACAATCATTACCTACTTCATACTTCATTCGATAATCTTCTTGTTGTACTGCCATAAGAACATTCTTAGTTAATAAAGTTGATAAAGCAGAACTAGAAATTTTTAATATTTCTTCTCTTGAAACCAATTCTTTTTCCTGAAACAATGCTAATACTTTCTTTTGTGGTAAAGAAGTTGCTATATACTCTTTATCTACTAATCGATAAAAAGTATGATATTTCTTATTAACACGAACACCAGCCTTTGCCTTTAAAGCCTTAGGTAACATTACTTGATAAGCACTAATCAAAGTAGATAATGTACTCTTTTGTATATCTTTACCTAATTGCAATAATTCTTCGTTTAAAACAATATCCGAATCAACAACAGAATATATCTCTTTTAACTCTACCTCACTAGACTCTTTAATCTCTAAAACAAATCCCTCTAATGTTTGCCTACCAAAAGGAACTAAAATCCGAATACCTCTTTTAATAGAAGGCTCTAATCGACTAGGAACTAAATAATCAAAAATTTTATCAACATTCTGATTAGAAATTTGAACTAATACACCAACAATCACAAGCATCACCTTCTCTACCAATATTATAGCAAACAATAATATAAATTCTAAATTAAATAACAATTCTTCAAAAAACAACATTCATCCTACTTATAGTAAATAAATTAACATAATAAAAAGGTCTCATCTATGACCTATATTATTTCTATATTATCAGAATCAACCTCTTCTTCAAATAAAATCTCAGGACTATCTACCAAGGGCTTTCTATTTTCTTTTTCCTTCTTTATAACTTTCTTTTCTTCATAATAAATAATTAAAAATAAAAGAAAGGATAATCCAAATAAACAAAAGACACCAATTAAAATAAAATTCAACATATCACCGCCTAATTAAAATAATCTTAAAATATCATTAAAAGTAATTACCACCATCAACAACATCAACAAAAATAATCCCACGGTATGAATCATATTTTCAGTCTCCGGTCTCACTGGAGACCCTTTAATTTTTTCTATAATAATAAACAAAATATGTCCTCCATCAAAAGCTGGTAAAGGAAGTAAATTAATAAATCCAACATTAATACTTAAAAATGCTATTAAATAAATAATATTCATAATTCCAGCCGCACTCTGATCCCCAACAATCGAAAAGATTCCTACTGGACCACTAAGTTGAGAAATACTAATACCTCCAGTAAATAAATACAAAACAGTAATCCCCATTTGTTTAAAAATAGAAACGGTTTTCTTAGCTGTAAATTTTAAAGCAGGAAAGATTCCATGTTGTACCTCCTGTTGCATACCTATACCATATTGATAAGTAGTTTCTCCATCGACCTTTTTCTTCTTAGGTTGTACAGAATAAACCTCAACACTATCATCTTCTTTTTCTACTTTTATATCACTAGCCCCATCCGGATCAGCAACCGCTAAATACAAGCTAATATCATCCGTCGTAGAAATAGAATGACCATTAATCTCTAAAATACGATCTCCCACTTCAATACCAGACGTTGCTGCTGCTGAATTCTTAAGCACTGAGGTAACAATCGGTTCCATAGAAGAACCACCCCAAATAAGTCCAATCAAAAATAAAAGTAAAACTGCAAAAATAAAATTATTACCCGCACCAAAGAACATTATCAAAAAACGTTGCCATGGTTTTTTAGACTGTAACCTTTTATCTTTAGGAACTTTTTTTAAATCATCATCTTCAACATCTTCCCCTGCCATCATACAAAAGCCACCAATAGGAATAGCCCTTATGGTATATTCTGTTTCCTTCCCTTGCTTACTCCATAATTTAGGACCCATTCCAATCGCAAACTCATATACATAAACACCAGTCATTTTCGCAAAGATAAAATGACCAAACTCATGTACTAAGACAATACTACCTAAAATTATAATAAATAATAATAAATTAATAATAAACCCCATAGTTTGCCTCCTTATAATACACTAGAAAAAATAATAAAAGCTAATACAACAAAAATCAAACTATCAAAACGATCTAAAATTCCTCCATGTTCAGGAATCAAATTAGAAAAATCTTTCTTTCCATAATAACGTTTAATAGAAGAAAAAACCAAATCTCCTAACTGACCAAGCAAAGACAAAATAACAGTAATAATAGTTACAAAAGCTAAAGACATAGATGGATCAATAACCGTAATATAAAAAGCCGTTGCTACAAAAGTACCAAATATAGTACCACCTACAGAACCTTCAATAGTCTTTTTTGGAGAAACAGATGGACATAACTTATGTTTACCTATTAAAATCCCACTAAATAATGCAAATGTATCTGTTATAGTAGTAATAAGCAATAAATAAATAATATACATAATATCATAATTACGACAAATAATAAGTAAATTAAAACTTAACCCTATAAATAAGATAGAACCTATCAAAAATAAAGCATCATTTAAATTATACTTTTTAAAATCATGTATAAATACCATAGGTGTTAAAAATGCAAAAATAATAAAAGCTACCACTCTATAATCCATAGTATAAGTAAATTCTATAGAATTAAAATTAGATAATGAAAAAAATGCAACCATAATATAAGCAAAAATTTTCATTAAAAAAGGAAATTCTTTCTTACTCTCACGAATATGAATTATTTCATATAATCCCATAAGTGCCAACAACGTCATAAAAATGGCAAACACTTTTCCACCAATCAATAATAAAGGAACAAATATTGCTACAATCAAAATTGCACTAAGTACTCGTTTTTTCATATATACCTCCAACCTTACTTATTCTATTTCTACAATAATTACTAAATAAAACTATTCTATATATTTATATTATTCTAAAAATTATAATAATATCATTTATTATTTAGTATTGCCTAATAAATTTATCATACCTCAAAATTATTATATACCAAGTAAAAAAAAAAAGAAAGCAAAAATGCTCTCTTAAAACTTATCAATATCAATTTTAACATACTTATTATCTTTCAAAGCACTGCTAGCCTGAACTAAAGTACGTATAGCATTAGCACATCTTCCGCCTTTACCAATAACACGTCCCATATCAGACTCAGCAACAATAACTTGAATTAAAATAACATTATCTTCTTCTGTTGGAAATTCCTTTACACTAACAGCATCTTGATCAACTACCAATGATTTTACAATTTCCTCTGTCAACTGAACTAAATCCATATTATTTATCCTTCTTTTCTTTAGATTCAGCAAACTTTTTCATAATACCAGCCTTAGTAAATAAGCTTTTAACAGTATCTGTAGGAATAGCTCCACGATTAAGCCATTTTAAAGCAACTTCTTCTTTAATATTAACTTTAGCCTCTCCTACAGGTGCATAAGTACCAATTAATTCAATATATTGCCCATCTCTAGGACGTCTAGAGTCAGTAGCAACGATTCTATAAGTAGGTTTCTTTTTAGCACCCATTCTAGTTAACCTAATTTTAACTGCCATAATATCCCTCCATTTCTTAAATGCAAATATAGTATAATAAAAAAAAAGAGCACTGTCAACCTTTTTTTGATAACAGTACAATAAACATTTTATTTAAATTCGATAAGTTTTTTGTTCAGTATCCAATTGAGCTTTTAACTGCATTGCTTGATCTTTAATATCAGAATCAATAATAACAATAGTCCCAAGTAAACATTTTCTCTCAGGTAAAGTAGTTGGAAGTTCTGCACTAGATAATGCACGAGCAATATTATTAGTGACAACATCACTAGCACTAGTAAAACCATATGCAACTAAATCTCCACAAGCAGCATTATATTTTTCACTTAAAATATCATCAACTACAATTTGAGAAAAAGAAGTACGAAAAGTATCAAGTTGTTCATCATTAGGTGCAAAAACCTTCTGTACTTGAGTAACCGCTTCCTCTATAAATTCATTTAAAGACAACTGATTGTCCTGCTTCATAATAATACCTCCCTTTACGTACCGTATAATAAACTAAAATAAACACTTTGTCAAACATACTACTGATAAAAATACTTACAAAAAGTATTACTCTGTTGCGAATGAAAATAATAATCAGTTACTCCATCTACTTGACACTTTGTAATCACCACAGAATCATTATCTTCATAACTATCAACAAAATAATCAGTTTGTAAAATATCATCATAAAGCCATTTATTAATCGTTGCTTTTTGTAAAATACCTAGTAATCTATGTTCATCAATATATTTTTTTACATCATAACGATAATAAAAAACAAATCTTTCCTCTACTACATTCACCTTATCATAGCAAGCACTATAATACCTAACCCCATCTTTTTCATAATACAACTCATAATTATCTCTATCACAAGACTTTCCTACTAACTCATACAAATAAATGGGTCTTCGATAAGCAATAACAACAAAAAACAACCAAAAAATAAAAGCTAAAAACCCTAAAATAACACAACTAAATATAATAATCATCTTAATACTATATTTTCTACCACATATCATTTTCACTCTTTTTCTCCCAACACAAATACTTCTCATACACAGTATAGAACAAAAGAATTAAGTAAACTTAATTCGCCTTGATCGTCACCTTTCAAGTTTCCTGCTTCTCAGACTAAGTATCCCTACTTCTCCACAGGCTTAACATCCGATAGTCGCTACCGTAGTTTTCTTTTGTCTTTTACTTTTTCTATTTTATTTCTATCATATACTTCTTTAATCCTTCAAACATAATATTATAACTAGCATTATAATCTCTATCATGATAACTTCCACATTCTGGACATATCCAACTTCTAACACTTAAGTCTTTTACTTTCTCATTCTTATAGCCACATCTACTACACTCCTGACTACTTGGATAATAACTATCTATTTTGAGATAGTTCTTCCCATATATCTTAGCTTTATATTCTAAGACTCTACAAAGCTCTCCTAGACTTACACTAGTTAGTTGTTTA
Organism: Candidatus Faecimonas gallistercoris; assembly: GCA_018712565.1. Lineage (GTDB taxonomy): Bacteria > Bacillota_I > Bacilli_A > RF39 > UBA660 > Faecimonas > Faecimonas gallistercoris. The sequence continues at coordinate 10,328 of DVGU01000001.1, forward strand.
GATAATCGTCT
>DVGU01000032.1 GCA_018712565.1 Candidatus Faecimonas gallistercoris
TAACTAATCATACTCCTAAAAAGGTATAAAATATTTATTAGCTTATCAAAAGTTTTCTCGGCATAAAACATCATATAGACTATATATAGTTTATTCATAAAAAGTTGCACTTGACTTTTTAATTAATAATTATTTGAAGATGTTATTTTTGACTTAAAAAGAAGACTATATTTTGTCTTCTTTTTGCTTATTATTTTGTATTTGAAGTTGTTTGTTGGTTATGTGTCTTATCGAAAGCTTCTATTCTGTCGGCTACTAAACTGGTTCCAATGGTATGATATGCATCACCACTATCTATACTTAAATTGGCAACCCGAACATAGTCATCTCTATTTTGAGAATATCTATATATTTCCATCATTTCCTTATCTTTACTTAAAGGGATATTTGTTCCTAATTGATTATTTACATACGTTCGAAAAGCATCCTGTGTCTCGTCTGATGTAGCAGCTTTCCCTCTAAAGCATGCTAGATCTTCCTTTGTTATTCCAAGTCCAGCACCAAATTTACTGTTTTTTCCTTCTCTATCAGGACGATTTCCTAAGAGCATATCTAAAAACATATCATGATGCTCAAAGTAATCATTACCAGTTCTATTTATCATCCAACTCATATCTTTAAAGAATTGATTTGTCTCATAACCTATATAAGCTCTTGTTACTTCATCAATATTTTCTATATCCCTTTGTATTTCAAGAATTATCCTACCATATACATCTTTTTCTTTTTCAAATTTTGCTTTATCTATCAAATCTTGCTGTCTTTTTATACCTTCTTTTAAGTTTTCTAACCTTTCCTTTTTTATTTCATTATAAGTTTTCATTCTATATTTTACTCCTTTCTTACCTTAAGTATATATATATATAAAATCAACGTTTTAAGTGAGGTTATATAGAGTTTTGTCATAAATTTACATTATAAAACACATCTTTTTTTGATGTGTTTTTAGCTACTTTATTTCTTATTTTTGTTATTAGTAAGAAGCATTCCTGTTCTTTCAATATCTTCTTCCTTGGTATTACCGGCATTAATTGCCATACCTAATACAAATATATATGATAAAATATAAATCCATAATAGAAGAATTACAATATTAGAAATACTTCCATAGAAGATATCGTATTTTGAAAATCTTCCTATATAAAACGTATAAATTTCTGTTGCGAGAATCCAACTGATAGTAGTAAATAATGCTCCTTTTGTTGTTGTTTTACTTCTTATTTTTTTATCTGGAGCTACTACATATAATAGTTTTATATTTAAATAAACTACTACTATTGAAATTGGATATTTTATAATTTGATAAATTCGATATATGATGTCAACTAATGTTTGATTCTTGGCTGTTTCTTTAATAATTTCAAAAATTGTATCTCCATAGACTGGAACTAATATTAAAAATAGAAAAATCCAAACTAATATAAATGTCATTCCTATTGCTTTCATTCTTCGTTTTAATACATTATCTGATTTTATTTTATATATCTCATTTGAGGTAATAATCATAGAATGTGTACCGTTTGATGCTAGTAAAAATGCGGATAAGAAGAAGACAAAAATATTAAAATTAAGAGTGTCTCTTGTTACTGTTGTTAATAACAGTTCTGCTATTGTTCCTGGTAATGTAGATAATAATACATCATTTAATGCTTCTAAAGGAATAGAAAATCTAGATGCGATTGCTCCTATTAATGCGATTAACGGAATGATTGATAAGACAAGAAAAAAAGCAAGTTGTCCAGGAAGAACTCTCATTTCTGGTTTTGCTATAATTGAAATGACTTTTTTAAAAAATCCTGTTACTTGCTCCATATTCTTCATCCCTTTTACTTCATTTCTTCTTTTGCTGTTATCATTTCTAGTGTTGCTTCATTTATAGCGTCATCTAATGTCTTTATTTCATCAGTAATCATACTATAACCAATTGCGGCACCAAATTCATGTGGTAGATTTTTCATTTCTTTACCAAGTTTTTTTACATATGTAGCAACTTGTCTTTCACTATAGCCTACTAAATATATTAAGAATTCATTTCCATCTGTACGAACAATTTCACTATTTTCAAGTTGGGTATTTACTAATATACTTGCTGCTTTAATGATTAGTTCGTCTCCTTCTTCATGTCCATAATTATCATTAATATATTTTACATTATTTAAATCGACCATAACAATTGCTTGAGGATATACTTTTGATTCTTCCCACTCTGGCATTTTAGCATTTAGATAATTTCTATTTTTTAATGAAGTTAGCATATCTGTGTATTTATGTCTATCACTTGTTTTTACTTTTTTAATTTGTTTTTTCTTTTTTATGATTAAATAAATTATTAACAAAATTATCAAAGGAACAAAGATAATTGTTAGTACGATTGTATAGACTTGTTCAAAAGTTGATCCTTCTAAAATTGAGGCATTTAAGTTGGCAATACCACTATTTCTATAATTATAGTATGAATTGGTATTAATTATATAATTAAATAAATCATAGAATGCTTCATTATTATTCTTAACCATAAATTTATAATCATTCAACATAGTATCTGTATATAATAATTTTAAATTTTTAAACTTATTATTTTGATAGTATGTATAGATTTCTTGGTCTACCACTATTAAACGACTTCCACTATTTTTTACTAAATCATCTATATTATCATAAGTTTTGATTTTAGCTCTTGCATTATTAGAAAAATAATTATATAGTGAATCTCCACCTAACATGGCTATTCTGTCAGCTTTCATACTTTCAAAAGATGTTACTATATGATTATCATTTTCTTTTCCTAATACGACATATTTTTCTATAAATGTTGATAGAGTTGATTTATATTTTTCATTATTATAATTGTAATAGTCAAAATATAAGTCTACTTCTCCTTTGTCGATTGCTTTTTTTAATTCTTGAATCGTATCATATCCCTTATATTTAAAGGTTATTCCTGAAAGTCTTGCTACTCTATCTACATATTCACCAGCAATACCTGCTACTTTTCCATTGACCATTTTTTCGTATGGTGAATTTTCTACATATCCGTAAGTATAGTTTTTAGATATTAAGTCAGCTTTTGTTTTGGCATCTAGGTCATTGGCTTCTAAGTAATATTCTAAATATGCGTTATTATATTCTTCTACATATTTCGTTTGTTTCCACTTGTTATAATACTTTGTAACAATCTCATTTAATTCATCATTATCTTTAGTCAACGTTAAAACTATTTGTTTTTGCATCTCTGTAAAGAAATAATTAATAGAATACTTATCATTTTCAATGGTATAACTTAAATACATAATATTTGGTACGATAATCATATCTACTTCATCATCATCTAATGCTTTATATAAATCTTTAATATCATCATAGTTTTTATAAGATAGATTAGTTCCACTTTTTAAATAATAACTTATTTCACTAGAATCTTCTTTAAATATACCAAAGGTTGTATTTTTAAAATCCTTAATACTATTTATTCTTTCGTAGGTTTTTCCTACTGCTACATAATTATCATTAAATAATAGTAAGTCTTTTTTTCCTATCTTTTCATCATTATCTAGTATTCTAATTCGAAAACTATCTGTAGAAGGTTTAGAGTCTTTTAGATAAGGAATACGATTAAATTCTAGACCGATATTATCTTCAAAGTCATCTAAAAAATTAAAGATAACTCCTTCTCCATTCAATCCATATAATGGATAGTCGTTAACTACTTCAAAATCGTAGGTTTTATCTTCATTTTCTTGTACCCATTGCTTTTCTCGTACTGTTAGGGTTGTTGTTTCATCTTCTTTATTATAATAACGATAGACAAAAACAAATGTTAATAGCGCAATTATAATTGGAATTATAATTAATAATTTCTTTTTCATTATTCAGCCTCTCTATCTTTTGTCCAAGAAAAATCGTTCTTTGCATGATGTTTATATCCAATTATAGGAAAATTACTTGCTTCTGTATCTTTTTTTATAAATACTTGAATATCGTAAAACTCTTTTTCTTTTTTATTTAAATTATCTGTTACTTTTGGAGTTAGTGCTTTTGCTGTATCTAGACTAGTATCATCTTGTACTGTAATAATTACTTCAATTATTTTTCCAGATACACTAACGCTTGCTTCTTTTACAGCAGAATCATCTTCTAATGCTGATACTATCTTATCTGATTTTTTATCTGTGATTTCTACTTCTTCAATACCGTCAAGTCGATCTCCATATAGAGCTACGCCTTCTTTTGGAAAAAACATAGTTACTATTTGAAAGGCTAATATTACTAATATTAAAAATACTCCAATTGCTATAATTACAAATTTATTTTTTCTTATAAAACTCATTTATCATCACATCCTAATATCATTATTATACACTATGTATATTCCTTTTTCAATTATTTGTTTAACTCTTCTTTTAAAATATCCATGGCCATAGAAGGGTTTAGACTTCCTTTACTTTCCTTCATTACTTGTCCCATCAAATATTTAATTGCACGATCTTTTCCTGCTTTATAATCCGCTACACTTTCTGGATTATCATTAATTATTTTTTGTATCATTTCTGTTATTTTAGAATTATCTGTAATATTTTGAATCCCTGTTTCTTTAATTATTTCTTTGATTGATTTTTCACTTTCCATAATCATATTGATAATTTCTTTTAGATTTTTACTGGTAAGTGTTTTATCACTTATATTATTTGTTAATTCTATAAACTTTTCTTTTGTAAGATGTGTTTTTGTAATTTCTATTTCGTTTTTATTTAAGTAAGCAGATATATCTCCTAGTAGTAAGTTAGATGCTGTTTTGAAGTCTATATTCTCATTGAAAAATTCATTTAAATAATCACTTAGAGTTCTATTTTGTACTAATTTTTTAGAGTTTACTTCACTTATTCCAAGAGTTTGATATTTTTCTCTTCTTTCGTCGGGTAACATTGGTATAGTCTTTCTTACTGTATTAATTTGGTCTTCTGTTATATATACATATGGAATGTCTGGTTCTGGGAAATAACGATAATCATTTCCTGTTTCTTTTACACGCATTAGTACAGTATCATTCAATTTAGAATCGAAACGTCTTGTCTGAGGAAGAAAAGTCTCGCCGTTATCATAAAGTGTTGCTTGTCGTTGGATTTCTTTTTCAATACTTAATTTTACATTAGAAATAGAACCAATATTTTTAATTTCTGCTTTTGTTCCTAATGGGTCAGATTCTTTTTTTCTAATAGATACATTAGCATCAGCTCTCATAGATCCTTCTTCCATTTTACAGTCAGATACATCACTGTAGAATAATAATTCTTTTAGTTTTTCTAAATACAACTTAGCTTCTTCGCCACTTTCCATACATGGCTTGGTTACGATTTCTATTAATGGTACTCCAGCACGATTAAAATCTAGTAAAGTTTTGGTACCTCTATGTGTACTTTTACATGTATCTTCCTCAATATGCATTTCTTCAATTTCTATTTTTTTCTTTTTACCATTTATCTCTATTTCTACATAACCATCGTAAGCAATTGGGGTTTCTGCTTGTGTAATCTGGTAGTTTTTAGGGTTATCTGGATAAAAATAATTCTTTCTATCAAAATGCATTTTAGGACGGATCTTACAGTTTAATACTAAGGCTGCTTTGATTGCTAGATTTAGTACTTCTTTATTTAAGGTAGGAAGAGTTCCTGGATATCCTAGGTCGACTACATTGGTTAAGGAATTAGCCATTTGCCCATAACCGTTTTCACTATTTGAAAATATCTTTGTCCTTGTTTTTAATTCACAGTGTACTTCTACACCTATGGTTGGAATATAATTAGACATTTTTATCATCCTTTCTTGGATCTAAATTTAGGTTTAGTTTTTTTTCTAAGAAGCTTGCTAGTTGATAGATAGTTGCTTCTTCAAAACTATTACCTATAATATGTAGTCCTATTGGCATATTTCCTTTTCCAAAACCAATTGGAAGAGAAAGTCCAGGAAGTCCTGCCATATTTACTGGAATTACTAAAACATCGTCCATAAAGCTTTTTGATGGGTCATCCATTGGATCTGTTAAGTCATATGCTGTTGTTGTGGTGGTTGGTCCTATGATTAGGTCATAATCTTTAAAGATTCTGTCGAATTCTTTTTTCATATCATCTCTGATAGATAAGGCTTTGTTGTAATAAATCTTTGCGTTTTCTCCACTTAATAAGTAAGAGCCAACCATAATTCTTCTTTTTACTTCTTTGCCAAAACCATTTTTTCTTGTTTCTAAATATAAGTCTTCTATATCTTTTGGATTCTCAGTTGTATATCCATAACGGATTCCATCAAATCTTGCTAGGTTAGAAGAGGCTTCTCCCATGGCAATGATTTGATATAGTGGTACTGCTTTGTCTAAATATTTCATGTCTACGTAGTCTACTGTTGCACCATTTTTCTCTAACATTTTTTTTACTTTTTCGACTTCGTTTCTAATCTCTTCTGTTACGATATCACTCATAAAGTAGTTTGGAAGAGCTATTTTCATTCCTTTAATATCTTTTCCTATTAGCCTAGTGAAGTCTTCTTGTTCTTTATCGGCAGAAGTTAAATCTTTATTATCTGGTCCTGAAATTATATTTAAAAGCAAAGCATTTTCATAGACATTTTTCGTCATTGGACCGATTTGATCTAGACTGGATGCGAAAGCTACTAATCCATAACGAGATACTCTTCCATACGTTGGTTTCATTCCTACTATTCCTGTATAACTTGCTGGTTGACGAATAGATCCTCCGGTATCTGTTCCTAGAGCAAACAATACATCACGAGAGGCAATTGTTGTTGCAGATCCACCTGAGGAACCTCCTGATATTTTTTCTTTATTCCAAGGATTTTTAGGAGCACCAAAATAGCTTGTTCTACTACTTGATCCCATGGCGAATTCATCCATGTTCGTTTTTCCAATGATAATCATATCATTTTTATTTATTTTATCTACTACAGTTGCATTATAAATAGGAATAAAATTTTCTAGTATATGAGATGCACACGTTGTCTTTAAATCCTTGGTTATGATATTATCTTTTACTGCAATTGGAAGAGCAAATAATAAATTATTTCCTACTTCCTTTTGTTCTAGTTCTTTTGCTTTTTTTCTTGCTTCATCCTTATTTAATGTAATATAGGCATTTAATTCTTTATTTGCCTCAATTCTTTCAAAGGCTTCCTCTACTAAGTCGATTGGTTTAATTTCTTTTTCTTTTAAAGCTTTGTGAATTTCTTCAATTGTTTTATCTAAATATTTCATCTTAGGCTCCCTCACTCTCACTGATTACAATTGGTACTTCAATATAGTTTCCACTATGCTTTGGAGCATTTTTTAATACTTCTTTTGGATTTAACATTTCTCCTGGTATGTCTTCTCTTACTATGGTATTTTTCTGCCAAGGAGCAATCATTCTTTCATCGTCATAGCCACTTACTTCTTTGATTTTATCCACGTCATTTAAAAGTTGTTTTAACTCCACTTGATATTTTTCTATTTCTTCTTCATCTACTTTAATTCTTGCTAGATGAGCAACATGCAAAACTTCTTCCTTGGTTAATTTATCTTTCACTTGGAATTCCTCCTTTAACTTTAGTTATTATATCATAAATTTCTTTTCAAAAAAAGAACTACTATCTAGTTCTTTAATTTATAATCCTAATGCTTTTAGCCAATATTTTTGAAGCTCTAAATTTTTTCTTTCTATTCTTATTTTTGTTGCTTTATTTTCTTCTTGTAACTTTTTTATTTCTCGTTTTAAGAATAATATTTCTTCTTGTACTTCCTTACTTCCTTTTTCTTGTTTCAAATAATTCACCTCTTATATTCGCTAATTCTTTATCAATTTCCTGTTCACGAAGTTGTAATTGTTGTTTTTCTGCTAGTAATGACTGTTGAAGTGCTAGTAACTTATCCCTTTCTTCCTGGGTTTGTTTTTCTCCTGGTTTTTCTACTAGTTTATTTATTTCTTCTTGATTATCTATTGTTTGTGTTACTTCTTCAGGAATTTGTAATCCCTCTTCTGTTACTTTTATTCCTAAGAATGATAATTGTTCAGATAATTGGATTTGTCTACGAGGTCCATAACCTTTTATTTCTGGTATTTCTTTCCAATGATTATTTAGTTCTTGTAATGTAAAGATTCCTTCTCTATATAATATGGAATATAATTCTCTTTTCAATCCTAAATCCTCTAATAAGACTTTTCCTTCTTCTTTTAATTGTTCTCTTTTTACTTCTTTATCACTTTCTTCATTTTTTATTTTATATCCCATCTGATGTAAGAATGTACTTATTTCTTTTAATCCTTTTTTACCAAGTTGTCTTAATTTTGTTAAATCCTCATAATCAATTTTTAATAAATCTTCTACTGTTTCTATTCCATGATTTAATAATCTTCCTTTTGTATAATTACTAATATCTAATTCTTTGATTAATGTTTGTAAAAATTCTTGTTCTTTCATAATTAACTTCCTTTCTATCTAATAATGCAACTATTCATTTTTACTGAGTTTGTATTATTTTTTGTTGCGGTTGTAAAGTTTTCTATTGTACCTAGTACTGTTACTTCCATTCCTTTTTCTAAATCATTTAAGTTTTCATCTTCTGCCATAGAACAGTTTACTTTTAATGTATAAATCTTATCTGGATCTTTGTAACGTAATATTAATTTATTATCTTTTATTTTATAAATTGTACCTGTCATTTTTACAAATTGTCCTGCAAATTTTTTGGCTGTTTTTTCTGGGTTATTTCTAAATTCAATTGCTAAATCTAAGGTTGATATTTCGGTTGCTTGATCAGAATATTTCATGGTCCAGAAACCTAACTTTGTATCACGTCTTCCTTTTTCTTGATGATATTTTATTACTTTATAACCTAGTCCATAAAATACCTGAGTACCTCCATCATCATAGGTTTTAGTACGAATTGCAAAATATGGCCCTTTATCATATTTGGTTACCATTACTATATCAGTTGCAATCATAATGACTAAGGCTATTATAATTATTATGATAATATTTCCAAGGGATTTTTTATCATCTTCTATGGCATCCTCATAGTCTGTATCACTTATTTCATAATTATTATAATCCATATCATCATATTCTTCTGTAATTATTTCATTATTTCTATTTTTATTTAGTAACATATGATGCCTCCTTTACTAATAGCTTTCTTTTTAGTAGGTTGGGTATTTTTAATACTTCTTTTATCTTCGATTGATTAAGGCATATTATACCATAAACTCTATTTCTTGTAAAGAAAAACAGTAGCTAGTTGCTACTGCAATTTGTCTTTAAATTCTTCTTCTGTCCAGATTGGAATTCCTAATTTTAAAGCTTTTTCATATTTACTACCTGGTTTTTCTCCAACAATAACGACAGAAGTGTTTTTAGATACTGATCCTACTGTTTTACCACCTAATGACTCTATCTTTTCTTTGGCTTCTTCTCTTGTAAATATTGTTAGACTTCCTGTTAGTACAAAGCTTTTTCCAGCGAAGTCTTCATCTTCTACAATTTCTTGTCCTAGATAGGTTGTATTGATTCCTAACTCTATTAACTCTTCTACGATGGCTTTATGGTGTGGATCATTAAAGTAGTCTACTACACTTTTCGCAATAATTGCTCCTATGTCTGGAACTTTTGTTAATTCTTCTTCTGTTTGTTCCATTAGGTTTTGTAGCGTTTTATATTTTTGTGCTAATAGTTTGGCTGTTTTTGCACCTACATGAGGTATACCTAGTCCAAATATTAATTTTTCTAGAGAATTCTTCTTACTTTCTTCTATGGCATTTAATAAGTTTGTAACTGATTTATCTCCATACCCTTCTAGTCTAGTCAGATCCTTTTCATGTTCTTTTAGACTATAGATATCAGGAATAGTTGCGATAAAATGAAAATTATAGAAATCTTCCATAATTCTATCTCCTAGACCATCTATGTTCATAGCATCTCTTGATACGAAGTGAATTAGACTTTCTATGTTTCTAGCAGGACATTTTTTATTTGGACAATAATAGTCTACTTGACCTTCCTTTTTCACAAGAGGAGTGTTACACATTGGACAATTAGTAATCATTACAAAGTCTTTTTCTTGTCCTGTACGACGTTCTTTTTTTACTTCTACTACTTCTGGTATTACATCTCCTGCTTTACGGATTGATACAATGTCACCAATTTTTAAATCTTTTTCTTTTACATAATCTTCGTTGTGAAGAGTTGCTCGTGAGATTGTCGATCCAGCAACTATTACTGGCTCTAGTACAGCGTTTGGTGTAATTTGACCAGTTCTTCCTACAGTAAAAATAATATCTGTTAATTTTGTAAGAACTTCCTTGGCTGGGAATTTGTAAGCTGTTGCCCATTTAGGATATTTGGCAGTAGTTCCTAATCTTTGTTGTTCATCAATATTATTTACTTTAATTACGATTCCATCAATATCATATGGAAGAGATTCTCTCTGTTTTGCCTTTTCATCTATATATTCCAATACACCATTGATATCTTTTACTAATCTATTATTAGGGTTCGTTTTGAATCCTAATTTTTTCATGTATTCTAAAGCTTCACTATGTGTATGTATTCCATAGTCTAGTGGATTAGGTAGATGATAAATAAAATTATCTAGTTTTCTTTGTGCAGCGACTTTAGAATCTAGTTGTCTAATGGATCCAGCAGCTGCGTTACGACAGTTTTGAAGTAGTGGTTGTCCATTTTTCTCTCGCTCTTCATTTAGCTTTTCTAAAGTCTTTTTATTCATAAATATTTCGCCACGAACTTCAATGTCTACTTCTTCTTTTAGTTTTAATGGAATTACCTTAATTGTTTTTGCATTATGAGTAATATCTTCTCCAATAGTCCCATCTCCACGAGTTGCGGCACGTACTAATTTTCCTTTTTCATATAGCAAAGATACAGACAATCCATCAATCTTTAATTCACATACATATTCTGGATTGTATCCTTCCTTTTTTATTCTTTCATCAAAAGCTACTACTTCACTTTCAGAAAATACATCACTGATGGACATCATAGGAATTTTATGTGTCACTTTTTCAAAGCCTTCAATTATTTTTCCACCAGCATGTTGCGTTGGAGAGTCTTCTCTTACCCAGTCTGGATGTGCTTCTTCTATTTCAATTAATTCCCGTAAGTACTTATCATACTCTTGATCTGTTATTGTTGGATTATCCAGTGTATGATAGTTATAATCTGCTTCATTTATAATTTGTATTAATTCTTCCATTCTCTCTTTCATATAATCACCAGTTTTAGTATACCATTTTTAAAATATAAAAAAAAGAAAGATTAGTTTACACTATATATTTTTTTAAACTTGTTTTATCTTTCTTTATCTTGTCATTTAAATAATCTTTGATAATATCTATTTTCTACTAATAATTTTTTGTGTTTTCCAATTCCTTTTACTTTTCCTTTGTCAATTACAATTAAATTATCTGCTGCTTTCATCAAATCACTTTTATGGGTAATAATTACTACGGTATGATCTTTCTTTAAGTCTTTTGAAACCTTAATAATATGTTTTGTTGTATTAGGGTCTAAGGCAGATGTTACTTCATCAAATAATAAAATTTCTGCTTTAGATAATAAGGTTCTAGCCATAGAAATTAATTGTTTTTGTCCACCAGATATGTTCGTAGCATCTTCACTTAAAATAGTATTATATCCTTTGGGTAAACTCATGATAAAATCATGGATTCCTACTCTTTTACAAGCATTTATTTGATTAGAAGTGTTTTTGTCTACTAAAGATAAATTATCTTTAATACTCATATTAAAAATGAAGGGTTTTTGGGTTGCAATAGAAATATTAGATGGGTATACTTTGCTACCATAATCATAAATATCTATACCATCTATATAAATATGTCCAGAATTTATTTTATATAATCTTAAAAGAAGTCTAAAAATAGTACTTTTTCCACTACCACTTTCTCCTACGATGGCTGTAATTTTATTGGGTTCTATTTCAAAACTTACTTTATCAAGACTAATATTATTTTCATATTTAAATGTTACTTTGTCAAAAATAATATCTCCACCAATATTGTCTTCTAAATTGTTACCAAATTCTAACATGTTTTTATTATGATAATTTATTACTTTTGAAAGTCTATCTATTCTGACTGAACTATCACAAACTTTATTAACTTTTTCAAAGAAATCAAAATTTTCTCTTTCTATTTGGTCAATATAAGTAATAATTAATACTAAATCTCCTACTGTCATTGTTCCATTCATAATATGATGAATGGCTATGATATAAGCAATAAATTTGGAGATAGTAATAATAACTGGATATATTACTTTAGATAAGTCCCAGTATTTTCTTTTTAAGAAGTATTGCTTGGTCCAACTTCTTTTATATATATCTAAATAGTTATTTAATTTTTCTTTCATATCAAAGGCTTTTATTTCACGTGAGGCATCTAACATTTGCTCATATAATGAAGTTATTCTATCTTGATTTCTTCTTTGTCCCATAAAGTAATAGTCTTTTTTCTTTTGACCTTTTGCAAGCATTATTTGATAAATCATATTAAAAACTAAAACAATTAAGCCAATCTCTAAATTATAGAAAAGAAGAATGAATATGGACATCATATCTGTAACAACATGGGCAAGAGCATCTATCATTCTATCTGTAAACATGCACACATTCATAACGTCATTAGTAACAGTATTATCTAAATATGACTTAGGTAGTCTCTTGGTGAAGTCTTCATCATAATGGGCTACTTTTGTTGCTATTATGGAATGTAATTTATTATAGACATAGTCTGTATTTTTTGCATAGACAATAAAGTTTAAATGATGACAGATAAGATATATTAAATAGTTGATTGCTAAAAGAATAATACTTGTGAATGTATCCTTATATAAACCTAGTGTGGCATAATCTATTATTTTGGCAGCAAAGATAGGAGTAATAGCAAATGTTAAACATCTTAAGATTGCTGTTATAAATAGAAGTATTAAATACTTTTTATTGTCAGCACCTAATTTAAAATAACTTTTACATATCTTAAAATATCTACTCATAGTTAAATATACCTCCTTTACTTGGAGATTTTCTAGCAATTAATTCTTTATAATATTTATTATTTTCTGCTAAATCTTTATGTGTTCCTACTCCTACAATTTTTCCTTCTTTTAATACTATTAAATTGTCAGACTTTTTCATTAATTCTTTCTTATGGGTAATAACTAATATTGTATGATCTTTTTTTAAGTCTTGTAAAACTTTTTCTACTTTTAGAGCAGAATCAGAGTCCAGTGATGATGTCACTTCATCAAAAAGTAATACTTCTGAAGTAGTTAAAAGGGTTCTTGCGATTGATATTAATTGTTTTTGTCCTCCACTTATATTCTTGGCATCTTCTCTTAATATGGTGTCATACCCTTTTGGTAGGCTCATAATAAAGTCATGAATCCCTACTCTTTTACACATTTCTATTTGTTTTTTTCTATCTCTGTCTACTAAATCAAAATTTGCTTTTATAGAAAGATTAAATACAAATGGTCTTTGGTTAACGATGGAAATATTACTTTTATATACTTCTTTTGCATAAGAATAAATATCTTTGTCATCCATGGTTATATTACCACTATCTGGTTTATAAAGTCTTAATAATAAATTAAATATGGTTGTTTTACCACTACCAGTGTGACCTACTATAGCTGTTATTTTATGTGGCTTGGCTATAAAGTTAATATCTTTTAGAATTGGTTTGTTATCATATGAAAAAGAAATATGGTTAAATTTAATAACTCCATCTATTACGTCATTAAAATAATTACCACTTGAAATCGTATATGGTTTATAATCAAGGATAGATTGTACTCTATTTACTGCTACATTTACTTCTCTAATTGCTGAAGTTGTAGTAATTAGTGCTCTAATGGATTTGTATAAAGAATCAAAATAACCTATGATTAAGACTACTATATCTACAGTAATTTCTCTTTTTACTAATAAAAGAAGACATAAGAAATAGATTAATATTTTAAAGCCATAAGTTAAAAAATTAACGTCATTATCTCTTACAATTATATATTTTCTTTTTTTGTTATAAGCTCTACTCCACTCTTTATTTATTTTCTTTAACTTATCTTCTAATGACTCTATAATTCCAAAGCTTTTAACCTCACTAGATCCTTTTGTAACTTGAGAAAATAAAACTCTATACTTATCAACATTACTTTTTTGCTTTCTATAATATATATCAGCTTTTCTATCAGTATAATTTCTAATAAAGATATAGAAAAATGTGAAAACGACGAATGGTATTGCTATTAAATAGTTGCAATTAATAATAATTATAACTAAGATAAGGCATTCTATCACACTCATAATTAATTCTGATATTCTATCACACATATCACCTATATCCATCACATTACCATTTACACTATTTAATAACTTTCCTTTATTGATACGTTTTGTAAAGTTATCATCTACTACACTTACTTTATCAAATATTTTTTGTTGTAGATGAATAAAACAGTAATGATTATTTTTACCATAATATTTATGATTTATATAAAAGAATAGGACTCTAAAAAAATAAGCAATTATCAAAAATACTAGACTTAAATAAGTCATAGGATAATTTTTTAATGTAATATATTTAATAATTAGAGAAGCAGCTAGGGGTATTAATAGATTCGCTCCTTTATAGAGAAATGCTGTTATTAACATCATGATGAAGTATTTTTTATTCATTTGTGCTAATTTAAAATATTCTCTTATAAAACGATAATACTCCCTAATCATTACTACCACTCCTACTTTATTAAAAGTTTAACATACTCTTTATTTATTAACAATGTTTTTTGGGGATTAAAAAAGAACCCCTCGGTTCTTTTAATCGTTTCTTTTCCCAAATAATTGCAATAGTCGGATAAATAAGTTAATGAAATCTAGATATAATTGAAAGGCTCCATAAACAGCTGCTTTTTCTTCTCCTACATATGCTGCTAGATGTTTTACTTTATTTACATCATAAGCAATATAGCCTACAAATACTAGTACTCCTATAATAGCTAAACCGGTATCCATTGCTGCACTTTTAAATATGAACATGTTTAATAGACTACCAATTAAAATACCAATTAAACCTATAAAAATAATAGTACCTAATTTGGTTAAATCTTTTTTTGTTGTATAACCATAGAATGCTAATAAACCAAATATAATTGCACTAATTATGAAAATGCTTAATAAAGATCCCATTTGAAATGCAACAAAAATAGTTGAGAATGTAATTCCTGTTAAAACGGAATATACAATATATAAAATCTTTGTTGTTAATGGATTCATCTTTTGGAGTCTAAGTCCTAATACAAAAGCAATTACAATCTCTATAATAGCAATTGGAAATATTCCTATAGATAGTACTTGTAGCATCATTAACTCATTCATTGATAAAGCATAACCACTTGCAAATGTAATTAATAGGCCAATAAATAACCATGTAAACATTTTGGGATATAATTCTGTATTTTCTTTCATTTTCTCTCCTCTTTATATAGTAACTTATGTTACTATGTTTAGTATAACATATTCTTATAGATAAATACAAATGATATGATTTTTTAGTCTTTTATCATATTCTTTATATAATTTATTGTGCTTATTTATCTTTTGTAACTTTTTATAGATGGAGCGTCTTCGAATTTTCCTTGATAATCAATTAATTGTAAATATTGTTTGTATAGTGCTATTTTTAACAAGTCATACCTATCACGGTCTTGCTTTGTTTTGGTATTAGTTATTTCTATTTCATCTTCCACCTCGCTATTTTTAATAACGGAGATTTCCCATGGTTCAAATATATTATAATATTGATTTTTTTCTATAATACTGTTGTAACATAAATCAATAATATGATTTTCTTCTCTTCCATAGGTATAAGTATGATAATAATAAGTGTTTAAAAAATCAGCTTGACAAATTGAAGTAATAGAATATAAATCGGGAAATATTTTTGACATATAATAGGCATGATTATGACAGTGGCATGGTAATTTAGTAATATCCATATATGACATCATCTTTTCATTTTCTCTAAAAAAATATGAGGCCAATTCAAATTCTAACTTTCCATATTCTTTACTTACTATTGTAAAAATATTTTTTCCATTAAAACTAATATCTTCTATCACTTTAGAATTTATTAATTTTTTTATTTCTTCTTTATTATGATTTGGATTAGGTAAATTTCCTAATATGAACATGGCATCTTGTATTTCTGCTCTCATATTATAGCCATTTTCTTGTAGAGTCTTAAAAAATATTTCACTATATTGAGGAGTATATCCATATTTATATTGTAGCATTTTTGCTTTTTCATAGGGTGCTAGATTATCATTCATTATTTTAGGATCATGAATAATATTTTGTAATTTTTTTATTACTAAATCATATTTTTCATCTTCAATATTCATTCCATTGATATCAATTATTTGTAGTAATTGATCACAAACATCTATTCCTATAGCATTGTTTTCATTTAAAATACTTAGTCTATTTTTTATTTTGGATAATAGGTCTTCTGTCATTTTTTCACGCCTCTTTTTTTATTTTAGTTGGTATATATCTATTGCAACTTTCTTTTATAAAAATTAATTTCCATAACATTTCCAGTAGTTATTGGTTTATAACTATCTATTTTAACAGAACAAAAGAATTAAGTAAATAATTTCTTTGGTGATATACCTAGACTCTTGCCTTATATTCTAAGAATCGGCATATTTCAGAAATAATTACATTTTTAAGTATTTAGATAGTTTTTTCTCTTCTATCATGCTCTTTGCATTTAAGTCTTCTGTTACTATGAGATCATTTTCTACTACTAGTTTCTTTGCTATTGGATGGATTAAATATTGTCTTGCATTCTTTCACTGTTGCTAGAGAATTGTCAACTTCTTTTTTATAAAAGCAAATTTCTTATAAATTAAAAAGCTAGAAAGCTAGCTTTTTTTCTTTATATATTTTTATATCTATTAATCTAGTTGTTTTCCCATAGGTTAGATGGGTATTTTTTTGTTTTTACTAACTTGCTTATTGCATCTTTTACATTTTGAGTATCTTCTTTATATGTTATTCCATACCAAGTAGCCTTAGTTGTAATTACATCTATTTCTTTTTTTCCTGATTTGATGCAGTAATCTAGAATTGATGGTATTTGATATTCCACTGTGGATAAATCTTCTTGATTTTCTTTTAAAAACTCTTTAAATTTATCCATTAAAATATCAAAAACATCGGGTGTAAATAATAATAGATTCATAGATACAATTGTTTCTTCTGATATTTCTATTTGTTTATTTTCTCCCTCTGGTTGTGCCATTATTTTTTCGTTAATTCGTTCTACACTGCATTCGGTTACTTGTTGTAGTTTATTGTTTTCTAACTTACAGACTCCTCTTTTTGCTGATCCATTAGGACTTAGGGTGTTTGTTACTTTGTATCCAACCATCGCATAGTGATCTTTAGGTATATTGTCTAAGTATTTACTTGCTTTTTCATAAGCATCATAGCCATAAAAATCATCAGCATTTACTACTGCGAATGGTTCTTTTATTTTGTCCTTGGCACAAAGTATCGCATGCGCTGTTCCTAATGGTTTTTTCCTTTTTTCTAATTTCTTTTGATATTCATCGGGTACTAAGTTGTTATTTTGAAATACATATTCTGTTTTTATATAGGGTTCTATTCTTTTACCAATTGTTGTTTTAAAGGTTTCATAAATTTCTTCTTTAATTACAAATACAACTTTAGTAAAACCTGCTTTTTTCGCATCATATATTGAATAATCAATTATAAATTCTCCACTAGGTCCAAATGGCTCTATTTGTTTTAAACCTCCAAAACGACTTCCCATTCCAGCTGCCATTATTAATAATGTTTTATCTTTCATTTAGGAATCTCTCCTTTATTGCCATAAATTTTCTGGATAAACTTTTTCTTTTACTAATTTAGCGATTGCATCTACTACTAATTCTTTATCTTCTTTATAAGTTACTCCATACCATTTAGCTGTTGTTTCTAATACATCTACAGATACTGTTCCTTCATCAATCATTTCATTTAATACAATTGGAATTAAATATTCACAAGAGTCTAAATTATTTTTATTTTTATCTAAGAATTCTGGGAATTTATCTTCTAATAATTGAAATAAATCAGGTGTAAATAATAAGAAGTTCATTGATGCTAGTGTATCTTTACTAGTTTTAAAAGTTTCTTTTCCTTCTAATGGAGATACTTCTATATAATCTTCTTTTAATGTTACTTTACTTTCTGTTAATGTTATTAACTCATTTTTATCATTTACTTCTTCACAAACACCTCTTTTGGCAGATCCATTTGGTGTTAATGTATTACCTAGACGATATGCTACTAGTCCATAATGTTTTTCTGGTACATTATCTAAATACTTACTTGCTTTTTCATAGGCATCATAACCATAAAAATCATCAGCATTGATTATTGCAAATGGTTCATTTATTTTATCTCTTGCACAAAGTATTGCATGAGCAGTTCCTAGTGGTTTTTCTCTATCTTTTAGTAGTTCATAGTATTCTTTAGGTAAGTTGTCATTTTTTTGGAATGCATATTCTGTTTCTATATGTGGTTCTACTCTTTTTCCTATTGTTTCTTTAAATATTTTATAGTTTTCTTCTTTTATTAAAAATACTACTTTATTAAAGCCTGCTTTTTTAGCATCATATATTGAATAGTCTATAATGAATTCTCCATTTGGCCCCATGGCTTCAATTTGTTTTAATCCTCCAAAACGGCTTCCCATTCCTGCCGCTAAAATTAATAATGTTTTTTTCATAAAAATTCTCCTTCTCTTATATATATTTTAAACCTTTGATAACTTTTTGTGATTTTTCATTAATTTTTTAATTCCGTGTGGATGTTTGAAAGCAACACTTACTAATGTATTTGTCACTTCTACTACACGACCAGTACCAAAGGTTTCATGGTAAACATAATCACCTACTTGATAATCTATTTCTTCTTTTCTAAACATATCTTCTGTTTCTATTTTTTCTTCCTTTTTCGGTAGTTCATCTTTGACATTTGTCTCAATTAAGTCTTTATTTATTTCACCGATGAATCTACTAACAGGATTAATTTGTTCTTTACCAAATAAGGTTCTTCGTCTAGCATTTATCAGGTGCAGGTCATCTTTTGCTCTCGTAATAGCAACATAACATAGTCTTCTTTCTTCTTCTAATTCACTTGTTTCCATTAACGAGTTCATATGAGGGAAAATTCCTTCCTCCATACCTACTACAAAAACGTGATCAAATTCTAATCCTTTGACTGAGTGTACAGTCATTAAACTAATTCTATTGGGATCATCTTTATATTCTTCTACATCACTAATTAAACTAATTTCTAATAAGAAATCTTCTAATGAGATTAACCCTTCTCGTTCTTCGAAGGATTTTGTAATAGATTTAAATTCTTCTAGGTTTTCTAGTCGTACTTCTGCTTCTAATGTTTTTTCATTTTCTAACTCTTGTCTCAATCCAGATGCATCTAAAACTTTATCAATTAATTCTGTTAATGTTAATTCCTCAGATAAAGATTTTATTTGTTCCATCATATTTTTAAATATTAGTTCTTTTCCAGAAGTGATAGCTTCATATATACTTATACCTTCTTGATCGGCTTTCCTGGTTAGGTTTTCTATTGTTTTAAGACCAATTCCTCTTTTTGGTGTGTTGATTACTCTAAGTAAGCTGACATTGTCTTTTGAATTATGAATCAGTCTAAGATATGCTATTAAGTCTTTAATTTCTTTTCTAGAATAGAAATAAAAACTTCCTATTACTCGATATGGTAGATTTTCTTTTAACATTTCTTCCTCTAAAACACGTGATTGAGCATTGGTTCTATATAGTACTGCCATATCTTTATATTCTATATCTTTATTTCTTAATTCTTTAATTTTTCTAATTACATACTGTGCTTCATCTCGTTCATTATATGCTCTATAATATTTAATTTTTTCTCCTTGTCCACGAGAAGTCCAAAGATTTTTATCTTTTCTTTGTTTATTATTTTTTATCACTTGGTTTGCAGCATCTAGAATAGTACTTGTTGAACGATAATTTTCTTCTAAGAGAATTGTCTTTGCATCTTTGTAATCTTTTTCAAAATTTAAAATATTTTTATAATTGGCACCTCTAAAACTATAAATACTTTGGGAATCATCTCCAACACAAGTAATTTTTCTATTTTTTGCACTAATTAATTTTGATAGAATATATTGTGCTTCATTTGTGTCTTGATATTCATCTATTAAAATATATTTGTATAGGTCTTGATACCTTTCTAACACACTTGGATTTTCTTTAAATAGTTTAATTGGTAGAAGAAGTAAATCATCAAAGTCAACTGAATTATTTTTCTTTAGTTTTTCTTCATACTTTTCATATACTTTTTGAATTACCTTTTCATAGTCACTTACGGCGTATTTTTCATACATTTCTGGTGTCATCATTTCATTTTTACAACTACTTATTTTATTACGAATAGCTCTAGGATTATATATTTTAGGGTCATAACCTAAATCTTTTATTATTTTTCTTACTACAGTTAGAGAATCATCACTATCCATAATAACAAAGTTGGATTCATATCCTAATTTACTGTAGTTTTCTCTTAGTAATTTTAAGCCAAAACTATGAAAGGTGGATACTTGAATTTTTTTTGCTAAATCTCCAATTAGACTATATAGTCTATCTTTCATTTCCTTGGCTGCTTTATTTGTAAACGTAATTGCTAGAACATTGTATGGCTTAGCAAAACCTTCTTCTATTAAAAATGCAATCTTTGTTGTTAAAGTTTTAGTTTTTCCGGCTCCTGCTCCGGCAATGATTAATAGTGGCCCTTCATTATATAGGACCGCTTCTTTTTGTCTATCATTTAAGCCTTCTATCATTTTATACCTGCTTTCTATTTAATATTATACCTTATTTTGTTTATTAAGGAAAGGAAAACTAATGACTTGCTACGATAAACATATAAGTTTTAAAATTAAAGTTGTTTAATCGTGATTAATATTTTCTTAAGTATGTTTAATATACTTTATAAAGAGCATATAAAAAGATGATTTTTTGTTGTTAAAATCATCTTTTATTTTTTTCCATATAAATTTGCTAAATCCTCTAGTTTCATTTGTTGTCTAACTGATTGTGTTTGATTATTTTCTTTTTGTTTTTTCTGATAATTCTTTAGAATAGCAAGTACTCTTTTATAATCATCTAGTGTTAATAAACCGTCCAAAATATCTAACTGACTGTCTTTCTTTTTGGTAGTTGCTTGTTGTGGTTGGTTGCTTCTTGGTTGTGGTATTTGTTCTTTGCGTGGTTCTTTTGTTTCTTGATTTTGTAACATAATATCTAAAAATTGTGGTTCATTATTTAAGATTGGATTTGGTATATCCGTTAAATAAGAATTATCATCAATTGGTGCGGGTGTTTTCATAAAATCAATAATATTGGTATTTGCTGTTGGTTGTTTTTTCGGTTTAATATTTCCACGAACTATAGTTGGTATTTCTGTTTTAGAAATACTATCAGGTAATTTTCTCTTAATAATCGTTTCCGTTTTTACTATTGGTTCTGCTGGTATTGGTTCTCTAATAATAATTTTTTCTGGTTCTTTATGATTTATAGTTTCTTCTGTTACTTGGTTATCTTGATAAATTCTAATTATTTTATAAATAATTAAGAATAATAGCCAAACTATAAATATTGTACTTGATAACTCTATTAAAGCTTGGGCATTTTCATTTTTATATACAGATGTTTGCTCAAAAACATCTAACTTGTTTGTTGTTATTACATAAATAACTAATATTAATAAATAGTGTATGATACAAAACATTACTGTATTGATTGTTCTAATCCACTTGGTAACTTTTCTATTAAAAATACTAATCCACAGAATAATATTTGTAGCAATAATAGCTGCAAAATAAATGGCTAAATTAGGAAAGTATACAGCGATGAAAAAGTTATCCATCATATAGTCAAACATTTCAAATAATTGTTCTCTATAAAATGCTATAGTAATTATACTAATTGTTCCATAAATTGCAATACATGTCATCTTACTTATTTTTTTTGTTCTAGTATTTGTAATAATAAGAAGACTCGCTAATATAACAAAAAATATAATAGCTACTATAAATAAGCCTGAAGATGATGTAACATCACTTAGGACCTTTAATTTATCTAATAGCGATAATTTTGACATCACCTTCACCCCCCTACTTCACTCTTTTATTCTTCTTCTACTTTTTGTAGTTCAGCAATATATATTGTCTGTGTTGTATCGTCATTGTTGGTACAAGTTACTAGTGTTAATGTTGTCTTATCATAATTACGATAAATTGCTATTTTTCCTGTTTTTTGTTGTTTATATATATTTGTAATTTTGTATATATATCTTTTTCCTTTATAAGTTACTTCAGCAGTATCTCCTGTTGTTAATTGATATAGGTCATTAAAGAATGCTTTCCATCCTGTTCCTGAATGTCCTGCAATAATAAAGTTTCCTCTTTTTACATCGGGATAATTTGAACCCTCTACTATCATAATATTTTTTTCTACATCATTTTCTGTAGAACGTCTATCTACAAATCCTTTATGTAGATTGATTTTAGGAATTGTTAAATACCCTATGTATTCATCTGTATAAGTATCACTTTCTTCTACTTTTTCTGTTTCTCCTTCTGTTGATTCAGTTATTTGACTAGCAATATCTTTATTAGTTTGATTTTTTTCATAGAAGGCATTGGCCATATAATCATAGGCGATTACTTTTTTAGATTGTATGTAATTATATGAAATAAAGAATCCCCCTGTTAGTGTCAGGATGGCCCCAACGATAGCTACAACACTTGGAGAGATTCTTTTTTTATTATACTCTTGATTTCTTGGCATTCTTTTGCACAAATTTAATTCCACCGCCGATGATTCCAAGTCCTAATATAACTAAGGCTATTGAACTTGCTGCATTTGTATTTGGCACTGATACTTCTGGGTAATTTTCAATTGTAATTTGATGTGAGGTATTATCTGCATCCATAGTAAACGAAATTACTTCATCAGTTTTTTGATATCCAGCAGGTGCTGCTTCTTCTTCTACAGTATATGTTCCATCTTCTAATCCAGTAATTACATGTGGTTCATTAGTAGATGTAAATCTTTCTACTTCGTTTCCGTTTGCATCTTTTACTACAATTACTGCTCCTGCTAATAATTGTCCTGTAGATTGATCAATTTTACTGATATTTACAACACGTTCCTTGGCTTCGTTATAGAATTCAATTCTTTGATCTTTGTTATTATCATCTACTGTAATTGTTACAGCTTCTTTATTTAATTCATAACCTTCTGGTGCTTTTGTTTCTTCTAGTGTATATGTTCCATTAGGTAAGTTTTCTATTACGTGTCCTTGTGTTGTTGATGTCCAACTAGTTATTTCATTTCCATCAGAATCCTTTAGAACCATTTCTGCTCCTGCAAGTGGATTTCCTGTTGTTTTATCAACTTTTACAATTGTAACTTTTGTAGATTTTGATGTTGTTAGTGTAATTGATGTGTTTACATTTTCTTCTACTGGAGTAATTACAGATGGTGTAACATTTTGTTGATTCTTGTTTTCTGGTTGATATTCATATGCTTTGTAAACTTTTCCTGTTCCACTAATTGTTACTTTAACCTCTAACTCGCTATCTTTTACTGCAGATGCTGGTACTTTTACTTTAAATGTTTCTCCTGATTTAAAAGAAGTTTTTGCATTTCCATCTTTATCAGTTGTAATGGTACCTTCTGGAGCATTACTCACTGATACTTTATATTTTGATATGTTTGAAGATGAAACTGTAATATCTTCTGATACATAATATTTTCCATCACTTGAAATAGACATTGTCTTATTAGATACTTTAGCGCTGATTGATGTTTTAGCATATCCTTTTGATTTTGCTTCTTTTGCTTTCTTTACTAAACTTTTAATATGTGGTCTTAAATTATTAGGATCTGATCCTGTTGTTCTAAATGAGTTTGTTAAATTTGAACTTCCTGTTGTATCATCTAGATACCACCATAATGCTGTTTGAGTAATATAATAGTCTTTTAATTTTTCGCCAGTAAAACTTTTATGTGGATATCCATTTTGCATAATGTAGGCAACACCAGCATCTAATTCTCCTACTAATTTTGCAGTTGTGTTTCTTGCTACATCTTTATGGAAATTTAAGCAATATACATATTTTCCGTCTGATGTTGTTTTCGTTGTAAAATATCTACCTGCAACATATCCTGGAACTGCTGTTGTTCCACCTAATTTGATTGTTTGAGGTACGGCTTTTACCTCTGTTGTTAATGAACAATAACTGATGACAGCAATTAAGAATGTTACCAATACTCTTTTTAAATTCTTTTTCATTTCTCTTCCCCCTCCAATGTGGCTATATTATACCACATCATGCTTTATTTTTCAAGAGAAATTTTATTTTTCATAAAATTTTCTCTTTCTACTTGCTATTATATTCTTTTTTTTCACTTTGGAAAGGGTTTTTTATAATTTCATATTATAAACTGAAATTTACATCGTGTTTTATTGCATTACTATCTGTTATTGTTGTATTTTTATAATTATCAGATGTATTGTATCTTTCTAGAAGAATATTCGTCGGTATTACAATTATTAATGTTAAAAGAGTTGTTAACAGTATGGTTTCTAAGGCAAAAAAAATACTTTTTTCCGAGCTTTCTAAAATCTTTTCTGGGGAAATTTTTCCACCATGACTATATGCTATAAATACAATTGCTCCAATTAGTCCAATACCTAGTAAAATAATTACCAAAATTTGTAAAAAACTTAAACTTGGATTTACACTAATTACTTGACTAATTCCATAACTTTGATATACAACTTCTCCATTGTGTTCAAATGCATAGTATATTGTATAACCAATTCCTATTATTGCAATTATTATAATTAATATACATATTCTCATATATTCATTTATTTTTATCTTCAATTAATCATCTCCTTTTATAATAAAATACACGTCTTTTGTGAAAAGAACGTGTATTTTATATTTTTTTATATTCTTTTTTTATAGCTTTTTCTATATATGATATATTTAATGGTAAAATATTTATATTATCTTTTGTTAAATCTTTTAGGGGGATTTTTTTTATTTCATAATAGTTATTTTCATTGTTTTGTTCTTTTTCTTCTCCACCTAATTTAGGTATACCATTTATTATTTTAGCGTGGAAATGATAATCTATCCCATATGGTGTCTTATTTTCTCCAAGATATCCTAATAGTTCTATTGTTACTGAAAACTCTTCTTGTAATTCTCTTTTTACGGCCTCTTCTATGGTTTCGTTTTTTTCTATTTTTCCTCCAGGAATTGCATAATACGTTAAGAATTTATTATCAACTTTTCTTTTTCGATATAAAAGATATACGCTATTATTATTTTCAGTTAGTATAATTGCTCTTGCGGTATCTCGTTTCATTTTAATATCTCCTGCTTTATTATATTATCTTCTATATCATAAATCGTTGCTTTATCTTCTTCTATAATTAAATAACTAGGTTTATTGTTTTCCTTAGGAAGAGAAATAGACCCTGGGTTTATGTAATAATTTGTTTCTATCTTTTTGATAAAAGGAACATGTAGATGTCCGTAGATTAAAATACTATTTTGTTTATCCCAATTACTTTCATTATAAATATGTCCATGCGTAATGTATAAATCATGGTTTAGAGTCATAATTACACTTAATTCGTTAGTTATTGGAAAATTAGAAACCATGATATCAACTTCAGAATCACAATTTCCT
This sequence comes from Candidatus Faecimonas gallistercoris, assembly GCA_018712565.1. Taxonomy (GTDB): domain Bacteria; phylum Bacillota_I; class Bacilli_A; order RF39; family UBA660; genus Faecimonas; species Faecimonas gallistercoris. Next base: position 25,927 of record DVGU01000032.1, read on the forward strand.
CTCATACATATTAATTTATCTTTCATTGATTCTAAAAAAGATTGCACAGCTTTGATATCATACCCTTCTATCATTTTATTTCTAGGTCCAATATAATATAAATCTCCTAATACTACTAATTTATCACAATTTAGAGAGTTAAATCTTTCTTTTATCTTATCTAAATTTGTTTTAATACCATGAATATCAGATATAAACATTAATTTCATATTTTTTCTCCTTTTCTTTTATTTCTTTTCAATTCTTTTGCTTTTGGCCATACTACTTCAGCTAATACATATATAATTATTGATAAAAATATTGTAATTAACCAGTAAATTAAAAGCATTTTATGATATGAATAAGTAAAACTAGAAGCGACAAATGTTCTGACAGGGATATTGGTTAAATATAGAATAAAACCAAACTTTCCTAATTGTTGAAATATCTTTGAATGGAAAATATTGGCTGTATAACTAGTGTTACTAAAAGTAATTGCTACTCCTAGTAAAAATAAAATAGCTATTAGGTAACTTCCGGCAATACCATAATGCATATTTAATAATAAGAATAGATATATTAAACTCTCTATTATGGTTATACATATTTTTTTCTGCTTGGTTAATTTTTTTGTTTTTAGGTAATTACATAACTCATAAGCAATCACTCCTAAGTTTATAAAAATTATTCCCTTATAAAACCCATTAATAAATATATAGTTTCTAGCAAGTGGATCTGTAATATTTACTTGATGATACCCTATTAGTCCTAAAGTTAAAATAATTAGTATAGGGGCTATATAATAATTATAAGTTTTTTGGTATTTGTATGCTATTGGAAATAAAATAAAGAATAATATTAACATTACAGATATATACCAACATCCTAAATTAATACTCATTCCATTTCCTATTAGTCCCAAAAAGCTAAATTCGCTGATTGTTTGATCAGAAAATAATATATGATAGTCAAATAAACTATTATGATAGACTAAAATATAACCTATTAAATAGATGAGTATCATACTGGGAAGTAAGGGTTTTAATCTATTCCATACAAATTGTAAGTCTAGTTTACCAAGATTTTCTTTGCTTTTTTTCTTTGTTAGTTTTTCAATCGATTTAATAAATAAAAATCCTGTTACAATAAAATAGAAATCAACAGCATAATATCCTCTGTTGAAATATCCTGCACCAAAAATACCGGTAAATACCCAGCTATGATAAAACACTATCATGATACTAAATATAAATTTTAAAAAATCTATATAATAATTTCTATTGTTTTTTGTTTGCATATTACGTCGAGTTGACTTCTCGACTACACCTTCCTTTCCTACTTAGTGAAAGATTTTTATCACTAGAGTATCTTATATTTATAATATTATTAGCTTTTTTAGAAAAGATAAGTTTCATTATTATTCTAATACATTAATCTAGTTCTTAAATTTATTATAGCATTTTCTTTAGTGTTTCGTAAATTAATTATCTATAGAATAGAATAAAAGGCAAATTTAAAACTACTGAATTTCAGTAGTTTAACTTCCTCTTTTTTTTCTAGTAAAAGATTCTAAACAATCAATTAAAAAATACATTATATAGGAAATCACTCCTAATATTACTACTCCTGTAATTACTAAATTAATATTAAATACTTGTGAACCATACATAATTAAGTACCCTAGACCACTTTTTGATACTAATAATTCTCCCATGATTACTCCGATGTAACACATATAGGGAGAATGAAAAGCATTTTAGTAAAGAACTTGCTAGAAATGGAGAAAACATGGGAAAAGTAACTTGTCCATTTTGTAATAGTAAAAATACGTTTAATATCTCTTATGGCTATTTAAAAAAGAAAAAGATAAAGAAGAACTATGTAGAACTAGATACTAATATCAATTATAGAAGAGGTTTTGAAAAGCATGATTTTGATGGTGAGAAATTAATCAGTCATTTACCTAATCATTATTGTAAAGATTGTGGGAAAAGATTCCAATCTAGGAAAGTTATGTACACAGTAGATATATCAGTTATTAATTTGATTATTTGTATTAATAATAATTACTATAGGTATATCTTTGATTTTAGTGATAAAGAGAATCCTAATTATACATTAAAGATTAACTGGATACCTGTTAAGATAAATGAATCTATTACTATTGATAATATGAATAGAATACTTTCTAGTTTTAAAAAGTATAAACCTAATCTATGGAATAGTCATTATGGAGATTCTTATAGTTATACTAAATATTATTGGATATTAAAATGTACCTATTACAATGGAATTGATTACGTAAAAAGTGGCAATGATAAAGTACCTAATGATTGGCATGACTTTATTAAGCCATTTAAGATAATATTTAATGAAAATATTTTTGATTTAGAATCCTAAGAAATTAGGATTTTTATATTGTAAAAGAAAGGGATGAGAACATGGCAGTATTTAAAGTGAGAAAAGTTAAAAATTATACATCTATGAGTAATGAGCATTTACAAAATAAAGAACTAAGTTTAAAAGCCAAGGGATTATTATCTTATATGCTATCTTTACCTGATGATTGGAACTATTCACTAGAGGGATTAGTATCTAATTGTAAAGAAAGCAAAACATCGATAAGAAGCACTTTAAATGAGCTTAAACAACATGGCTATTTATCTGTTGAAAAACTATATCCAAATAAGACTGCAAGTAAAAAGATAGAATATACCTATAACATCTATGAAGAGCGAGGTCTAAATCCATATATTAAAAACCAAGATATGGATAATCCATACCTTGCTTCACAATATATAGAAAACAATACACAACAAAGTACTAATAGACTAAATACTAAAGAACAAATAGATAAAGAAGATAAACTGTTTTATAAATAATTATATTATTATCTAGCTGTCGATTAAATAGATAGAAAATATATATTGATATTAAAATTTTAAATTTAAAATAATAATGATAAACTTACGTGGTATAAAGAATTAGGATGGTTTGACGATATTGATGAAGATGCGAAGAAGAAATAAGGGTATACATATATTAAAGTATCAGGAAAAATGATATAATTGAATTGGAAGCAGGTGTTATTATGATTGATATTCATTCGCATACCACATATTCTGATGGTAGTTCTAGCATCGAAGAACTTTTAGAAGAGGCACAAAAAATTGGCTTAAGTTTATTATCAATAACAGATCATAACACTATACAAGCACATTTTGAATTACAAAACTCTAATATTAGGAAAAAATTTGATGGTGAAATAATTTCAGGGATTGAAATAACTACAACTTATAACGGAGAAACAATAGAAGTTTTAGGGTATGGTTTTGATTTAGAACAGATGCAACAATTTTTAAATGATAATGTATTATCTTTTAAAGAAAAACAATTAAGAGAATATGAATTAATAAAAAATCAATACAAAAAAATTGGAGTTATCTTTGATGAAAATAATATTAAATTTAATCCAAAAGTAGAATCCTGTAGGCATGCCTTTGCTATTGAAATAAAAAAGTATCCTCAAAATTATAAATTTTTCTTAAATAAAAAATCAATAAATACAGACAGTGGATTTACTAGAAATGAAGTCTATAATCCTAAAAGTCCATTGTATGTTGATGAATCATCATTGTTCCCTAGCTTAGAAAGAGCAATAGAAATGATACATAAGTCAGGTGGTATAGCATTTTTAGCTCATACCTTTGCATATTCTCCTAACATTTCAAATGAACTATTAAATATAATAAATAATTATGAATTAGATGGCTTAGAATGTTTTTATACCACTTTTACAAAAGAACAATCAGATTATTTAGTAAAACTGTGTGCAGAAAAAGGAATGTACATGAGTGGTGGTAGTGATTTTCATGGTACTAGAAAGAAGAATCATAATTTAGGCACTGGAAGCGGTAATTTATGTATTGATGAAAGTTTTATAAAAGATTGGATAAATAAGTATTTACCAGATTTTAATAGCTCTAAAGAAAAAATAAAGTGATGGTGTTAAGTTTAAAAAGTCTATTTATTAATTAATTTAATAAAGAAATAGCAGAACATATAATAATTCACAAATAAGAAAAGTTGATAAAACTATACAAAGGAGGATTAGATAAATGAAAATAGATAAACTAAAAGATTTAATTTTATATCAAAGTGAAAATGGTAATGTACAAATAGAAGTTTTATATGACAATGAAGACTTTTGGCTGACACAAAAAACAATGGCTGAGTTATTTAATGTAGCAGAAAATAATATTACATACCATTTACAGAATATATTTAAAAGTGGTGAGTTAAATAAAGATTCAGTTACTCAAAAAATTAGAGTAACTGCCTCGGATGGAAAGAAATATAATACAAATTTTTATAGTTTAGATGCTATTATTGCAGTTGGCTATAGAGTTAATTCAAAAGAAGCTACTAGTTTTAGAAAATGGGCAACAAATACATTAAAAGACTATATCAAAAAAGGATATGTTTTAAATACTGAATTACTAAAAAATGGTCCAAAATTTGGTAAAGATTACTTTGATGAGTTATTAGTTAAGATCAAAGAAATTAGAGCTAGTGAAAGAAGGTTTTATCAAAAAATTACAGATATTTATAAAGAATGTAGCTATGATTATGATAAAAATAGTGAGATAACAAAAGAATTTTATAAGAATGTTCAAAATAAATTACATTATGCTATCACAGGAATGACAGCTCCAGAAATAATATATAATAGAGTTAGTTCTAAAAAAGATTTTATGGGACTTAAAACGTGGAAAAACGCACCTGATGGTAAAATATTAGAAACAGATGTTACTGTTGCTAAAAATTATTTATCTGAAGAAGAGTTAAAAGAATTAAATAATTTAGTGTCTATGTATTTAGATTTTGCAGAAAGACAAGTGAAACTGAGACATATTATTTCTATGCAAGAATGGAAAGATAAATTAGAAATGTTCTTAAATCTCAATGAATATAACATTTTAAAAGATAATGGAAAAATTAAAAGAGAAATTGCTGATAAACTAGCACTAGATGAATATGAAAAATATCGTGTAGTACAAGATCAAAAATATATATCTGATTTTGATGAATTAATATTAGAAACAAAAAATATTGAATCAAAAGAGTAATTATTTCTAATATTTGAAAAGTTAAAAAATGAGGTGATTTAATAGACAACGAATGGTTATGTTAAAATGTGGGATAATTGGTCTAAAAAACGTTCTAGTATTCCAGTTTATGATTTGTGGTTAGATGAATATAAAGATATTTTAGAAAAAAATAAAGATAGCGAGATTTTAGATCTTGGTTGTGGTATAGGTGCTGACACTTTATATTTAATAGAAAGAGGATATAGTGTTTTATCTTGTGATTTTTCTAAAGAAGCTTTAAAGAGTATTGAAGATAATATTCCTAATAGTAAAACAATGTATTTAAATATGTTGGAAGATTTTCCAATTGATAATGATACATATTCTTTAATTATAGCAGATTTATCTTTACAGTATTTTAATAATAAAGATAGTATACATATCATGAATGAAATAAAAAGAATATTAAAAACGGATGGAATATTATTAGCACGAGTTGCTTCAGTTAATGATTTTAATTTCGGAGCAGGTGTTGGTGAAGAACTAGAGAAAAACTTTTATTTTGAGGGAGATTATACAAAAAGATTTTTTGATTTAGAAGATGTTAATAGGTACTTTGGAATCATTGGTTCAGTTGAAGCAGAGGAAACTTCAATGACTAGAGATGAAGATGAATATTTAAAATCTAAAATATTATATAAAGTTAAAGTAATGAAAGGAAAATAATCATGAATAGAGAATACGCAGAAAAGTGGTTAAATAAGTTAAAAGATTATTGGATTAACAAAGATATAGAAGGTGCAGTATCATTATTTACTAAAACAACATTTTATCAAGAAACACCGTTTATGAAACCATATACAACAATCCAAGAAATTAACCAAGAATGGCAACACGTAAAAGATGAAGATATAGAAAGTATTGATAAATGAATACTCCCCGCAGCAAGCTACGGGGTATCTTCCCAAAGCGATGTTATTTTTGCTGTTGAAATTTCAAATATAACTGCTTGTATTCCGCATCTTGTTTACCTTGATTTTTTACATATTCTTTTATT
>DVGU01000033.1 GCA_018712565.1 Candidatus Faecimonas gallistercoris
TGTTTCCACTAGTCCATTATACTAAAGTTCATATTGAATTGTAAATTGAACCGCCGTATACCGAACGGTACGTACGGTGGTGTGAGAGGGACAAAATAATTAAATTTTAATTATTTTTCTCTACTCGATTGATGGGGCAATCATATTTTCACTTATTCAATTAAATGAAGCAAATTCCTAATATATAAAAAAAGGAATCCATATTATGGATTCCTTTTCTCGTTTACTATCCCATAAAAATATGATATTCTAAAAATATATAATGTAGGTGAGAATATGTATAAAACAGAAGTAACTTCTCCACTTGGAACATTAACTTTAACAAGTGATGGAAAATATTTAACTGGCCTATTTATAGAAAATCAAAAATATTTTTTATATAAGTTTCCAAAGAATCTAAAAGAAGAAGATAATTTACCATTATTTAAAGAGACAAAATTATGGTTAAATGACTACTTTAATGGAAAAAATCCAAGCACCAATAATTTAAAATTAAATCCACAAGGTACAAAATTTAGAAAAATCGTTTGGCAAGAATTATTAAAAATCCCTTACGGTAAAACAATAACATATAAAGAATTAGGAAAAAAAGTTGCAAGAAAGCTAGATAAAAATTCTATGGCTTCCCAAGCAATAGGTGGTGCGGTAGGTCACAATCCTATATCAATTATTATTCCTTGTCATAGAGTAATTGGAACCAATGGAACTCTCACAGGATATGCTGGCGGAATAGAAAAGAAAGCGTATTTGCTAGAATTAGAAAAAAATAGTAAATTGAATTAAGAAAGAAGAAATAAGATGAAGAAAAAAACAATAATGATAATAATTGTGATAGTATTTCTTATCGTGATAGCTAGTATAGCTTATCCACTATTATTAAAAAATAATAATATTCCAAATAATTATATTGCTGTATTTCATGGCGGGAGTGGAGAAATAACCCATTCTACCTACATATATAAAATAAATAATGGACACGATAATTATGGCTTTAAATATATAAATACTGAAAATACAACAAAATCTTATGGAAGTAGTGAGTGGATAATAAAGAAAACGAAAGAAGGAACAGTAACTTGGACGGACGATGTATTTAAGGTTGCATACGAAAATAATGCCTACGACTATGTACAACTACCAAATGATAGTAAGACCTATACCATAGAAGAATTTCAAGATATGTTTTTAATGAATTAAAAAAGAGAATGGATGATAGTAATGAAAAATATAAATAAAATATGGATAATAGTAATAATCATATCAAGTGTAGTATTATCTTTTTGTATGATAGCAAAACCAGTGGAAGCGAAAGTAGTAAAAAATTACAAAGTAACATCATTAAGAGCCGGTGGTGGTGGATCATCCGGTGGCTCCTCTAGTAGAAGCTCTAGTAACGGAAGTAGAAGCACTCATACATCTAACACTAACAGAAGGTATGGTATCCTAGATTTTCTATCCAGTATGTTAAATGCTATTTTAATGATAGTAATGATTTGTATAGGATCAATTGTATTATATATAAAAGTATTACACTCATCTTTTAATAGTAAAAGATATATGCGCATGTTAGATGACAAAGATATCACATGGAATTATAAAAAGGTAGAAAAACAAGTAATCGAAGCTTATTATACAATAGAAGAAGCCTGGGCCGAAGGAAATATGAAAAAAGCCAAAAAATACATGTCCAAAGATTTATATGAAAACTTTCAAACAAAACTTGGTTGGATGGAAATAAACAATCGAAAAAACATCTTAAAAAAGATTAAATTATTAAATGTAAAACCAGTATCAATACACGATGATGAGGATGACTCTAAAGACTTAATTTGGTTTTATATTAAAGGAAAAATGATTGACTATATAATTAATACAAAAACTCAAGAAAAAATAAATGGTAGTACAACACCATCTTCTTTTGTAGAGTTTTGGAAATTTACTAAAACAAAAAATAACCGCTGGGTATTATCAAAAATCCTACAACAAGAGGAAGCAAATAAAATTACTTTTCAATAGGAGGTGACTATATGATAGATAAAGTCGGAGGAATTATTTTAAAAGATAAGAAAATCTTAGTACAAAGAAAAAATAATAACCGTGAAGAATGTATTTTCCCTGGGGGTAAAAGGGAAGGGAAAGAAACAGATTTTGAAACTTTAAAGAGAGAATTACAAGAAGAATTAAGTGTCGAACTATTGAAAATTGAATATATTGGCACATATCAAGATATTGCTGTATTTTCTAACAAACCTCTTCAAGTAATAACATATCTTGCAAAAATAAAAGGAAAAATTAAATGTAATAATGAGATAAAAGAAGCGATATGGATTGATAAAGATTATAAAAAGCAAGGAATTAAAGTAGGAAGTATTTTGGAAAAATATGTAATTCCAGAATTAGTAAAAAGAAATTTAATGTAAAAAAACTGAAGAAATCTTCAGTTTTAATTTGCTAACTTAACGACAATCACATTATCGATTAATTGAATACTATCTTTATCTGGATAAACTTCCATATCTTTATATTCTTTTGTTTCTAATATTTTCTGATAAGTGTCGATATCAACAAAAGTAATAGAAGTTCCAACTTCACCTTTCATAAAGCGACTCCAACCATTTTTCATATTACTATATTCATCCCAGAAAAGAGAGTAATTACTAACAAAACCATAAGTATAACTAGAAATATTATTAAGTTCTGTAGAATCTTGTTTATTATAGTATTTATTCTGGTCAAGATTTCCTACAATCATAACTTGTTTTTGATATCCTAATTTATTAATCCTACCTCTAATATCACTAGCAACCTGATAAGTCTTTTGATAAGTATGTTCTAAAGTTTGATAAGTTGCACTATCTTGGATAATATATCCTCGAATGATAAAGATAAAAAGAAAAATAGTAAGAATAGAAAATACTTTTTTATCTTGCATAAAATAAAAAACAAAGAAGAATATCAATAGATAACCACTACTCATTAATAACTGCATTTTAGTATCCGGAAATAAAATCACAACAACATTAACAAGCATAGGAATAAGGAGTAAAAAGAATAAAAACAATAAAGAATATTTTAAAGAAACTTTATTTTTATAGAAAGAATAACCAATTCCAATAACTAATAAGAAAAACATCAAAATATAAAATACTTGCATGAATACATTAGAATTAGCAACAATATTATCAGTAAAATAATACTGATAAAAACTTTGATAAGCATTAACTATCCTACTAGGAATATCTAAAATAGTATCTATTCCAAATTGACTTGCCCCCCGATAACTACTTAAGTCAATATGAAAAATAACCAATGATAATCTCATAAGAACGAAATAGAAAACACTTCCTAAAATAATAATCCCAAAAGATATAAAAAAGTCCCTCCAATGAAATTTCTTCTTTAAAATTTGTATCATCCACCAGAAAAGTAGTAAAGTAAGAGGAATAGCTAGATAAGCTTGATACATACTAAGAGACAATACAATAAGAAAAACAGGAATAACATATTTTACAAACTTGTTCCTCGACTTAACTAAAAAATAAATTGTAATAACAGAGGAAAAGAAAGCAAGCGCATAAGCAAAAGAACAGTAATGAAATAAAAGAGTAGCTGATAAAATAGGAGATACGGAAACTAAGACTCCACACATTACCTGAATCACTTTCTTCTTTATTTCAAATAAATCTAAAATTAAAATCATACTAAAAATGAATAATAAAATACTAAGAAAAACCTCTAATTGAGGTATAACAAGTCCCCCTTTAAGTAGTCCAACAAAATAAAGACCAAATCGTCCCAGTGAAATCTCCCAGGAGTATCCAGAATAATACCCAGTATTAAGCAATACATCAGCCGTTAAAATATTCTTAGTAAAAAGAGGTAGATGAACAACAACCGCTACAACAATACTCACCAAAATCAAAGTTTTATATTCAGTAATTAATTTTCTAGCTTTTTTCATAATATCACCAACTACATTTTAACATAAAAGCGATAAATATAACACGACTAAAAACTATAAACAAAATAAGAAAAAGAAATTATAGGTACCTGATATGATTTCTTTTTTTTCTTGTTTATATAATATGATAGGAGGTGATAATGTGTTAAAAGGAATTGATATTTCTAGATATCAAGCAGGAATAAATATGAATACACTAGACATAGATTTTGTTATTGTAAAAGCAACCGAAGGAGTAGGGTATACAGATCCTAACTATAAAGAATATTTACAAGATGCCATATATAGTAATAAGAAAATAGGACTGTATCATTATGCAAGACCAGATTTAGGAAATACTCCAGAAGATGAAGCAACGTGGTTCTTATCAAAAGCAAAAGACTATATCAAAAAAGCAATATTAGTACTAGATTGGGAAGTAAATACAAGTAATACTAATTGGGCATATGATTTTTTAAAAACAATATATGAAAAAACAAATGTAAGGCCAATCATCTATATGAGTGCATCCCCTGCAAATACATATGATTGGACTAGAGTAGTAAATGGAAATTTTGGTCTTTGGATAGCAAGTTATGGAGCGAATACAGGTGCACCAGGTACTCCACCAATAAATAAATATTGGCCTTTCTATATTTTATGGCAATATACTTCAAAAGGTTATATAAATGGATATTCCAAAAACTTAGACTTAAATTATTTCTACGGAACAAAAGATGCCTGGGATAAATATGCGAATCCAACAAATCAAATTCCAACCCCAGAACCTCTACCAGAAACTAAAACATACGAAGTAGGAGATGTAGTATCATTTAATTATTTATATAAAAACAGTTACGCAGAAGGAAAAACAACTTCTCTAATTCATTCAGGAACCATAACTAGAGTAATAAAGGGAAGACCTGCTCCATATTTAATTAATCGAGGAACTGGGTGGTTATCAAACGATTTAATATTAACAAGTAACACTAATGATTTCACAATTGGTACAAAAGTAAAAACTATTAAGCGAGGAAATGCTTCCTCTGATGGAAAAAGTAATACAGCCAAAAAAGGAATAACCGGGACTATTACCAGAATTATTCCAGAGGCAAAATATCCATATTTAGTTTCAACAACATCCCCAATAGGTTGGTATAAAAAAGATGCTCTAGAACGAATATAACATGTTACAATGAATAAGAGGTGGTAATATGATTCTAATGGTAAGTGGTAGAACTGATATAGTTGCTTATTATACACCATGGTTTATAAACCGGTTAAAAGAAGGATATGTTGATGTAAGAAATCCATTTAATCCCAAACTCATTAGTAGAATTGATTTGAATGATGTTGATGGAATCATGTTTTGTACTAAAAACCCATTGCCAATTCTTCCATACTTAGAAAAAATAGATAAGCCTATGATATTTCATATTACCCTAACACCATATTTAAAAGATATAGAACCAAATCTTCCACCTAAAACAGAAGTTATAACAGGAATAAAACAAGTATCAAAAATAATAGGAAAACAATACACCTACGTTCGTTATGATCCAATATTTATAAACAAAAAGTATACAATCAACTATCATATTAAAATGTTTGAAAGACTATGTAATAATTTAGATGGATACATAGAACATATCATCATCTCCTTTTTGGACGACTATAAAAATGTAAGAAAAAACATAAAAGTATTAAATCCTAAAAGTCTAACAAAGAATGACTACAAAAAAATAGGAGAAAACTTTGCAAAAATTGCAACAAAACATCATATGACAGTTCAAAGCTGTTTTGAAGATGAAAACTTAGTAGAATATGGATTTATTAAAGAAGACTGTCTAAGTCTAAAATTAGCACAAGAATTAACAGGAAGAAAAAAACATAAAAAATGGAAAGCAAGAAAAGGAGGAAAATGTAATTGTGTAGAGATGGTAGATATTGGAGTATATAACACTTGCAGCAACTTCTGTAAATACTGTTATGCTAATTATGATGAAAAACAAGTAAAAGAAAATAGAACCAAGCATAACACCAATTCTTCCTTATTAATAGGTACAGTAGAAAAAGAGGATATAATAAAAATACGAAAATAAACTATAAAAACCAAAGAAAATGTGATAGAATAATTCGTGGGTGATGAAAATGTCTGAAGAAAAAATTACAGCTGCAATAAAAAATGCAATGGGAAACAATAAAATCGAGGGGTATGATGTAACTCCGGAAGAAAGAGAGTTAATAGAGACAGTTTTACAGAAATACGAAGGAGAATATAAAGATCGAGCAATAAAATCTTTATTATATGGTTTAGCCATGGGAACAGAATTACAAGCACAGGAGAAGACGTATGAAAAACATAAAAAGTAGAATCGACGAATCTTTAGACTCTCAATCTAAATATTGTTATCCGAACACAGAAGTATTAATTAATAAATTAGGAATTAAAGACCAAGAAACTCTAGAAGTTGCTGAAAGAAGAATTACAACGTTAATGTTGAGTGCCATACAATTAAGAGATATTCCATCTCCATCAAAATTATTTTCTGGAAAATATTATTTAGACTTACATAAAGAAGTGTTTGAACACATTTATGATTTTGCCGGACAAATACGAGATGAAAATATTACAAAAGGAAACACACCATTTTGTAGACCAGAATTTATTTATAGTTATCTAAACGAAACGTTACAAACGCTAGGTAAAAAGATAACTAAAATCCAATCAAAAGATGATATCACTACTTGGTTAGCTGATTGTTATGGAGAATTAAATATAATTCATCCATTTAGAGAAGGTAATGGTCGTATTGCTAGAGAATTCTTAAGAGAAAGTGTAGAATGTATGGATAAATACTTAGGGTTTAATTATGAACTTGCTTTTTCTGATGTGAATGAACAATCAAGTGAGCAATTTATACACGCATCTATTGTGAGTGCTATAACTGGAGATAATCAAGAGTTAAAAAGCTTTTTCACTGAAACATTAAAAGAAAAGAGCGAAACAAAAGTAAATCAAGAGAAAAAAGGAAAATAACTCTTCCTTTTTTTTATATTTTGTTGTAAAATGAATTTGTAACAAATATTGCCCTATAGCCAAGCGGTAAGGCAGTGCGCTCTGACCGCACGATGCGTTAGTTCGAATCTAACTAGGGCAACCAATGATTATTAAGCTTTCGAAAGAAGGCTTTTTTCTTGCAATTTTAGTGATTATAGTTTATCATTAAATAGAAAACAAATGAGGTGAGATAATGACTAAAAAAGAACGTATAGAGTTAGCAGAATTGCTGTTTCCAAATATAGATAAGACTAGAGAATATTATGAAAAAATGTACCCCGAAAGGAATTTACCAGATGGTGCAATGGTAACAAGATATGGTCCTAGCCCAACTGGAAGTGTTCATCTAGGAAATTTATTTTCTGCTTTTTGTGATATGGTATATGCTAGACAAAGTAATGGTGTATTCTTCTTAAGAATAGAAGATACAGATCAAAAAAGAGCAGTAGAAGGTGGCATAGAAAATATTACCGGTGTATTAAAAGGATTTAATATCACTCCAACAGAAGGATATAGTTTTGAAGGAGAATATGGACCTTATCAACAAAGTGAAAGAACTGAAATATACCAAACCTACGTTAAGGACTTAATTGTAAAAGGACTTGCTTATCCTTGCTTTATGACAGAAGAAGAGCAAAATAATATTAAAGAAGAACAGGCAATTAATAAAACTAAAATCGGTATCTATGGAATGTATGCGGTAGATAGAGATTTATCTTTAGAAGAAGTAAAAGAGAAATTAGCAAATAACGAAGAATACGTAATTAGACTAAAATCTCCAGGTAATCCAAATAAACAAATAGAAATAATAGACTGTATCAAAGGGAAAATGAAATTTCCAGAACATGATATGGACACAGTTTTATTAAAAAAAGATGGAACGCCTACTTATCATTTTGCCCATGCAATTGATGATCATTTAATGCACACGACACATGTGATTCGTGGTGATGAATGGGTATCAAGTCTACCATTACATATTCAGTTATTTGAAGTTTTAGGATTTACTCCTCCAAAGTATGCACATATTGCACCAATTACAATTAAAGATAGTGAAACTGGTACAATTAGAAAGTTATCTAAAAGAAAAGACCCCTGGGCAGGAGCTAAATTCTATGAAGAAAGTGGTATTCCAATTGATGCACTACATCTTTATCTCGCAACAATTGCTAACACCAACTTTGAAGAATGGTATTTAAATAATCAAGATAAAACAATTAAAGATTTTACTTTTTCATTTGATAAACAAGCCATTGGTGGCACATCATTTGATGAAGCAAAACTAAATAACTTATGTAAAACTTACTTTTCTCGTAAGAGTGGAGAAGAAGTATATAATGAAACATTAGCTTATACCGAAAAGTTTGATAAAGAATATAATAAATTACTAAAAGAAAATAAAGAAGACATGATAAAATTTTTAAGCATTGAAAAAGATGGTCCACGTCCTAGAAAAGATATTAGTAAATATTCCGATGTCAAAGAAGAGTTCTCATATGCAATCGATTCTATGTTTAAAAAAGAAAACTACAGTAAATATGACGGAGATAAAATATATGATGTTGAACTAATGAGAGAATATGTAGAAAGTATAGATTTATCGGTAACTAATGAAGAATGGTTTAACGCAACAAAAGAATTCGCAACATCTCATGGGTTTGCTGCTAGACCAAAAGATTATAAGAAGAATCCAGACAACTATAAAGGTCATGTTGGAGATATTTGTGAAGCCCTTCGAGTAATGATAACAGGAAGAACCAAGTCGCCAGACTTATTCTCTATTATGAAAATACTAGGTAAAGATAGAATTAATAATAGAATTGAATTATATCAAAAATTTAGTAACGAGTAAAAGTATATCTTTGCATATACTTTTTGTTTTAAGAAAGGATAAAATATGAAATATGATTATATAATAGTAGGTTCAGGTCTATATGGTGCAACATTTGCAAATCTTGCCAAGAAAGACGGAAAGAAAGTTTTAGTAATCGAAAAAAGAAAGCACATTGCTGGAAATATATATACAGAAGAAATAGAGGGTATTAATGTTCATAAATATGGAGCACATATTTTTCATACCGACGATAAAGAAGTATGGAACTATGTAAATAGTTTTGTAGAATTTAATAGATATACAAACTCACCAGTAGCCAGATATAAAAATGAAATCTATAATATGCCATTCAACATGAATACTTTTGCTAAAATCTGGAATGATGTTATTACTCCAGAGGATGCTAAAAGACATATTGAAGAAGAAAGAAAAGAAATGGCAGGAATTACCCCAAAAAACTTAGAAGAACAAGCAATCTCCTTAGTAGGAAGAACTATCTACGAAAAATTAGTTAAAGGCTATACAGAAAAGCAATGGAATAGAGCATGTATTGACTTACCAGCTTTTATTATTAAGAGACTACCTGTTAGATTTATATATGACAATAATTATTTTAATGATAAGTATCAGGGAATTCCAATTGGTGGATATACCAAACTAGTAGAAAAAATGTTAGAAGGAATAGAAGTAAAACTTGAAGAAGACTTTTTACTAAAAAAAGACTACTATAAATCTATTGCTGACAAAATAATTTATACAGGGATGCTTGATGAATATTTTGATTGTAAACTAGGAAGACTAGAATATCGGTCACTACGGTTTGATACCAAAGTTATGGACGTAGAAAACTTCCAAGGTAATGCAGTTGTAAATTACACAGGAAAAGAAGTAGACTATACTAGAGTAATTGAACACAAACACTTTGAATCTACACCAAGTAAAAAAACAATAGTAACTTATGAATACCCAGATGATTGGACAGAAGAAAAAGAAGCATACTATGTCATAAATGATGATAAAAATAACAAATTAAAAGAAGAATATTTGAAACTCGCTAGTAGTGAAGATAATGTTATTTTTGGTGGAAGACTTGCAGAATATAAATATTATGATATGGATGATGTAATAAGAAGTGCTATGGACAATTATAAAAGTCAAAAATAATTAATCATATCAGCAATTAAAAAATTGCAAAAATCATACATTTCCCCATGTAACGAGTACAATTTATTAATTAAAAAGTCAAGTGCAACTTTTTATGAATAAACTATATATAGTCTATATGATGTTTTATGCCGAGAAAACTTTTGATAAGCTAATAAATATTTTATACCTTTTTAGGAGTATGATTAGTTA
>DVGU01000002.1 GCA_018712565.1 Candidatus Faecimonas gallistercoris
CAGTAGAAGTTGATTACTAAAATTTAATAATAATTAGAAATAATCAGATATATTATCTGAGTTTTTGTGATGGGGCAATCATATTTTCACTTATTCAATTAAATGAAGCAAATTCCTAATATATAAAAAAAAATAACCCCATTTTTAATAAAAATAGCTTTTTTTTGAAATTTTTTGCTATTTTTTAGTCATTTTTAAAAAAACATGCAAAATCCAGATGCTCGCAACCCCTTTATTTATAAGGATTTCTTGGAGGGGTTAAATAAATTGGTATCAAGCACCCGATACGCTGCGATGCCAAACTTTTTTCTTCATTTGCCATTCTTATCACTTCCTTCTACTTAAGTTTTTGTAATGATTCTCTACTAAAATAATCTGCAAAATCTTTATAATAAACTTTTACAATATCAACTGGACGCAATTGATGATAACATCTATATTGTGTTGTATATTCATGATTATCTTTTATCATATCATCTGTTTTATTAAAAACATATACGTATCCATATAAGTCATCAGGCAAATTATCAACTCGAAAAACCATGGCTGGCAATTCACCATTATGATTCATTGAAAAATCATAATGTTCATTCATCTCTTTTAATTTATTTCTAAAAGCATAAGATGTAGCATTAATAAACCAACTTGTCAGAAAAGTAGCATAATCTTCATTTTCCTTATTTTGGGCATCAGTAGATTTTCTTGGCTCTAAAATATTAATTTCATAAGGACTACCATGAAATAAATATTTTGGATTCCATATATCTTGTTCTAAATATTCATTTAATTTATCCATTGTCATCACCTATTTTACTATTTTCTTCTAAATATTTATTATAAAATTGATCCATTGTAGAAATATACTCTTGATCTTGAATAACCCTATATTTTTCATATTCACCTTCTGCTTTTTCTACTGCCTGTTTATGAGAAATACTACCACTATTTTTTAATACATTTTTTCTCCTAAATTTTAACAAATCATCTGTAGCATTAATCCAATCTTGCATAGTCATAACATGTCTTTCTTTAGCTTCATCTTCAGCAAATACTAAAAACATATTTGTTAAATCATTTAATTTAGTCAACTCCTCTTCGTTCAAATAATTTTTAGCAATTACTACATCATACTTGTATATTAGTCCATCAGGAGAATTCTTCCAATTTGTGAGTCCCATATGTTCTTGTTTGTGATTTGCTCTATTATAAATCAGTTCAGCTGCAGTATGACCAGTAATTGCATAGTGAAGTTTATTCTGAACAATTTTAAAAAAAGTATAAGCTTCTTCACTCTTGGGATTATAATCTGCCGATGTTGCAATAAACAAGTCTGTAATTTTTTGATAAGACATCCTTTCACTTACTCTGATTGTTTTAATTCGTTCTAATAATTCATCAAAATATTTCGCATCATACTTATTTCCTCTAATAAATCGTTCATCATTTAAAGCAAATCCTTTTGTTATATATTCTTTCAATATTTTCGTTGCCCATATTCTAAACTCTGTTGCTTTTTTTGAATTAACTCGATATCCAACAGAAATAATTGCGTCCAAATTATAGAATTCTGTTCGATATGTCTTTCCATCTTCTGCAGTATGTGCAATTTTTGCACATACTGAATCTTTGTCCAATTCACCATCTATAAATACATTTTTTAAATGCTTTGTGATAACAGTTCTATCAACTTCAAATACTTTAGCCATACTTTTTTGAGATAGCCATAGTGATTCATCTTTATAAATTGCATCAACTATAATATCACCATTTTCATCTTTATATATCAATAGATTATTTTGTTCAGTTAACATATATGCAATTCATCTCCTTTCTCGGCAAAATGTTATAGGGTTTACCATGCGGTATCAACTAAAAATTTTTACCCTATTTTTTAATAAAAATTGTTAATTTTTAATCATTTTTTATTATTTTTGAGTCATTTTCAAAAACGTACAAGATTTTGAACCTCACAAATCATTTATTTATAAATACTTCACAAAAGGGTTTAGTAAATCGGTATCAAGCACTCGATAAACTGTGATACCATTTTTTTCTTAATTCATCATAGCTATCAATTTCTCATACTAAATTATATCGATTTATAAAACCATTCACTTGTTCTTCTATATTTGTTTCAGTATTAATAGTATAATCAACTAAATTATCATCCACATGTGAAACATTTTCTGTCATCCATAGATAGTCATTAAAATTCGCTATAGAATAATTTGCATTATCTTTTACTCGAGATAATAATCTCTCTTTAATAATCGATTCATCACACTCTAATCTAATTATATAATACTTATATCCTAATTTATTATAATACTTTATTTTTTCTTTCCAATTATGACAAAAGCAACTATCACAAATACAGCTATTATTATTTTTTAATAATAATTCTAAACGATATTTCTGCAAATCACTTTTTAAATTAGTAGAATCATGATAATCATTTAGCCAATCTCTAACTTGATCATTATTTAATATTACAGAATTATCTTTTTTAGCAATTACTTTAGCCACAGTACTTTTACCCATACCAGTATAACCATCAAACAATATAATATATGGATTATCTTTATTTCCTTTTGGAATAGGAAAATCTTTTATAAATTTAGTTCTAATATCCATATAATTTTTCCGCTTAGTAGCCCATGTTCTAAATTCAGTCGCTTTCTTAGAGTTTACCCGATAACCAACAGCTATAATTGCATCTAGATTATATATTTTTACTTCATTGGTTTGTGTTCTACTTTCAATCGCACCATGTCTAGTGGTATTTTCCATTTTGGAAACAACCACTTTTTCATCTAATTCTTGATCTTCAAATATATTTTTCAAATGTTTAGAAATAGCAGAAATCCCAACATCAAAAACCTTAGCCATCCCTTTTTGAGTAAGCCATAAAGTTTCATCTCTATATATTGCATCAACCACTACATTTCCATTTTTATCTTTATAAATTAATAAGTCATTCTGTCCTTCTAACATATTCATAATTCCTCCCTTCTTTTATATACTAATATTTTACTATTATTTTTGATAATACTCTTCTTATAAACCAATTTTAATTTTTTTCCCAATAATAAAATTATTAAAAGATTCCTCATTTTTGTAAAAATATGTAAAAACTCATTTTTTTAATTTCCTTATTTTATAGGGATTTAGAGATGGTTTGGCATAAATGTGTCTCACCCACCCGATACGCTGTGATGCCAAACTTTTTTCTTTATTGTCCATTTTTATCACTTCCTTTATTTAATCAGCTTTATATTATCTTTTATTAAGCAATCTTCTAAAGTTTCCTTATTATTTAATATATACATTTTTTCACATTTCCTTTTTAATGAATCTTCATAATAAGGTTTAAACACCTGTTTCAATCTAATTATAAAGCCTTCATTATTTCCTCTCTCTATACATCTTCTTTCCACTTCATTCCAATTATCGAGGTTAGGATACGCAATTGAATACTTTATATTATTTTTATCAAAATAATTAAAATGTTCTGGTTTTAATTGAACTAACACAACATCATATTTTTTACATGCTTCATTTATAGCATTATAATAATTTTGTGGCCATTTATCGTTTTTTTCACGTTTAGTTCCTTTTCGCTGTTCAAAAGTTAAATCAGTATCAAAAACCTTATACTTATATGAACTAGACTCTAAATCTATAACATTCCTATATTTTCTACCCAAAACACTTTTTCCACACGTTGCAAACCCTGCTATTATAATTGCCATAATATCACCTTTTTCTCTTAAATATGTAAAATTATATTGCCTAATTTTCTTATTTGATAAAAACTTAAAATAGCATTTCTCAACTCCATATCACCCAGTTGATGTTTGTTTCATTTTCATTTATTATCGCATCAAATTTACTACATTATATCATAAATTTTATACACATCTCTCTTTATAAAATAGTAGATTATGATAAATGATCAACAATAAACTGAACAACATCACTTTCATCTTCTTCACATAACACTTTATCCTCTTCAGTTAAATCTGTAAAATATTTATTTAATTTTTTATTAACAGAAATAGAATTTAAAGGATATCCTGGATTTACAATAGAAGAAGGTTTATCTACCAGGTAAAAATCATCCTTAGACCATGTATAAGTAAACTCTTTTCCTTGATTAATTAAAGCCATACCATAAATCCATCTAGCAGTAATTCTTCCATTTTGACCATACTTCTTAGCTAAATTAGAATAATAAGAAATCATTTCATCATCAGATAATCTCCGTCCCTGAACTCTTCTAACATACATACCTGGTTGCATATCACTAGGTACTTGCTCTAAAAATAAAGTATCATCCATAGCTAAAGTAATCATACCAGTAACCTTATGATAAGCCCTAGCTTTAATCAAAGCATTTTGAATAGCATTACTTCCATCTTCTAAAACATCAAGTTCCATATCAATATCTTTTAAAGTTAAAAGCCTAACATTCCTTTCTAATAATTTATCTCGAAATCTTTTTACCTTAGCTTCATTTCCAGTTGCAAATAAAATCTCTCTCATACATACACCTCTTTATCTAACTAAATTTATGAAAATAATATCCTTTCCGATACTTTTTTCGTTCGTTTTACAATAATAATTAGTACATTTTACCAATCAATTTTTATAACATTTTCTACTATCAAAAAATGACAGCACTAAATATATTTTTAACAAAAAATAACATGAATTGAAGTAATTGAAAATATTAATAATCAACTAATGAACATTATCATCAGTTTCAAAATCCATCAATTCTTTTACATATAAAGCAGGAGCATGATTCCCACTCAAATCTAAACTTTTTACTTCTTCACTATCAAGTAACAATAGCTTTGATATTTCATGGTCTAACTTACTCTTATTATCTATAAAATACTTTAAAAATTCACTAGAAGTAAAATTTAACACTCCAGTATACACAATTCCATAATTCCTACCAGGATTAGGAGTGTTCAAATACTTCATTTGATAACTACATACATGTTGTCTATTATATAAATCTAAATTTAGCTCTTCTAATAATTCTCGTTGTAAGCAAAAGGCAGGATGAAACTTATCATTACTTAAATCTTTCTCCTCAACCATACCACCAATAATATTAATAATATCATGATTATTTTTAATAATTACGTATTTATCATCTAATGTTTTAAATAAAATAGCAACAAATAAACTTCTAATATCTAAATCTTCATGATTTTGTGAATAAATTAACCAGGAATATTTAGCTTTACCTACTACAAATATATTTGCATCAACATCAAAATGAGTAACAGATAATAACTCTCCATCCCAATACCCCTCATGTTTTTTAAGAAACTCTTTCCAATTTTTTTCTACCTTACTTTCTAAATCAGAAGTAAGTTGTATTTCAAAAGGTTTTTTCTTTTTAATAACTGGAAATTCTCTTATCTTTTTTAACATACGACATCACTCCTAAATCACGTATATACTACTATCTAACTATATATTTGTAAATTTTCTACTACTATAAAATTTTATCTTATATTGCCACTAAAATAATATCTTAAACATACCCTTCTAATATTTTTAGTTTCATCTACAACATAGTTATTTTGACAAAATCCAATAGAAAAACCAAGCAAATGATTAAGCTCATCTAATATATCTATCATAACACACAACGATATCATTTTAAAACAAATACTATTTATGTATAATCTTAGAATATCTCTTTACTTCACTTTTATCAACAATACCTTTATTTTCAAATAAAACTAATGGAAGAGAATTATCAAATAATTCTTGAAGATAAACAATCTGAACCATTTCAGTAAGTTCTCTATTAGAAGAAAAGATACCATTTGCCTTATCTAACAAAATATGATTTAAAACATGAAATTCTCCATCAAAATTTGTTTTTCTATACGGATAAGCACTTTTCATAAAAGAATCAGAAAAACTTGCAGCAACATTACCTTGACCCTGAAATGCACAAATATCATCAGTTAAAATAATAGCCTTAGAAGAAACATAAGAATTATACGCATCGGTATTTACTTTCGCAACAGAAATAAAATGTGGACCATTGCAACCACTTCCACCAGAATGATTACCATACATAGAAGAAGTAATCGCACCATTTAATAAAATATTACTTAAATTTTTTATAGATGCAGGATTATGTATATAGCAATCATCAGCTAATTGAAAGGTATTAGACGGAATCTGCTCTAAATATTCCTCTAAACCAGAAATATCAACCTCTATATTCTTAACATCCAATATCCTTTGTATTTTTTCATCAGAAGGTAAAATAATAGAAGGAGCAGTTTTTTCTAATGATATATTACTATCAATAACTTGATTTGCTTCTAAAAACAACCTATCATCTTTACCACGATAATAAAAATCATAGAAAGAATCCTTCTTAATTCCAACAAACCAGTCTTCATTAATATAACCATCAGAATAAGAATTTAAAATAGGCGTATATTTTTTATTATTATCAATACAATAATCAAAATAAATCGCATTCATTTCTTTTTCTAATTGTATCTTATCAAAATCACAAAACCTTTTTACAGGCTTTCTTTGATATTTATAAATAGGTACTACATCCTCCGTACTTAAAGAATCCTGATACTTACCAGCCAAAATAATCTGTTTAGAAGAAGAATCAACAAGACGTAATTTTTCTGAAGAATTAGGCTGAAATAATTTATTGGTATAATCATTTACCAAGGGAAGTTTTTCTAAATAACAATTAGAAACATCAATAGGATTTTTCCCAATAGTCACAAGCTTAACCCCACCATTTTCTTCTTTATTAGTAATCCTCATAATTTCTTCCGCCGCTTGCTTATAAGACATATAAACAACTTCCTCATAATTAGGAATATCTAACAATTCTTTAGTAACTTCAATATTATCAAAACATAAAACATCTCCACAACGCCAAACCCAACTATAAGCTAATATATTATCTTGACAAACCACCTTAAAAAATCTCCCATTAGGATTTAACGCTCCATGTCGTAAACAACTAGCTGCTGTTCCATTTGGAGTTAAACAACTAGAAGCAATTGTATTAGGCAATATATAATGACCAATTCCATTAGATAAAATTTCACTACTATGCATATCAACCATAGAAAAAAAGCAATCCCCAATACTACCACTTATATCTGGAATAGAAGATAACAAACGAAAACGATACTGATCATATAATTTTATACCCTCAATTTTATCATCAAGTGGTCGTCCCTTAGGAACAAAATTTAACAATTCCAAATTATCAGCAATATGATAATTATTAGGAAACAATAAATAAGCAATAGAATCCATACATTTCTTTACTTTATCTGCAGTAATTTTTCTATACTGATTCTTATATAACATATCAAAACATACAAAAAACAACTCATAAGAATATTCTTGTTTTGCATTTAAAACGGGCAAAACATCCATAAAAACAGGTTTTAATTGTTGAATATAATCTTCACCTTTATCTTTTACTCTAGACACCAAATCTGCTAAACAATCTACTTTCATCTTAATTACTTTCTCAGTCCAAGAATAACCAAAGAACTCTAAAGAAGGAATCAAAAAAAGGACATCAAGACCATAATCATTTAAATTAACATTATGTTTTGAAAAAGTAGCTTCATATAAATCTCTTAACTTTAAATACTGTTTTGCATTATATCTTTTTACCATATCTAGCGAAAAATCAATAGATGAAACTAACCTATCAGTTTTATAATAATGATAAAGAGACTTTTTATTATTAATTGCTAAAATATCAAAAATATTTTTATGATGAATTACTCTTTGAAATAATAATTCTAAAACATATAAATCACTTTCATCAACAAAATCAGAATAATTAATCAAAAAAGTTTTTAAAAAAGTTTGAAAATAAGATAAATATAAAGAATCCTTCTTTCGGTCAGGTAAAGACATCTTTTCTAATTGATTCAATGATTTCAAATATGAAATTGAAAATAAATTATCAGTATTTTCTTCTTGAAAATCAAACTCTTCAACCTTTAAACGAAAAACCTTATTATATAAATAAGAAAATGGATAAGAAAAATGAATAGGTAACGAAAAATAAAGTGAAGATAACATCTCTAAAATAGATTGCATTTGTTTTTGTGTATCAACCGCCTGCAACAAAATTGTTAAATCAGCTACCTCCTCATTATAAGTGGAAAAAGAATTTACAATATCATTAAAATCCTGCAATGATAATTCTTTTTTTAACACATCACACAAAATAGAAAGTTTTTGATTATGAGAAAGACCATTAAATTGCCTAAGAAAATAACGGCGTATTTTATGATTTTTAAAAAATTTTAAATCATCACCAAAGAATGTATATAATAAGTAATATGTTTTAAAATCAAAAGTCGCCCATTCAGCTTGATAGGGATATCCAAGATAATCAAGTTCGTCTTGAAAATCAAAAAGTTCAATTGAATCATTATAATAATACTCAATAAAAACTATATTCTTTAATTTTTCTTGAAATAATTTATAATGTTTATGTGCATATTCTTCAAACAATTTATCATCATTTAAATATAATAAAATATAAAATTTATGATCATCATTCAAATCATCATCATACAAATCGATTATTTTTTTTATATAAGTAATCCTTTTTTCATTCTCAGAAAAATTATCAGTAGAAAAGAAAGAAACCAAATCAATAATTAAAGAATAAATATCAAAAGAAGAAAGATGAGGTTTAGTATCTAAAATTTTTTCTATCTTTTTAAAAAAAGATGATTGTGTCGAATTTGTTTGTAATAATAAAGAATCTAAAAAAGTATCCATCAATACTAATCCTCACCCTGATTTGTTAACCGTTTCATTTTTAACTTTTTCTTTTGATTTTTTACCGTTTCATCAAATAACCTATCTAACTCTCCATTTTCAAAAACACTGTTATTTTCCAAAGTATCAATGAAAGAAAGTATATTTTCTATTTGTGTAGAAATCCCATCTACGATAGATTGTTTACTTTCATCTAATTGACTATTTAAACTAGATTCTAAATCAGATAAATCTCTTACAGTCATAGAAAGATAATCAAAAGTATTCTCTTCCATACGAAAACTTCCCAAATTCAAGTTATGAAGAAGATTTTGAGTAGAAAAAAGATTTTGTATAGAAAAAATCTTATCCTGAAATTGTTGCTGTCTTTTACTAACTTCTTCTCTTAATTGTTGGCAAACATCTTCATCTCGCAAACCCTCGATAACTTCCCCAAACTTCTCTAATTCTGCCAACGTAGCGCTTTCTGAAATCTGTTTCGAAAAATCTTGAATGTTTTTTGTATAAGACTCTTTAATTTCATTTAATTTTTCAATTTCTTCTGAAAACTGTAAACTAGAAAGTACAGGAGATAACTGATCAATAACTTGATAACTAGGATGATTAGAGATGGTTTCCAAATAATTATGTACTACTTTTTTTAATAACTGATTATAAGAATTCCATACCGTACTAAAATCTAATTTTTCTTCATGAAAAAGATTATACTTCGAAAGATAAAAAGAGTATTGCTCTTTTAGTTGCAATAAATTTTCTAAATTATTTAATAAATAATCCATACTTAAACTAGAAATAATAGTATTCAATTGAGTCTTTAAATTATTTAATTCACTTTCTACTTCTTCAGGAGCATATTGACCCATCAAGACATACTTAGTAATCATATCTTCTTCTCTCGTTAGTCTTTGATACCAAGTAGTATTTTTACTTTCTTTAGCCTCTTCTTTATATATTTTTAAGGCCTTAGAAATATCATTTCCAGAATCATCCTGACATAAAACATCATACTCTTCTCCCAGTGCTTGAAGTAGTGGAATAACCTCTCCTGTATAAACTTCACTAGCAAGTGCCGTATGAATCAAACTATCTCCATCATCATCCTTAGCATTAACATCAAAACCATAATTTTTAGCAAGCCTGATTAATTTCAAAATAAACTCTGTAGAATAAGAATAGTCTTTATCATCTTCAGTATATCCATAAAGAGCTAAGTGAATAAAAGTATAACCAGTAAATTCTCCATGCAAATTAACATTTACACCAGAATCCAATAACACTTTCATAAATTTCAAAACACACTCTTCAGGAAATAAATTTTCTACAGCCGCATGTAATAACCCACCATAATCATTTTCTTCATGAATATTTTTGAAACTTTTTTGAATATTTTCTATTGTAATATCATCCAAATCATATTGTTTAAAAAAACTTTGTACCTCTGTATTAAGAGAAGTTTCCATAAATAACACTCCCTACTAATAAAATTTATATATATCCCTATTTTACAACGACATCAAGAACTTTATCAATAACTACATCTTTATTTCATACAACTTAAAATGAATAAATAATTAACCAAGCAAAACTCTCTTTCAAGTGATAAAAAACATCATCATGTTCTAGTCCTTGTGATGCTAAATATAATAACATACACTACCTCCTAGAAATTACTTTTTGTAATCTTTTTTTATAACGAATCGGCTCTACTCTTTGAATAACACCATCAGGAGATACCGTAACTTCTGGAATATAAACACCTGTTTTTAATTCAATATAATCAGCAACCAATCTTCGTTGACAAAACTCCTCTATATTTTCATGGCATAACAAAATAATGTGATTACCAAACTTTTCTTGCAAAACAGAAAATAACTCCACCACATCTAACTCTTTTAATCTGGTTTCATAATAACTTTCAATATATTGATCTTCTATTTGTTTTCGTAAATGTAAATACTCATGTAATCATAAAGCATCCTTTTTTAATTTAAGTAATTCTTCATACTTTTTAGCATAAGACGTATCAGTGACTAATCTAGGAGATAGTTTTTTATAAGCAGGTCCATAATATCCCCAGGCATTACCACCATCTCCAGTAATAGAAACCGTATTGCCAGACAAAACAGTAGAATAACTTCCAGTACCTAAAATAATTTTAGAAACATCCATATTTATCCCCCTAGCAAACATCATACTAACTCTATTAACGCCCTAACCATATTTTTGAATAATATAATTTCCCCAAATATCATTACTATTTAGAGTCCTTCTTGCAAGAGGTTCATTTTCAAAATAATCAATAAGCCTAACCGATTTCCCAGTTTTTTCTAAAAGTTGAATCATTTCTTTCTTAGTTAAAAAGCGATAATATTTACCTTCCTTAATCATATACCCTTCTCCAACTTTAAAAGAAGTATAAATAATTCCACCCACTTTTAAAGCATCAATCATTTGATTAAAGACCTCTAGTAAATGATCATCTTCTACATGCAATATAGAAGAACATGCCCAAATATAGTCATAAGTATTTACTTCATTAAGATCTAAAAAATCCATACAAATAACATTACTATTAAGATACTTACTGGCTAACTTACACATTTCAATAGAACCATCACAAGACTTTACGAAGTATCCACTATCCATAAAATATTTGCTATCTCTTCCAGATCCACAACCAAAATCCAAAATATAAGCATGATTAAAACTTTTTGATAAATTTGCAAAAAATCTACAAAAATAGTTTGATTATAAAATTCTTTTGCATGATTATTATAATAATCTAAAGTATCATAGGTCTTAATCGTGCTATCATCCCTTCAACTAAAATGATTATACTACATTTCTAACGAAAAGGTGAAGTCAAAATTGTCTTTTCCAAAAAATATAATATAGAAAAAACATACTTAAAAGTATGTTCATACACTATTTTTTATTACCAAACCTTGAAAACGGAAAAATAGTCAAACTAGTCTTACCAATAATATCATCACGTAAAACAGGCCCAAAAATCCGACTATCTGTAGAATTCACTCGATTATCCCCCATTACAAAATACTCTCCATCATCCAAAGTTACGGTAGAAAAATCCTCTGTTTTTTTATGTTTAAAATTTTCTTTGATATACTTATTATTAATATAAAGTTTACCATCATCATAATATACTTTTTCACCAGGTAAACCAATAATTCTTTTAATTAAATACTCATCATCTCTATGAATAACTACAATATCAAATCTTTCTATATCAGAAAAACGATAACTGATTTCATCTAACAACATTATATCTCCATCTTTTAATGTAGAATCCATAGAAACTCCATTTACTCGTATAGGAGACACTATATATACTTTAATAAAAATAACTACTAATATGATAATAAGATAAGGTAAAAATTCCTTAATGTAATTTTTTTTATTTTTCTCTTTTATATTTTCCATAATAAACACCCTACCTCCTATACTATTCTATCACTATTTTTTTATTCTTAAAAGAAAAAATAAGGGTTTTCCCTTATCTTATTGTTGTCCACGTTCTTTAATACGGTATCCACCAACCATACCTCTTAAGAATGTAAGTTTGGCACGTCTTACTTTACCTTTACGTACTACTGTAATTCCAGCAATTTTTGGTGAATGAATTGGAAAAGTTCTCTCTACACCAATTCCACTACTCATCTTACGTACTGTAAATGTTTCAGAAACACTTCCACCTCTACGAGCAACAACAACACCTTCAAAAGCTTGAATACGTTCTCTTTTTCCTTCAATAATCTTAACATCTACTCTTACAGTATCTCCAACACGAAATTCTGGAATGTTAGGATTAATTTGTTTTTGATTAATTTTGTCAATTACATTCATATAAGTTCTCCTCTCTAAATATATATTTCACGAATGATCATAATCATTAAATAAAACCGAAAAGCGGATCATCGCTAGACGACTACAATTATAACATATTTCTATATAAAATAGCAAACATTTTTTCTAATACCACTTTTAGAAAGCTTCCTATAATCTATACCAATTATTTATAATCGTTATATTTTTACCTTCTAATTCTTCCTCAACTAATTTTTAATTACTCCAAACATCAAATAAAACTTTAAAATCTTTATCTCCTCAATCTCCTATCATCTACTTCAATATTAAAACACATATATTTTTACTATATAAAGATATACTTACTAAAATCAATAAAAAGTAATAACTATTTTTTAATAGAATACTTCCCATTTTTAGTACTAGCATAAACCTGATGAATAAAATCATCAGAATAAGAAATATCTTCTGGTACTTTCATATGCATAGCATTGTCCATCTCATATGGATAACTTAATATTTCTAATTCTGGAAAATGATAAGATAATCTTCGAAAACTACGATAATATCGATTCATTACACTATTACCAATTCTTTGAAACTCATCACAATCAACTTTCTTATTATACATTTTAGCAATGTTTCTAACAGGAAAATTTCCTTTTACAATAAGAGAAGTATACCCATTTTCCTGAACAAAAGAAGTGAATAAAGTCAAAGCAAACAAACTAGAAACAGAAACATCTTGAATACGCTCCTCCTCATAATCAAAATAAACATCTTTATTTGCTTGATACATAACTCTATTTAACTTTTTTTCACTAGCAAGTAGATTTTCCTTTTTCTTCCCATTATGAAGACAATAAACATAACAATCTTTACCATCTAAACCAAAACCTATATTAGGTAATTCAATACTAGCTCCATCCTCATTACAAATACTACTTCGAAAAACATAAGGTGTCTCATTTCCAGAAGGATTCCAAGTATCAACATAATAATCAAAATAACAAGGATACTTTCCATTAATTACTTTAGTAATATGATGCTTTTTAAACTCTTTCATACAAACAGCGTTTTCTAAAAAAGAAGTCCTCTTTTCCAAGAATTCAACTGGATTTCTAAAATCCTCCTCCGTAGCATTAAACCAAACATTTAAAACTGTAGATTCGATAATTTTATCAATATCACCATTAAAATAAACATAATCAATATTTTTAAACTCCGGATGCATAGACAAAAAATAAATCATTGCTTTAGTATAATTGATTAGTGATTGATTAAACTTTTTTTTATTTTTAATTTGAATTACGGGACTAAAATAGTCTTCATAGTTAGGTAATTGACTATCTAATATAAAAAAGGCATTAAATAAAAAACCATCAATCATAACACCAGAAGAACTACTAGCTTGTGGTACAATTTTATGATAAAAAGAATCTAATATTTTTTGATTAACATCCATATAATCACCTACTGAATCAACATTGCATCTCCAAAAGAAAAGAAACGATATTTCTCATCTACTGCTACTTTATAAGCATGTAAAACATGTTCCCTACCAGCTAGTGCAGAAACAAGCATAACCAAAGTAGACTTAGGTAAATGAAAATTAGTAATCAAAGAATCAATCGCCTTAAATTCATATCCTGGATAAATAAAAATATTTGTGAAGCCACTACATGAACGAAACTCATGATATAAACTCATAATAGTTTCTAATGTTCTAGTAGTAGTAGTACCAACACTAATAATTTTATTTCCTCGTTTTTTCGTTTCAGTTAAAATATCCGCAACTTCACTACTCATTTGATAAAACTCACTATGCATCTCATGATCTTCTATATTATCAACATTAACAGGACGAAAAGTTCCAAGACCAACATGCAAAGTAATATAAGCAATATTAACACCCTTCTGTGCAATTTCATCTAATAATTCCTTAGTAAAATGAAGCCCCGCAGTTGGTGCTGCAGCACTACCAACTTCCTTAGCATAAACGGTTTGATATCTAGACTGATCTTCTAACTGTTCATGAATATAAGGAGGAAGTGGCATCGTTCCAAGTTCTTCCAATACTTCTAAAAAAATCCCCTGATACGAAAAAGTAAAATGACGGATTCCATCCTCCCCTACAAAAACACAACTAGCTTTTAATTTTCCATTTCCAAACACTACGACAGTACCTTTCTTAATACGACGAGCAGGCTTTACCAAACATTCCCAAATATCACCTTTCACATTTTTTAACAATAACACTTCAATAGCCGCTTTCGTATCTTCTTTTTCTCCATAAAGTCTAGCAGGTAAAACCTTAGTATTATTTAAAACCAACGTATCTCCTGCATGTAAATAAGAAAGAACATCCCGAAAATATTTATGTTCTATCTCTCCAGTATTTTTATCTAAAACCATAAGTCTTGACTCATCCCGCTTCTGTAATGGAGTTTGAGCAATTAATTCCTCAGGCAATTCATAATTAAAATCTTCAACCTTCATAATAATTCACCTCTTTAATTCCGTTCAATTCCTAATACTTGATAAGCCTTATCAGTAGCAATTCTACCCCGACTAGTGCGTTTCAACAAACCAGTTTGTAACAAATAAGGTTCATATACATCTTCTATAGTACTAACCTCTTCTCCAATAGAACTACTAAGAGCTTCTACTCCAACAGGGCCTCCACCAAACTTTTCAATAATAGCAAGTAATAATTCATGATCGGTATTATCAAGACCAAGTTTATCAACTTTTAATCTCTCTAAGGCCTCTTTAGCAATATCTAAATCAACAACTCCATTACCCTTTACTAAAGCAAAATCTCTAACTCTTTTAAACAATCTATTAGCAATTCTTGGTGTTCCTCTACTTCTAGTTGCAAGTTCTTCGGCAGCAGCATCTTCTATTTCTACTTCTAAAACTCTTGCCGTTCTTTTAATAATTCTTGTAAGTTCACTAACTGTATAAAACTGTAACTTAGAAGTAATACCAAATCTATCACGCAATGGTGCTGACAAGTCACCTGCTCTAGTAGTTGCCCCTACTAAAGTAAAAGGAGGTAAATCAATCTTAATATTACGACTATTTCCTTCACTTCCAACAATAATATCCAAAGAAAAATCTTCCATTGCAGGATAAAGTATTTCTTCAATATATCTTGGCATACGATGAATCTCATCAATAAATAATACATCTCCTGGCTCTAAAGAAGAAAGAATAGCTGCTAAATCACCACTCTTTTCAATACTAGGACCACTAGCTGTTTTAATATTTGTTCCAAGCTCATGAGCAATAATAAATGCTAAAGTCGTCTTTCCAAGTCCTGGAGGCCCATAAAGCAATACATGATCTAAAGGTTCATTTCTCATTTTTGCAGCTTCTACAAATATTCGAATATTTTCTTTTACATCTTCTTGACCAACATATTCTTCAATACTCTCTGGACGAATCGTATTATCCATCACTTGATCATCTTCTAAATGATAATTGGTAATAACACTCTCATCTTGCATGATTTCCCTCTCCTTTCAAATTAATCATACTTTTCACTTTACTAACAGACTTAGTAAAATCACTTCTTTCTATTTCTACTGGACTCATCATTTCATAGCAATAGAAAAACCCATCAATAATCGTTAAAAAAGAAATAGAAGGAATATGTTCCTCACTAATATAATCAAATATAGTAGCAAAATAACTTTGCATATCTTCTTGATAAGAATAAATAATACCCTTACTTTGATATAAATGATAAAACTGATGAAGTAGTCCATCTATCTGATATGGCATAAAAAGAAGTTCTACACCATCCTCTTCTAAGGCTGTTGCCATATTCCAAACACGATTGGCTACCTTCTCACAGTATATATCTTCAAACGAAACAACTTCACCCATTATTTCAACAATAGCTTTAAAGCTTCCTTAATCTGTTCTTCTATAGTCTTATTACTATCTACTTGACTAACGACTTTCTTAATTTCTTTATCTTTATATCCTAACGCAAGAAGAGCTTCTTGTAATTCCTGTTCCGTCTCTACTACATCATCCGAAATACCAGTACCAATAAATTCTAATTTTCCTTTCAAGTCTAACACTATCTGTCTTGCTAACTTTTCACCAATTTTTGGAAACTTCTTTAAATATAAAATATTTTCTCTCTCAATAGCATCCATAATTCCAGAAATAGAACCAACAGCCAAAATAGGCAAAGCCATACGACATCCTAAACCTTTAACACTAATCAGTTTTAAAAATAATTCTTTCTCATCACTTGTCTTAAATCCAAATAAAGAAATCTCATCTTCTTTCACCTGCTGATAAACAAATACTTTATACTCTTTTCCCACTTCAAACGCATAAGGGTTAGGAACATAAACTAAATACCCAACTCCTCCATTATCAACGACAATAGAATTAAATTTTAACTCAGCAATAGTTCCTTTAATATAATCATACATTCTTCTCAACTCCATAATAATTATATACCAAAAGTAAAAAAGTAGCAATCTTGAACCAAGAAGTAAAAAATAATAAATAAACCCCACTTTCATTCTAATTATATTATTTTAGTATTAACTATTTTCTAAATACCATAAAACAAAACATCAACTAACATAATTAATCATTTTATCATCAATATAAACAAAAAACCCAATCAAGTAAAAAACTCAATTAAGGTCTATATCATTTTCGAAATTTTCGCTTAATATAATGAAACGCTTGAACAAATCGATCTCTAACATTAGGAAAAAGCCAAGGTAAAAAAACAAATAATAACCAAAGAGAATTAATAAAATTTCCATGTAAAAATGACCGAACAGCATAAACAATAACAACAATATAAACTATAGATATCATAACAACAACAAATAAATTTTTTATATTGTTTTTATCATTATTAGGAAATCTAGTCTTTCCTCTTCTTTGTAATAAAGCATCCGCTTTCTCGCTAAATCGTTGATATCTTTCTAAAACTTCTGAAAAAGGAATCTCTTCTTCTCTTGAATAAACATCCCCTCTCATTTCTATATTACCATTTTCAAATAAACGAATATCAATATTTGCAAAATCTTCCAAGGGTAAAGATATATCAAATTCCTTCCCTAAAAGACGAATTAACTTATTACGACAAGAATTAGAAATAAAAGTTGCTTCATTAATATATATCTTTAACTCAGTATTAATTTTATTGATTAGAGTTTTTTTATCTTTCATAATTTTCTCCAAACTAATCCTCTTTTAAATTATAATAAACATCTTGAACGTCATCTAATTCTTCCAAAGCATCAACTAATTTATGTACTTTCTCATTTCCTTCATCATCAAGAGTAACCTCCATATTAGGAATATAAGTAAGTTCACATTCTAAAAACTCTTTCACTCCAGCATCTTCTAATGCTTTCTTTACATTAGAAAATCCCTCCGTATCAGTAGTAATTAAATAATGATTGTTAGCTACTTCAAAATCAAGAGCTCCTGCATCTAATGCTACCATCATCATAGTATCTTCATCATAATCAGAAGGAATTACTATAGAACCACGTCTTTCAAACATATAACTAACCGAACCATCCGTTCCTAAATTACCTCCAGCCTTAGTAAAAGCACTACGAACCTGTGAAGCTGTTCTATTACGATTATCAGTCAAACAATCGACCATAAAAGCTACGCCACCATGACCATATCCTTCATATCTAATACTCTCATAATTCTCAGCATCATTAGAACCAGTAGCTTTTTCTATTGCTTTATTAATATTTTCCTTTGGCATATTTTGTGCTTTTGCTTTATCGACAGCTAATCTTAAAGCTGCATTCTGATCAGGATCAGGGCTACCGCTTTTTGCTGCTACCATAATTTCTTTTGCCAATTTTTGAAAAACCTTACCACGAGCAGCATCAATTAATCCTTTCTTTCTATGAATTGTTGCCCATTTAGAATGTCCACTCATTGCTATACCTCCATTTCATTCTATATGATACCATATTTACTATACTTTGTAAATGAAAGAAAACATGTTAAAATATATGTGAAAGAAGGAATTTATATGTATTTACAAGTAAAAAGGAAAAAAATAAAACTAATAGAACCACAAGGATTTTGGAATAGATTTAAAGGCTTAAAATTTGTACTTGAACCAATAAACTACGGATTACGCTATAGTAAAAAAAAATTTGTAACAACCAACTTCTTATGTCAACGAATAGATATCGTTTTAACTGATAAAGAAGATAATATTTTATATTTATATGAAAATATGAAAACAGAAAAATATATTTTTCCGAAAAGAAAAGTATATCACGTTTACTTTTTACCATTAAATACAGTAAAAGACTTAAAAATAAATACAAAACTAAAAATAGTAAATCCAAAGAAAAGAAAAAAGAAAGAAAAAGAAAAAAATGGTTAGATAATTCTAATCATTTTTTTATACCAATATTAAACCTATTTATCTCGCACTTCTGCTTCATGAACAGAACAAATTTTATCAATAATCTGATGGAATACCTTCATAACCTCATCATCAGTAAGAGTTCTATCTTCGGACATAAATAACAAATTATAAGCTAAAGATTTCTTACCTTTCTCAACGTGCTCACCTTCATAAACATCAAAAACATAAGTAGAATGTAAAAGTCTACCTCCAGCTTTTTTTATTGTCATCTCAATATCTGAAGATAAAACACTCTTATCCACAACAAATGCCACATCTTTCTTTATTGTAGGATACTTACTAGCCTCCTTAAATTTAAGAGGTTTTACGCCCTGCATTAAAGCCTGTAGAGAAATCTCACAAACATAAACCTCGTCACTACATACCTTAGGATGAACTTGACCTAGAATACCAATAGGACGTCTATCCAATAATATCTGACAACTCTTACCAGGATGCATATCAGGTAAACTTACCTTTTCAAAACGATAACGGTTTCTAAATCCAAAGTAACATAAGATATCTTCTACAAAACCCTTCATTAAATAAAAGTCACATTTCATACTACCTTTCCAAGGATTAACAACATAATTACCGTTCATTAAAAAGGCAATTTTACTTTCTTCTTGATAACACTTATCATAAGTCTTTGCCACTTCATAAATCGCAATATCTTCTACCTTACGAGCCTTATTATATTGATAAACTTGAAGTAGCGATGGAAGCAAAGTAGTACGAACAACACTTTTATCAATACTCATAGGATTAGGTAAAACACATTTTTCCTTTCCCTCATAATCAAACATACGACTCATATCAGGAGATATCAATGTATAAGTCTTAACCTCATTAAATCCTAAACTACGAAGTCTTTTAGATACTGCTTTACGATACTTAACATCGCCTACATATTCACCACGACGAATACCAACTTTAGGCAACGTAGACTTTAATTTTTGATAACCATAAAGTCTACCAATTTCTTCCGCAATATCATTAACATTAGGATCAATATCAAGTCTTCTCTTAGGAATAACCACTCTAAACTTACCCTCTTCTAAAGTATATGGAAAATCAAGTCGTTCAAGCTCTATCTTCATATCATCTTCTGTGATACGAATACCAAGCATCTTATCCACCTGTTCAGGATAAAACTCTACTACTTTCTCACTTTTATCAACAACGTCATGCATAACCATACCAGATAACACTTTAGCACCAGCATACTTCTCTAATAAATGACAAGCACGATTCATTGCCATCATCGTATATTCATAATTTAATCCCTTACC
This sequence comes from Candidatus Faecimonas gallistercoris, assembly GCA_018712565.1. Lineage (GTDB taxonomy): Bacteria > Bacillota_I > Bacilli_A > RF39 > UBA660 > Faecimonas > Faecimonas gallistercoris. The sequence continues at coordinate 20,383 of DVGU01000002.1, forward strand.
ATAACGAATACTGGCTTCACTACGAAGGTCTAAGTGTGCTGCGGTATAACGAATACTAACAGCATCGAAAATAGCAGCCTCAATCAAAATATTTTTAGTATTTTCCGTAACTTCAGTATTTTCTCCACCCATGACACCTGCTATACAAACTGGTTTTTCTCCATCAGTAATTACAATATCACTACTGCGCAAAACACGATTTTTACCATCAAGAGTAACAACTTCTTCTCCATCTTTCGCATCCCTTACTAAAATATAATCTCCTAAAGTATCTTTATCAAAGAAATGAAGAGGTTGTCCAAATTCTAGCATGACATAATTAGAAATATCAACCACATTATTAATAGGTCGCATACCAGCAGCAATCAAACGCCTTTGAATAAATTCAGGTGACTCACCTATTTTTACATCTGTAACCATCTTAGCTAAATAATAAGGACATTTACTAGTTTCAACACCCAATGAGAAATGTTCTTCTACAGAATCACTCTCTTCTTTATAACTACAATCAGGTAATGTAACTTTACGATTCAAAATAGCTGCAATCTCATAAGCAAAACCAATATGATAATAACAATCATTATTACGATGTTTATGAATATCTAACTCATATAAAGTAGATTCAAGTCCCATATAAACAAGAGGGTCTTTACCAATAGGAGCATCATCTGCCAACTCTTCAATTCCACGAGCGTACGCCTCATCTGTCTTTTCTTCAAGTCCTAACTCATATAAAGCACAAATCATCCCATTAGATTCTACTCCTCGAATCTTGCTAGCTTTAATTTGAAAATTCCCAGGTAAAACAGCTCCAGGTAAAGCAACAATAACTTTTAGGCCCTCTCTTACATTAGATGCTCCACAGACAATCTGTTGCAATTTATCCTTACCTACATCTACCTGACATAAATGTAAGTGATCACTATCCGGATGATCAATACAACTAACTACTTTACCAATAACTAAATGATCAATATGATTAGTAATAACTTTCTCAACATTTATACCAGCTTCTGTAATCTTAACTGCTAACTCTTCTAAATCTTGATCACTAATATCGATATAATCTTTAACCCATTCTAAACTAATCATTATTTCTTAACTCCTTCCTATCAAAATTCTTAACCTCTCTTAAATCCGTATTATAAAACACTCTTAAATCATCAATATCATACTTAAGCATTGCCATACGTTCAGCACCAAATCCAAAAGCAAATCCACTCCAAACCTCAGGATCATATCCACTCATACGTAAAACATTAGGATGAACAACACCAGCACCAGCAATCGTAATCCAACCAGTATGTTTACAAATATTACAACCCTTACCTTTACAATTAAAACAACTAATATCAACTTCTACAGAAGGTTCTGTAAACTGATAATAACTTGGTCGAAAACGAGTTTCAACATCATCCCCAAACAACTTCTTAACAATAACATCAATTGTACCTTTCAAATCAGATAACGAAATATCCTTATCAACAAGTAATCCCTCAATCTGCATAAATTGATGAGAGTGAGTCGCGTCATCATCATCCCGACGATAAGTTTTACCAGGACAAATAACCCTAACTGGTACTTGTCCTTTTCCTTTTAACATCGTACGTACTTGTACAGGAGAAGTCTGACTACGAAGTAAAATTTCTTCCCCTTCTACATAGAAAGTATCTTGTGCATCTCTAGCCGGATGACCCTTAGGAATATTTAACATCTCAAAGTTAAATTTATCCTCTTCAATCTCAGGACCATCTACAACATCATAGCCCATACTCATACAAACTTCTTCTACTTCTTCAATTAACTTCTCTAAAATATTAGGAGCCCCCATACTTACCCTAGTACTAGGCAAACTAATATCAATAGCTTCATTTTCTAACTTTCGATTTAATTCTTCTTTCTCTAATCTAGACTTAATCTCATCAAAATTAGACTGAAATAAAGTACGCACTTCATTCACACTTTGTCCAAAAGCTTTTTTCTCTTCCTTAGGAACATTTCTAATTTCCCCATTTAATTCCGAAATAAGACCCTTCTTACCTAAATATTTTACTCTTAAATCATTTAAATTTTTTAAATCAGTAACATTCCTTAAATCATCTAACATCAATTTCTTAACTTCTAAAACATTCATCAAATCACCCTTTCTAAAAAAAAACAACTATAAACTTAAGGGTGTATAAAAAACACGGTACCACCTTAATTTATAGTTATTTAACTATCTCATTATCTTAACGCGATTAACGCCTATAATTTTGTTATAGGGACTCCTAAGACGAATTCATAAACTATTCTTATCTGTTTCCACCAACCACAGACTCTCTATCAAGACCTCATTTACTACTACTTCTTAATCAACATCGATATGCTTATTATATCATAATGATTTAAAAAATCAATGACTCTAAAAAAGAATTAAATAGTCATTAATTCCCCTTCTTTTTCTTTTAACATCTCATCTATCTTTTTATTATATTCCTGTACTAGTTCTTGAATCTGTTTTTCTTTTGCCTTTTCAATATCTTCAGGTAATTCTTCATCTTCTACCATTTCCAATGCTTCATGACGATTATTCCGTACAGAAACTTTAGCATCTTCTGCAATCGACTTTACTTGCTTTGTAAGTTCACGACGACGTTCTTCCGTAAGCACCGGAATAATAATACGAATCGTTTCCCCATCATTACTAGGAGTATACCCTAAGTTAGCCGCAAGTATTGCTTTCTCAATAGCTCCTAAACAGCTTTTATCAAAAGGTTTAATTAATAACTGTGTCGCTTCTGGAACAGAAATAGTTGCTAACTGCTTCAAAGGTGTCATACTACCATAATACTCTACTACAACACCATCTAAACTAGTTGGATTAGCTCTTCCTGCACGAACAGTAGAAAACCTCTTTTCTAAATTTTTAAGAGTATTTTCCATATTTTCTCTTGTTAATTTGATAATATCAGTATCCATTACTTTCATCTCTCCTTGAAACAATTATAATATAAAGTAACAAGAAAAGGAAGAAAAAAGTAAAAATTATGCAATTATGCTTTTAATAATACATACTTAACAATAAAATACAATATATTATTTTAATTTTTTAACTACAACTTCTTTATTAAGTATAGAATCATCCATTTCTACATCAAGTACCGCAAGATTAACCATCTTTTTTGCTACTTCTTGTGATTGTTCTATTAATTTATCAGAATTAAAATTCTCTCTCTTCAAATCTTCAACATTAGTTATATAATCACTAAGAAAAGAATCTGGAAAAAAAACTTCCCCATCTTTAACTATAAAAGCATCTTTCGATTTTTCATCTACTACAGTAGAAATATCATCCTTATTATACTTAGGATTATCATCTTTAATACGTTGAGCAAAATACTCACTTGCTACATCAGCAAATTCCTCTACTTGAGAATTAACAAGCTCAGAATTATAAGCTGCTAAGGTCAAAGGATTATCTAAGCATTCTTCCGAATTTTTACTAATAGTTACATCAAATTCATCTTCAATAGCAGAACTTAATGATTGACTCGAATCGATAGAAAAATCCTCCATTTTAACAAAACTCGTAGAAGATTTATCACGTACTGCCTTACAAGATGTTAGTGCTAATAAACCAACAGTTGAATAAATCGCTACTTTTCTTATTAATTTCATAAAACTCCCCCTTTATCTACATTTGCAAATTATACCACAAAATCCGTCTTTTGTCAACTTTACACCAAAACTTTACATTAAACTTACCCCACAGACTAAGTAGTAACTACATAATAGAAAATAATTTCTACCGTAGTTTCCTTTGACCTATAATAATTATTATTTTTCTTACTCTTCATAATTACTATTACATTTTTAATACTGCTTACTAAAGATAAAATCTCCTATCTTTTCACTACTAATTACTATATCCTTTTTCTAAATCAATTCTTACTATTTTTCTAAGTTATACTCTGGTACAAAATATATTTTCATCTATTAAATAATATTTACTCCATTGATATAGTCTAAATCTCTATATTCCCTAATACACCCTCCGTTTAAAAAAATAATCTATATATAAGCTTTTAAGTCTTTCATAATACCAAAGATAAAGCAACTTTTCCCTCTTCATAAAAGTTTTCTTTTTATCTAAATAATGATTATAAACAAGTCTAGTACAACCAAATATTTTTGAATTAATTCTATCTGTTTATTATTCGGATAAAGTCTAAATTTATACATCTTATACATAAATCACTCATTCTGATAAGAATACTATATAATACATTTATTCTCATGATGACTATTTTCATTAAGTTTTAAATTTTACATTTTAATAAAATAAATTTCTAATATATAAAAAAGCTGATAAAATTACCAGCTATAAATACATCACCTATAAATATAATGAAATTAAATCCGAATATTCTTCTTCTAACTCTTCAACACTATTATCATCTAGACTAACATCATCATGAACAGGATAATCTACATGATCCACAACTTTTCCTGAAACAATAACATAAACAATTGGTAAATAACTATCTTCTTTTAATTCTAACAAATCCACCAATTTTTTGTATTTTTTACTATCTTTATTTTTTATTATCTCTGGATTAAAATAATAAACTTCATCTATTTTCTTTTCTTTTAATACTTTATTCAAAATCTTAACCCCGAAAGTTGACCATTCAGAATCAGAATCTCCTAAAAATAAAATACCCGATTTACTTTCCAATAATTCTAAAACTTCATTAATCGTAGCATACTGAAAAGGATTTTTCTCACTAATAGAATATTCATTAGCAAACTTTTCAGCATCAGTTAATTCTTCTGTCTTTTTAATGGAACAACCACTAATCAAAAAAACAAAACCTAAAATAAAAATTATAACAACTACTTTTCTCATATCTACTCCTAAAAATTATGCTCCTTGAACTTGACTCATTACCTCATCAGCAAAATTTTCAGTTTTTTTCTCAATTCCATCTCCAACAGCAAAACGAATCATAGACACAATCGTTCCTCCATTAGATTTAACATAATTTAAAACATTAGTATTAGAATCTTTAATAAATGGTTGTTCTTCTAAACAAATTTCTTTATAAAATTTATTAAGTCTACCAGTAACCATCTTTTCAGCAATATCAGCAGGTTTTCCTTCTAACATTACTTGCTCTTTAATAACATGTGATTCTCTCTCAACTAAATCACTTGGTACATCATCACGTCTAATAGCAACAGGATTCATAGCTGCAACATGCATAGCTACATCTCTAGCCACATCTTTATTTGTAATACCATCAATAACAACTAATGCCGTAATTTTACCACCCATATGAGAATAAATTCCAAAAGTTTGACCATCTGTTTTTACTACTCTTTCAAATCTTCTAAAATCAATTTTCTCACCAATTTTAGCTGTAAAATTAACAATAGCATCTTCTAAAGTATCACTACTACCTTCGATAGTTAACTTATTAGCTTCTTCCATAGTACTAACATCATTATGTAATAAAGTTAAACGAATCTCTTCAACTAGCTTCTTAAAATCTTCATTTTGAGCAACAAAATCAGTTTCACAATTAATCTCTGTAATAACAGCAACATTATCTTCACTAGCTCCATCAGTTAATCCTTCAGCAGCAATTCTACTTTCTTTCTTAGCTGCTTTACTAATTCCTTTTTCTCTTAACCAATCAATAGCTTTTTCCATATCACCACTAGTAGCCTCTAATGCCTTTTTACAATCAAGCATTCCAGCTCCAGTTCTTTCCCTTAACTCTTTTACATCACTTGCTTTAATCATCTTAATCCTCCTCTTTTTATATAATAAGAGGGTGAAAGCCATCCACCCTCCTTAATTTTATCATAATTACTTAGTTAAAACTTCAATTAATTCAGCTTTTTTCATAGTAGAATAACCTTTAACACCAGCATCCTTAGCTTTGGCTTTTAAATCAGCTAATGTCATAGAAGAATAATCAACTACTGATTCTTTACTTTCTTCTACTTTCTTACTTTCTTCTTTAGGAGCAGTTTTAGCCTCAGACTTTTCATCTTTTGCTACATCTTTTTTATTATTTCTCTTATCGCCTCTAGCCCTATCATCATCATTAACATAATCTACTACATCATTACCATTAACTTCTGCAATAGCATTTGTTAAAACACCAAGTAATAATTTAACTGCACGAACAGCATCATCATTACCAGGAATAACATAATCAACTAAATCAGGATCACAGTTAGTATCTACAATACCAAATACTGGGATACCTAAAATACGAGCTTCCTTAATTGCTATTTCTTCTTTACGAGGATCAACAATTACTAACGCCTGAGGTAATCTTCTCATATCACGAATACCTCTTAAATTTCTATCTAATTTAGCATATTCTTTTTTGATTTGAATAACTTCTTTCTTAGGTAATAAATCAAATGTACCATTAGCTTCCATTTTATCAATATCATCCATCCTCTTAACTCTAGAACGAATAGTTTTAAAATTAGTTAAAGTTCCACCTAACCATCTTTCGTTGACAAAATACATATTAGTTCTAGTAGCACACTCTTCTACAGCTTCTTGAGCTTGTTTCTTAGTTCCTACAAATAAAACTTTTCCAGAAGCTTCTGCAATGGATTTCATTGCCTCATATGCTTCTTCTAACTTTTTAACAGTTTTTTGTAAATCGATAATATAAATATCATCTCTTGTTGTATAGATGAACTCCTTCATCTTAGGATTCCATCTTCTTCTTTGATGTCCAAAATGAACACCTGCTTCTAATAAATAATTCATTGATACTATAGCCATAATTTAATTCTCCTTTTCGTTTTTCTTCTATTAGTTTCTAATATTCATCACCCTAAGGCACTAGACAAATAAATTCACTAATATGTCTTATTTGGTTAATGCTGCAACTAATTCAGCTTTTTTCATAGTAGAATAACCCTCTACTCCTGTTTCCTTAGCAACTTTCTTCAATTCAGCAACTGTCATCTTAGAATAATCAACAGCGTTAACCTTTACTTCTTCTTTTTTTACTTCTTTCTTTTCAACTTTGTTTTCAGTCTTTTTAACTTCTTTAGCTTCACCTTTTGAAGCAGTTACAGTAACCTCATGTCCTATAACTTCTTCTTGAGGAGAAATTTTTCCTTCTTTACCATCACGAGCAATTTTAACAAATTCACTAAACATCTTAGGATCGTTAATTGCTATTTCTGATAACATCTTACGATTAACCTCTACTCCTGCTTTAGTTAATCCTTCAATAAACCTAGAATAACTAATACCATTTTGACGGCATGCAGCATTAATTCTAGTAATCCATAATTTTCTAAATTCTCTCTTTCTTTGCTTTCTATCTCTAAATGCATATTGACCAGAATGCATTAACTGTTCTTTTGCTGACTTATATAGTCTATGTTTACTACCAAAGTAACCTTTAGCTTGTTTTAACACTTTTTTATGACGAGCTTTTGTAACTGCTCCATTCTTTACTCTTGCCATGTTTCTTCCTCCTTCAAAATATTACTTCTTAGATTATATTTTTTAATCTATTTTGATCCGCTTTACTTAAATTAGATCCTTTTCTATTCTTTCTGTTAGCACTAGTTGATTTATATCCTGTATTGTGACGACTACCAGGTCGACCAATTTTATAATCATTCTTACGTTTTTTAACTACTTTTGCTGTACCCTTATGTGTTTTAATTTTTGGCATAACTATCTCCTCCTACTATTTATTTTTCTTTGGAACCAATAACATTGTCATGATCCTACCGTCTAATTTGGGACTCTGTTCTATATCCGCAATTTCTGTAACCCGAGATGCAAACTGTTCTAAAATTTCCTTACCCAATTCAGTATGAGCCATCTGACGTCCTTTAAAACGAACTGTAAGTTTAATTCTATCACCCTTCTCCAGGTATTTAGTAGCATTTCTAAGTTTGGTTTCAAAATCCCCAACATCAATAACTGGCGATAAACGATATTCTTTCAACTCTGACATATTAGCCTTTTGTCTTTTTAATGCTTCCTTTTCTTTCTTACGTTTTTCATATCGATATTTATTATAATCCATAACTTTACAAACTGGTGGATTAGCATTAGGACTCATAAGAACTAAATCTAAATTAGCATACGACGCCAAAGTAAGTGCATCTTGTATAGACTTAACTCCCACTTGTTCTCCATTAGGACCAATAACTAATACCTCATGAGCTTTAATTTGATCGTTTATTAACAAATTACCCTTATTGCTTGCTATAACTAACACCTCCATATATTACAAGAAAAAGAAAAGCGGATATACACACATTATATCCACTTAAACCATAACATAACAAAATAACTTTGTTTATAGGCTTTTGACCCATCGCTAGTTGCAATCAGGTGGATATAAATCTCTTTCCTTTTTTCTCGACTAATAATATTCTATGCAAAAACTATTACTTTGTCAACCGTTTTTTCTTTTTTCAGTAAAAAAGAGCACATTTTTTTCGCAATAAATTTGATATAATTACTACATAATAAAAGGGTGGTATGTAGTAATGAACAGAAAACAAAGAAGAGAATTAAGAAAAGATAAAGATTTGATTAAAGAAC
>DVGU01000034.1 GCA_018712565.1 Candidatus Faecimonas gallistercoris
TCTTCAATGTTTTCACCTAGAATTTCACTAACTGGAGTTTCAAAAACTTCTGATATAGATATAAGCATTTCAGCATCTGGAACAGATAATCCTGATTCCCATTTAGATATTGTTTGTCTAACAACATTTAATTTAACACTTAATTCTTCTTGTGAAAGACCTTTGTTCTTTCTTAGAGTTTTTAAATTATCCTTTAACATAAATTTCCTCCTTTCGTTAATTCAATTCTATGATAAAAAACGCATTGCTACAAGCAATGTATTTTAACATTTCAATAAATTAAAATCTTTAATTAACATTTATCTATTTTTTTAAAGATAAACATACAGATAAGAACAAATATTGCGATAATACCAATTCGTGCTATAAATACTTGCCAAGATACTGTTGTAAAATTCTCTATAAGCGGAAATATAAAGAATAATGATACAATTACAAGCATAACAATAATAGTTTTTAATATATTTTTATTTGATGTTTTCTGATTTAAAAGTTTACCAACATACACATTAGAAAATAAATAAGTTAAAACACCAACTATAAATACAATCAATACTCCTATATTTAAATATAGATTATCAATTTTAGGAATGTCCACAAATGTTTGAATTAAATATATTCCTCCAAAGAAAATAATGGCAAATAATATTGTGAAAACAATAGACTTATTACTTTTTACAGTATCCATTTTCTCTTGCATATTATTAACAAGTTTTTTATCTTCTTTTAACATCTTATCGAGCGAAATATTAAATATATCACTCATTTTGATAATACTTACAATATCTGGATAACTTTTCCCATTTTCCCAACTAGATATAGTTTGTCTTGAAACTCCTAATTGTTCTGCTAAACTTTCCTGACTAATGTTATTATTTTGTCTAGCATCTTTTATACATTTACTAATTTCCATACTCTTCCTCCTAACAAGACAAATTCTATCATTTTATCATTTTATTTTCTATCAAAATTCCTTTACATTGTTTATTTTCGATGTAAAAATATCTTTACAAATTGGAATTATCTTAATTATTTTCTACTATGAATCTAACACTTCCACTTGTTTTTTTACCAGTAACAGTAACAGTATATGTACCACTTTCCTCAATATCAATATCAAAGTCATCGGAAACAGAAATGTTTTCTTTTTCATAGACTGGTTCTTCATTTTCTTTTTGAACTTTTATTGATAATTGCCCATCATTAATTACAACATTAGCACTTATTTTATCGCCAGCTTCAACATATAAATCTTGTGAATCAGTAGTATTAAATGCAGTATATTCCATTATAAATTGGCTATCATTCCCTGTTCTACTCCCATTGAAGGTAGGTGAACACCCTGTTAAGGAAATAATAAATATTGCACTCATAAAAATATAAGATAGTTTTTTCAATGTGATACCTCCTTAATTATTCTATATTTGTAGATTCATTTCATAAAATGTAATCTATTTTATAAATAATCTTAAAATCTTACTTTTTGGATAAATTTTAAACTTCATTTTATTAGTTTTATCTTTTAAATCATTATATTTTTTTCATCATATCCGTGCTTATCTATTACCTCTATATCAACTTTATTTTTATTATAATCAAACATTAACGAATCAAAATCTTTAACATATACATTGTAATTTGTTACTGTTTTATAAATTTACTAGCCAATTTATAAACTTGTAAAACTTCTCTTGAATTTGTATCCCACGTATCAAGTTCCTTTTTTACAAGTTCTGGATATTTTTTACTTATATCTCTAATTGCATTTCCTATTGATTTTCTTACATATTCACTCATATCATTTTTTTGACTTGATAGTAATTTAATTGCTACATTTGGATTTTCTCTAAAATAAGGTCTATTAGTCCAAATTCTTAGTCCTTCAGATACTGCTCTACGAACATTAGCATTATCACTTTTAAACCAAGTTTTAATTATTGGTAAAGCACTTTCATATCCAATTATTGAGCAATAATTGTCAAATGCCATAGCAAACACTTCTTGAACTTTCCAATTATCGTGTTTGCTTACAGTATTATAGAGAAAATCTAATGCCTCATTTTTTATATTAGCAACATACCCTAGTAGTAAAACTCCTACTTCTTGTATTTGAAAATTATCAGATTTATAAAGTTCTAAAGCCAACTCATAACACTCATCTATTGAGTGATCTTTGAAATATTTTTCTGCCTCTTTTTTTACAATTTTAAGACTATCTTTTTCTGGTATCAAGTTTTCTAAATAATTTATATATTCATTCATAATAAATCTCCCTTACGAATTACTATTTTAATAACCTTTATTTATTGTTTCATTATCTACTAAAACTAATATATTTCTATTTTCATCTAAAATTACCATTCTATTTACACCAAGTGTTTCATTATTAAACGGATTTTCATAATCATATTCAAAGCCTATACTATATTTTGCATTATCTGTAGTTATATCACAACTAAATCTATAAGTTTTTCTATGCTGTCCATTATCCCAATGTGTTTCTGAACCATTTGATTGTGATTTGAAATTTGTAATATTTTCATTTGAAATATCTATTAGTTTATTTATTCCTTCGTCTAAATTTTTAACATTATTTATCATATCATTTGAGAAAATATTTTTTATATTTTCATAATCTTTTGTTTCAATTTTATTCATTATATACTCACAAATAATCTCTGTTTTTTTATCATCTGACATAAATAGTTGTTCAATAGGATTATCTGATAATATTATTTTGCCATCTTCTTGTCTTATATTTATACTCTCATCATTATCTATATTTATTTCATTAAAACTCTTTATCAAATTATTTATTGTAAAGAAATTAACAATTCCAAGTAATATTGTTACAATTGACAAAATTATAAAAGTCTTTTTAAATTTCTTTTTAACTGCTCTGATAATTCCAAATACTATCGTAAGTACAAGTAATATAATACTAATGATACAAACAACTAATGTCAATATTCCTGATATTCCAAATGTTAATATATCCATCATTAAAAACACCCCTACCAATTACTGTTTTTATAACTAATCACTAAATTGTAATTTTTAATGCTTTCTTGTTTTTAATTTATCAATAATATAAAAAATAATATCTAAAAATATTCCAAGCATTATACCAAATACAATCTCTTCATTCTTTTCTCCCTGTGCTATTTTTAATATCCTACATAAAAATACTGCAATAATTGGAATAACTATATAAAATAAATATTTTAAATATTTTTTCATAAATACTCCTTCCTACAAATTACTATTTATTAAACAAATCACTAAATTGTAATTTGTGTTAATCCTTAACGATTTTATTTATATAAATTGCATAACTAATTGATACAACTATTAAAAATATTGGAACAATATATGTTAATATGGTGTTTTCAACATTAAATATTGCTAGAGAATTAGTGACTGAGTGTGTTATTATACAAGGAATTAATGACTTGCTTTTATAAAATATAATAACAAATAAGTATCCAATAGCAGTTGCATAACATACTTGCATTAATGTTGGAATAATATCTGCACCATTAAACAAATTAATTATATGTCCAATACCAAATGTTAAAGCACCTACTATTATGGCACTTTTAATATTATCTTTTTCCATCATTTTAAACAAAAATCCTCTAAATATTATTTCTTCAATAAATCCAACATTTATCATAGTTAATATATAAAATATAATTTCATTTGTCCTATTATTAATATTAATTCCATTCCACAAGTTTACAGTTGCTATTAAGATTAATGGAATGAAGAATAAATATTTTTTTGAATTTCTAACTTTTGTAAGACCATAGTATTTTGTTCTTTTTAAAATAATCATAAGCACAATTAAAAAAATAGAAAAAATAGTATTAATAATTGCACTTCTATAATCAGTTAATCCAAAATTTTGCATACAATATGAATTGATAATCACATACAATAAAATTAATAATATACAAAATAAAGTTTCGTTTTTTTCAAATATTTGCTTCATAGTTTTACTCCAATCTTTTATATAAATTACTATTTTGTAAACGACTAAATTGTAATTTGAATTTATTTTTTTAATACTTTATTTAATGTTTTAATATGTTCTTTGGGATTAATTAGTGCATCTTCACAATGACCTTTTCCTTTTAAACAAATAGTAGTAGTATTTTGATAGTTTTTCTTCAAATAATGTGCAACTTTACGAAATAAAATCTCATTTATTTTACTACCATAAAAATAATAGATCTCTGTATTTGGTGTGTTAATATCGCTAGGTAAGTTAAATTTTCCAACTTCTTGAACACAATTAATTATTGTTTTATCTGATAGATGATCAAACAATTCTAAAAACACATCTACTTTATCTTCACTAATAATAGTACCAATGGCTTGTTTTATAGTTCGTTCATCTCTATTTTGAGTTTTATGAGTAATATTCAAATACCATTTTGTAAAATAATTTGTCATAAATTTATTCCAAGATAAAAGAGGAGAACTCTCTAATATTAGTTTTTCTATTTCTATATTTTTATTTTTCCAAATACAACTTGCTAAAATTCCACCCATACTCATACCATAAATTGCAAAAACTTTATTACCATATTTAGTAATATAGTATTCTTCTAATTCTTTAGCACAAATATCAAATGATACAAAATCATCATTCTCATTGATATTATGACCTGCCAGAATTGGAACAATTACACAGTAGTCATTTTTATAGTAATCAATGTAATCATTCCATAATTGATATGGACTTTGAAAACCGTGAATCAAAATAATTTTATCATTTTTTGGATTACCATATTCTAATATTTCCATCTCAACAGCTCACTTTCAAATTACTATTTTACAAACTACTAAATTGTAATTTATTCCTCTCTACCACTAATAATTTTTTGATTAAACTTTTCTAGAAATTCTTTTGAAGTAGACCAAGAATCTGTTACATCATCAAAATTAACTAGTTTTGATAATGCCATTGTACAAATATACTCATAAGATCCTTGATCTGGACTTTTATATATGATTAAGTACAATGGTTTTATAGCATCCTTTCCCATATTGATAACTTCGTTAAATTGTCTACTATCTAATGTATATTGATACCATCCTGCACTTAAATAAAAATTAATATCTTCTTTTTCTTTTTGAGCAATTTCTACACTTAAAGATTGTAATAGTTTCGCAATTTTTTCTAAATTATTTTTATCTACATTTTGAAATAATAACTCTTCATTAACACCATCTTTTGTTATTTCATTCCATTCTATATTTTCCCCATTATTGACTGGATTAATAGGAGTAGGACTAACATTTTCAACATTTAAATTAAAGTTTTCTCCATTTGTAACGATATTTTCAATTACCTTATATGCAACAAATATTCCAATAGGTATCATTAATATGATACTTAAAATTACAATTATTGTTTTCTTATTCTTGGCCATATTACTATTCATTTAACCTTTCATTTTATAATTTACCATTTCCCTTTTTTTAGTCTCCCAATAACTAAAATTATTCCAAACACTAAGACAATTAAAATCAACGAAATCCAGATTGGAGATAATACCCATATCCAAGACCAACTAATATTATTTGTTAATTTTAATACAACAAACATTAATGTTAATACACTTATAAAACCCATTCCACTATTTCTAACATTTTTATCTTTCATAGAGAATCTCCTCCAAACTATAAATTACTATTTATCGCTCTGTTAAAATAATTATACCATAAAAAAATCGAATCTTATATAGTGATCCGACTGGTTATTAATTATTTACCACACATTTTATCTAAATCAGCATCATATAGTTCTGATAATAAAATTAATCTATCAATAGGAATTTTAATAATACCATTAAAATATCTTTGACAACTAGCACGAGTGCATTTCAAATAAGTACCAATTTCTTCATAGGTATTCTTATTATTGATTTTTAATTCATTGATATTTTTTAACAAAACATCATAATTCATTTTATTTATTTTATCTTTATATTCGATATTATTATCTATACCTAAAATACAAGATAATCTAACTTTATAATAAGCAGATAATTTATCTGCAATATCTAATGGTAATAGAACAGTTCCTTGCTCCCAGTTATTGTATGTTGTTCTACTAACCCCTAAATACTTTGCAATATCATCTTGTGTTAATTCTTTTTCATTTCTTAATAGTTTTAAATTTTTTAAATACATTATTCACCACCTACAATAATTTTCTCATTAATAGTAGGTGTTTTATCTTTTTGACTGAAATGTGTAACAAATTTATCAGTTTGACCAGTTTCTGTGTTATAATTAAATAGGAAATAGCAAACCGTTACAAATGCTATTTCCTACGATTAGTTAAATTAACTCGGTCTGGTAAATTGTTAAAATCATCTCGTTCTAAAAACAATTCAAAAGGTTTAATATCTAGAGTTTTAGCAATTCGTTCTATTTTTTCAAGTGATGGACTATGTTGACCTCGTTCTAATCTGCCAACATAATTCGGACTTACTTGTAAAAGTTCTGCTAATTTCTCTTGAGTGTAATTTTTTCTATAACGATGATATTTTACATTTTTACCCAATATTGTTTTGAGTTTCATCGTATCACCTACTATTAATATGATACGATTTAATTTAGAATATAACCACAACCTAGACTGTATAGTTAAATTTAACTAATCACCCCATAAACAAATTTAAGAAAGGAGTGATGAGTAAATACTTTAATAGGTTGTTTTAAAGTAGATCAAATATGAGAGATATACCTAAATTGATGATACAGCAACTTGAATCTTTTATTAGTGATTCTAAAATAATAGATAAGTATTATAAAATGGGACATAAAATAACTTGGAATTTAGAAGATTCTACTCTAATAGTAAAATATAAAAGAAAAAAGTTTGTTATTAGTATCATTAAAAAAGATAAGCAGTATTATTGGCATTTAGAACCATACAAGAAATCTTATTTTGAAACAGAAGTAGATTTTGAACATTGCAAATTAAATTATGTATTATTTGCAATTTCTGAAAGTAGAAAGAAGGGAAAAATGTAATGAAAGAAAATAACAAAAAAGTAGTAAGTGTTGATAGTAATGATAAGACAGACTGCTTCGCATGGCGATCTAAAGTAAAATGCGATGCCTTAAAAACTAAAACTTGTAAAGACTGTGCATTTTATAAAAAGAAAGGAAATCGATGAAATTAGAAACAAAAAGAGCATTATTGATGTATAAATTATTAAGTTCTAGAGATTTTTGCCCAGAAACTTACAAAATATTAAAGTTTTGTGATCTTGATGATGCTATTAATAATATTAATGAAGATTCCTTTTATTTTGATATTAAAGTAATTAATAATCAAATAAGTGCTGAACATTTTTTGAATTTATTAGATTATTTAATACAAACTTTAAAATTGTATCTTTATAATACCAAAGGAATTATTTCTGCTTTAGAAACAATAGTTAGATGTAACAAAGATTTAGTAAATGAATATCTAATACTTCCGAATAAGTTAAGTAATGAAGAAGATAAAAAAATAATAAACGAATATATATATAAAATATTTATTTCTAATTTTATATATAATGGAAAATCTATCGATATGGTTATCGACTTTCTAAACGATAATAATATTACTATAAAAGAAATTAATTCTTACACTTTTGAAGAATTAAAAGCCATTACCGATTTATTATCCGATTTAGTTTTTTGCCAAATGGGTGCTGGTAAGGTTTATTATTTATTTTATAATATTACAGATGAATTAGAAACTTGGCTAAATACACCTAGAGTTAAAAATTCTAAAAAGCATAATGAAGAAGAACATAGACAGATATTTTTAAAAAGTTATAAGAACAATTATAAGGATATGATCAAGGCTTTTAATGTTAGGAAGAAATATTTAAAATATTTTAGAAAACCAATAAACAACTGCTAGTACAGAGTTGTTTTTTTGTGCCAACAAAAAAGAAGATTTAATCTTCTTCAAATTCTAGTTTTTCATAATCAATTATGTTTTTATTATATTTAAATTTAATCAAAAATGTAGCATTATTGATAATGTTTTCTTTTTCTTGTTTAGTTAATTGAATTTTTCTATTTAATAAGTTGAATACATCATTTCCAGTTATTCCATTATACTTATTATTAGAAAACTCATAATTTAAATATACTAATTCAGATAACAATAAAGTATTATAGTAAAGAATAGTTTTCCTTTCCTTAACTCGATAATCATAATCAATTAAACTCATAATAATCCTCCATTGCTTGAATAGTACCTCTCTAAAAAGGCTTGTCAAATCATTATTAAATATAAATTTTATAATATTCATTTTTTAAATCAATAGGATTAATTTTGTTTAACTTATAACTTTCTTGTATAAATGGTAGTATTATATCAATATCAGATAATTCTTTAACTTTGTAAGAAAGACATAATGGTTCGTATGTTTTTCGAGTTATAACATTTAAAATATGGTTATCATCATTTACACTTAATAATTTTAAATAAACTCCATACCCAGTTTTACTTATCATTACAAAGTTTCTATTATCCTTAAATACTAATCCTTTATTAGTGTAATGGCAAGTTATTGATTTAGATATTGAAGTAATTTTATTTTTTAAATTATCAAACAGTATATCATTTAAATTTTTGGGTGGATCTACTAAAAAATCAAAAGTTTGCCTCATTATTTTAACTACATAATTGCAAGTAATATTATCTTCTACAATCATAGAATAACAGATGCTTCCATTTTCATATCCTTTACGATCAAACAATTTATTATCTGTATCAAATTGTTTAGCAACTTTATGAAATGAAACTAAAAGATTACTTTGATTAATTTGTATTTCCATTATTTTTCTATTAAACTTATAAACTACATTTTTAACTAAATAATTTCTAATTATATTATCACTAATAGATAATATTTGCGAATCCAACTCATTAAATAAATTAATTGATATTTCTTTTTTGTTATAAATTATATTTTCATAGGTATTGGTATCAATATTAAACAATTTATTATTAATTTTTTTGCTGGCATCTTTTAAAGTCGGTAGTGTTATATTACTTTCATTATTGATTTTTATTTCTTCATTATTTTGATAAATTACATTATCATAAATTAAATGAAATGAAGAACAAACATCAATTTGGGTAGAAGTTTTTTGATTATTTAAAGGGCTTTCTTGAAATTTATATGTGTTGCTGTATTGACACCAAGATTACAAGAATTTTGTAATACTTGAAGAAATGTTTGTTCTCCATGACCTCCTGCTTTCCAACATCTAAGTGTGGAGCCATCTACATTAACACTTCCTGCATCATAAAAGTGGTCTTTATTAAGATCTACTACTTTTTCTTCTACAGCTGCGGCTGTTGTGATTATTTTAAAAGTAGATCCTGGTTCATAGGAGGCCCAGATAGGTAAATTTCTACTTAATACCTCCTGGGAATACTCTTGATAGTTATTCGGATCATAATCTGGACGAGATGCCATACCTAAAATTTCACCGTTATTAGGGTCCATAACAACAGCTAAGGCCATATCAGGAGAAAACATATCTACTATATTATCTAACTCTCGTTCTAATGATTTTTGGATATTAATATCTATTGTTAAAGAGATATTCATACCATCCTGTGGCTCAACATAAATATCAGATAAATTTAGTTTGTTTCCTTTAGCATCTGAGAAATATTTAATTGCTCCACTTTTTCCTGTTAAATACTTATCATATTGTAGTTCTAATCCAGATAATCCTTGATTATCGATTCCAACATATCCTAGGCTATGAGATAACATGTTTTTGTAGGGATAATTTCTCTTTGATTCTTTTACTAAATAGACTCCATCTAATTTTAAGTTAGAAATTTTCTCTGCAATATCATATGACAATCTTCTTCCCTCTGGGTGAACACGCTCAATTGATGTTTTCTTATACACATGTTCTTTCATATCACTATAGCTAACATTTAATATTTCTGCTAATAACTTTGTTGTTTTCTTCTTATTTTTTATTTGGTTTGGTATTAGAACTAAAGATGTCGTTGTTAGATTATCTGCAAGTACAACACCATTTCTATCTAATATTAGACCTCTATCTGCTTCTAGTGGAAGATCTCTACTCCATAATTCAGATGCATATTTATTTAATTTTTTATAATCTATTATTTGGACATAGAAAACTCTTAATATAATAAAAATAAAAAGAAGTAATAAAAGTAAAAATACTATTTTGATTCGTTCATCTATTTTTTTTAAAAACATAGTTCACCTCTACTAGTTATTATGTTTTTTTGATAAAAAAATGACAAAATAAATTTGTTATATATCTTCAATTACTTCTTATTATCCAACTCTATCTTTACAAAATTTTTCTATATTCCTTATTTTCATAGAGTTAGGAATAATATAACTATCAATTAAATTCGTTTGTCCTCTAAAGCATGCTACCATATTATAGTATTTACCTGTATACCAGGCATTGTAGTTATTATCGATTTTTTTAATTTTTAGAAAATTTTCAACATTCAAAGGATAATCAACATCATCTAGATTATATTTTTTACCATTATATAAAAGTTCAATATTTTCTATACCATAGTAGTAATAATTTGATTCTAAATGAGTCTTTACAAATACTGGTTGATAATTATTATTTAGTTTTACACTTATTTTTTTTGTATCTTTTTTCTTTTCTATTTTTAGTTTTTTCACTATATAATCAATTTTATCTTCTTTTATATTTATTATTTCGTAAAAAGTATACTTCTTTTTACCTATTTTTATGATTGTTTTAGAAAAGTCACAGTAAGAATAGTAATTATAACCATTATGATAAAATATATTTTTCTTTATATTATTACATTCTTTTTGTTCTAGAATCATTATTTTATTATTTATGTAAATACTAAGTCCTTGAATCAAAATAATAATTAATACTATTATAAAAAGTAGGTAGGCATATTTTTTAGATTGGATTAAAAACTTTTTTTTATAAAAAATTATAGCGACAATTAAAAGTATTATTATCTTACTTATTGTATAAATCATATTATCCATTTGTAATAGTTGCGTTATTAAAATAAATAAATTTAATATAAAATTTAATATAAGTAAAAGCATTAAAATAGACTTTAAATTTATCTTTATTCTATGTTTCATTTATATCACCCGAATACCATCTAAATTGAAGTAGTTCATTCGCTATAACATTTTCTAACTGATTATAGAAGTTTTCTACACTAGAATAACTATAAGAAGAGATGCCACCACTTGCAATAAAATTTTCTTCTTCGAAATTTTTTTCTACATAATCATAGGGTTCTCCAACGCCTTCATTATTTATAATATAATAAAATTTTTTATGATTATTTTCATAATCTTCACATGATAATACATAATAATCTTTTATTTCTACAAACGTGTTTATTTCTTCAGGAAAAATCTCTTCTATTTTATTATTAACTAAACTTCTTATTTCTTCTTCCTCAATACCTTTTAATACTGGTATATAAGACCACGATGTTTTTTTATCGATATTTGAAGAAGTATTATATAAGCGATTCTTATCATAATAATAAATATCTAATCCAATTTTTTTATTATTAACGGAAATATATATTTCTGTTACTCTTTTAAAATTAAAATAAGAAATCATACCACCTTTATTTATAATTTTGATAGTATCATTTTCATCTTCTTCTAAAAAGAAAATAGGAGCTGTTGCGGATTTTTGAATCTTATTTTGAATATTTGAACTATAAAATGAAGAAAAAATAGTTAGTATCGTTAGTAATATTGTAGAAATAACTGTAACATAAGAGGAGTTGTTTTCTATATATAATTTTATTTTTTTTAATATTTTCATAAACCATTCTCCAATATCATTATCAATATCTCATATTTATTTCATTATATCAGATAAGGAAAATATTGTCTTTTATATATTATTTATTATATTACTTCTTCTATTGTTTTTAGTTTCCTATTATTTTAACATTACTTTACATTTCATTTTAACTTGATTGTTGGCAAGAATTACATCTATATGCTATTATGTTTTTAAGATTTATGATTTTTTATGGGTGATATGATGAGGAAAGTTGGGTTTTTATTATTTTTTTTAGGTGTTGTAGCGATTGGGGTTGGAGTTTGTTATTCTATTTTTTTTAAATCAAGTAATGAGGTTTTACTTAATGATTTTCAAATAGATGATACTACTAAAGTATCAGATGTTGATAATAATACCAAAAATAGAATTTTAGAATATTTAAATACAAAATATCATAAAGATTTTCAAGTCATTGGTCTTGTTAGAGAGTTTTGCTTAGAAGCTAGTGGTAGTAGTCTTACTTATACTAATACTTGTACCGATAATAATATTCATGACTATATTTATCAAATTAAAGATTCTAATAATGTTTCTTTTTATGTGAAAGAGGTTTTTTATAATGATAAGTATGTTACTGTAAAAAACTCTTCTAATTCTTATGATATTAGTAGTCAACAACTAGGTTTTTATGATAGTTATATTAGTCAATTAGTGGTAAATAAATTAGAAAAAAAATTAATTTCCTTATATGAAGAATTATTTTCTACTACTGTTGATGTTCAAGTTTATGATGGTTTAGGGGTTGATAATATTACATCTATTAATTCTTATCAATATTTAGGAGGTAGTAGTCAAAAGATTACAGATACATCTATTTCTTTCAAAGAATTTATCTCCTCATTAGATACATTGGATAATTCAGTTAGTATTAGAGTTAAATTAGATCAAGATATTACGAAAAATAATTTTCAAAGTATCGTATCTAAATTAGTTAATAATAAACAATTATTACCGAGTGATACTTCTCTTACTTTGGATACACTTTTATTGGAGTTTAATAATAAAAATCGATATATAGAAAAATTTTCTGGGTGGATTGAATTAAAATCTGGTACAGATATATTTGATTCTTTTAATCTTTCAGTTTATGATAAAACAATTAGTACGTTTAGTAATAGTGAAACTGATGATGATGAAATTCGTTATGATGATTTTATGAAATTAAATCCAAGTGACTTTTCTTTTACAAAATAAAACATCTATTTATTCAGATGTTTTATTTTGTAATAAATATTCTAATACTTGATAAGCAGCTTCTTTTGTCTTACAAGTCATTAGGAAACGACCTATATGACAAAATTCTACATCTTTAATTCCTGTTACTTCTTCTAACTGTTTTTTTTCTAGTCCTGCCCAGGGTTCTGGGAATGATTGTCTATCTGTTTTATCTTCTAGAGATTTTCTTATTGTTTTAATACCATATCCTCCTCTATTGGATGGATACATTACAAATTTTATGTTTTGTCCTTGATCACTTTTAAGAATAGTTTCTTCATATGGTAAGTACTCTTCTAATTCTAAATATTCTTTATCATTTGTTTTTAGCTTTCCTTCAACGATTTTTTTAGCTTGTACCTTACCGATTACATTATATAAAGTTTCTTGCCAAATTTGTTTTGCTAATTCTACTGCTTTTATGAATTGTTCTTCTTCCTTTTGATTACTACCATAACTTGGATTAAATAATTTAATAACATCACTAATTGTTTTTACTTTATAAGAGGCTGTTATTTCTGGAAACATTCCATTATCGATAGCGTCAATTGCTTCTATTAATTCTTTTTCCATACCTAAAAATACTTCATCGATATCTTTTATGTTTTCTTGTTTTAGGTATTTTTTTCCATACTCTTTAAATAATAATCCTAAGGAAGAATACTTGATACCGTTTTCTCTTACTTTGGCATTTTCTTGATGATGATCAAATTTTTTTCTGCCGATATCGTAAATAATAGTTCCCTTTTTTATTTTTGTTCTATCTAATTCACTTACTCTTATCACTTTAATATCTTTTTTATATAAATCTAAGAAGGCTGTTGCGAACACTTCATCAGCATGCATAGTTCCATTATGGGTTATATATTTTGCTTCTTTTATATCTGTTACTAATCTCATAAGTACCTCTTTTCTGTTCTTATTATAACAAATTAATATAATTAAATAAACTAATTTTTTCGAAAGAAAAAAGAACAGGTGACTGTTCTTTAAGCTGCTTTTGTATTTGCTTGTTCTTGTGCTTGTTGTTTAGAGGCATATTCACTTACCATTTTAGTTATATCGTTTTCATAAGAATTATTATTATTGTATGTTTGTGTAGCCTTAGCACATTGATAAGCTAGAGCAGCTGTTCCAGCAGCTCCTAATAGTGTTGTTTGTAAATCGCTTGGTAAACTTTGAAGAGCTTGTACTTGTTCTATGGATAATCCAGCTAGGGTATCACCCATATCTGTTACATCTGCCATGGCTTTATACATATCAGGAATTGCTTGTGGATTTTGAACTAAATAATTCATAGCATTTCCAACTTCACTCAATTCAAATTGAGGATGAGATTGCATATACGTATTAAAGCTTGATTCAGCATTTTTAATAGTACTGGTTAAAGTATTATTTGCTTTTGTAGCCATATCTGCAAAGGCTGCTGTTACATCACTTTGACTTAAATCTCCTACAGAGTACTTGGCAGTAATATCTTCAATTTGTTGTTGAGCAGCTTCAAAAGAATTTTTGGCAGTTTCATGAGCGATATTATCTGCACTTCTATAGATATCACTACCTGTCCAACCATGTCCAGCATTTACTGATAGATTACTAGCATTCCTTTCACCTATATTTAGGGTATTTATTGAATCACTATTTGCCTGAGCTTGCATACCTTGATTAAATACATCACGTTTTCCAGCAATATCTCTTCCTGTTTGATGTATTTGATCAATCGTTTGTTGATTGGCTGCATTTACTTTGTTAGCGTGATCTTGTTGTTGGTCTAAAATTTGATCTGCTTTTATATTATGTGTATAAAATGCATTTCCCATTGCAATTGAACCTAAAATTGATGAAGTTGTTACAAATACATTTCTTATAAATGGATCATCTCTATAATCCAACTCACCTACCAAAGGCGAATATTGCATTCTACCTTCTGCTTTTGGTCCCCAGAATCCTTCTTTTACTTTTGTCTCATTACTTTTTAATACTTCGTAATCTATAAAGTTTTTTAGAGCATTTTCATCATCATGTGCTTTTACTGCATCTACTTCTTGGCGCTCTAGAGTAGCTTTTTTACTTTGAAGTTCTTGTGCATAATCATCCCAGTCATAGCTCTTGGCGAATCTTTTTCCTGGAAGAGACATTTTAGTTCTAGATGCTTTCATATCTTCACTAAAGCCATGACTACCACCAGAATACCATTTATTTCCTTCTTTGTAATTTTCTCTGATTTTGCCTATTAATTCGGCTTTACCAGATAATAAGTTGTCTTTCTGGGCTTGAAGAATTATCCTATCTTCTTCTTTTAATCCTTTTTTAGAAAGTTCTTTATCTATTGTTTGAATGACTTGATAGTCATTAAAAACTTTTTGATATCCCTTGGCTATTTCTAGATTTATTTTACCGACTTTTTCATTGGCAAATCTTTGCATTCTGTCATTTAATAGAATGTTTAACGCTGTTGGAAAACGGTCTTGAAGTACTTGTCCACCTTTATATTCATTCCAAATTACCATTAACCTATCTTCATCTAAGTTGTCAATTCTTTCTTTTAATATTTTCATGGTGTCTTCTTGGTCATTTGCTTTATTTCTCCATTTGCTCCAATATTTTTTTATTGTAGCAATTGGTGCTTTTTTTAGGCTAGAGAAAAATTGTGTAATATTATAAAGTTTTTCTTTTTCACTTAATTCTCTTTTAAAGTTTTTAGTTACTGATATATTAGATGCTTCGTACCTTTCTCCTGCCTTTTTTTGTATATACAAATCTTTTGTCAAGTCTTGCATAATCTCTTGTAGCGTCCAATCTTTCTTTGGTAATCTTGGAATTTCTTTTTCGTCTTCCTTTGGCTTAGGTAGTCTTGGGATTTCTTTTTCATCCTCTTTTGGCTTAGGTAATCTTGGAATATCTTTTTCGTCTTCTTTAGGCTTTGGTAGCCTTGGAATGTTTTTGTCATCTTCCCTTGGCTTTGGTAATCTTGGAATATTTTCATTATTTTGTCTTAGATTTGGTTCATTAGGATTTTCTTTGGTAGGGTTTTTATCTTCCACTCTCTTAGGTGAAAATACACCTAGTTTACTAAGATTATCGTAATAGTCTGCTAGAAAATTTATATATTCTTGATCTGTTTCATCTGGTTTTCTATTTCTTGGTTTTGCAATTGCTGTTCCATCAAAAAAGCGAATATTGCCATTTTCATCTAAGTCATAAATATCTAAATTTGGCTTTTGTTGATTGTTTGTTTGTTTTGGGTTTTGTTGTTGTGTAGGATTCTTTGGTCTAGAATTTGAATTTTGGTTCTTGTTTATATCATTTAATACTATATTTCTTATTTCTTCTTGTAATTCTTCTGGTAAGACTTTTCTAGATGATTTTATTTCTTCTTCTAATCGTTCTCTTTCTTCAAAGTTTTTCCGATCTGTTTCTTCTCTTGCATAGTCATCTAGAATATTTAATCTTTTTATATTTCGAAGCATATTATCATAAGCTCGATTAAGTCTTTGGTTTTCTTCTAAGCTTTTTTGGGCATTTTCAATATAATGATTAATTTTTTCTAGTTCACTATTATATGTTTCTTCAGTCATATTATCTCTTGCTTGATTTAGATTTCTTATTTCATCATTCAAATGTGCAATTTCATTTTGACTTTCTTCTATTTGTTTCCTTATTTCTTCAATATTCATATTTTTTCACCCTCACCATTAATCATTTGCTATCTTTTCTAATACCTTTTGTACCATTTCTAATTCTTTTTGATCTGTAATATTTTCAAGTTCTCCTGTTCCAATCATTGTATCATAATAACCTACATAAATATTTTCTCTTCCATTTTTTGCTATACTATGATCTGAATAACCAATATATACTCTATTTAATTCTTCGTTTTCAAAGGTAAATAATATATCACAGTCTACTTCTTTTCCATTTTTTACGATTGTTATTTTTCCTAAATCATCTACTTGTTCCATTGTAATCCTCCCTATTCTTTCTAATTATATCATATAATATTTTATTTGTCTTCCGTAATCTTTACGTTTACATATTCATCTTTACTTGGTATTTTACGTTGTACTAATTTTAGGGTATATACTATTTTTTCTTTCTTATCTTTTTCTAGACGTAAATTTTTAATTTTCTTTTTTCCGTCTAATAATTCATAATTCTTTTCACTACTATATAACTCTACATCTATTTTACTAGTTTTTTTCATCGATACTTTTATTTGGTACTTTATTGCTTCTTCATTTATTTTATCATCGATATAGTTTGTTAGTTGAATTCGATATTCTTTACTTTGATTTTTTTCTATACCATTCATATTTACTTTAATATCGATACCATCTGCTAATTCTTCCTTGGTAAGAGGAACTTTAATATCATACCTTTCATTTTTATGCTCAGCATTCTGGGTAATTAATATGATAGCAAGTACGAAGACCACTACACATAATGCTAAAAATATTACTAGTAGTGCTTTTGTACTATTATCTTTCTTGATAGACTTGCTGTTTTTTTTCGTGTTCTTTTTATTCGTATTTACTTTTCTTTTTTTTGCTTGTGCCATTGTTTTACCTCCTAATATACTTCTCCATCATATTTTTTAAATAAATCTTTACAGTTTTTGTTATTTATTTCTATTTTTTCTAATAACTGATTATTTCCTGATAGATATTCATATATGTCGTCGTCTTTGAAGCCTGCTTTAGAAGCATCTTTTCTGTTGCTTCCATAATATACTTTTTTTATATTTGCCCAGATAATTGCCGATAAACACATGGGGCATGGCTCACAGGTGCTATAAATTATACAATCACTAAGATTTTTGGTATTTAGTTTCTTGCAAGCCATTCTTATAGCTAATATTTCGGCATGAGCGGTTGGATCATTTGTTTTTAGTACCTGATTATGTGCCTTGGCGATTATAGTTTTATTTTTATCTATAATGACAGCTCCAAATGGTCCTCCTTCTTGATTATTCATTCCTATCATAGCTTCTTTTTCTGCTTCCTCTAGATACATAAAAAGTCCTCCTTTTAACTCATTAATTGAGTAAGTACCGTTGTAATTTTTTGATTCATTAATTCTTGCTGATTTGAAGTTAAGGTACTAGCCAAGGCAGAATTAGATACATCTTCTGTTATTGTCGTATCATTTGTCGAATGCATTTTCATTGTAACTGTTCCATCCAAAATTGTCGTCTGTTTGGCAGCAATATTTAAAGATATTGTAGCAGTACTATCGTATGATGTAGATTTCTTTAAATTAGTCATTTGATAATTATAGCCAATATCTATATTCATATCTTCGGTTATAATTTTTGCTATTACATCATAATTGGTATCGGTTTTACTAATAGAGATACTTCCTAGATCATTATTTTTATCATCGGTTATTTTTACTTCTGTCTTTTCATCTTGGGTTGTTATTTCTAATTTTGTTAGAGATTCTCCTTCATGAATTTCAACTACATTTTGATTATTTTCTTTTGAATATATGATACTATTTTTATCATCTGTTTTTAATTCATATTTCATTACTCGTGGTAACAGTTTATTTACATATATATTAAATTTTATCGTTTTCATACCAGATACATCTTTTTTTGTAATTGTCTTTTTTGAAAAATCTTTATTTAAGCTAGTCATTATTTGATTGGCCTTGGTATCATTTTTTAAGTCTTTTAATATGTTATTTGCTAATTCAACAAAGTTATCTTCCGTTAAAGTCATGGTTATTACTTTATATTGGTCTTGATAACTTTCTGATAAATATTCTTCTTTTATGTTATTAGATAGCGACTCTTGTATTTTTTCTATCATATATTTTGTATTATCTATCGTGGTAGTGGAAGAGTTTAAAGACTCAAAATAATTGTTGTTACCATTATTAATATAGGAGTTGGTAATGCCATCTATATAATAATATTCTGTTGCATTATTTACCAAATATTTTGTATTGATTAGTGGCTGTCCAGATAATTTACTATCATAATTTACAAAGAGATTTTTGTTCTTTTTATCTTGTACTATGGTAATGTTATTTTCTGTATTTGTTAGATTTTTTAATAAATTAGCAATGGATGCATACGTTGGATCCATGGTAGATAGCGATTGAAAGTAGTCACTTTGTAAATCAAATTTAATAGTTCCTGTTGTCTTAAAATTTTCTTCTAAACCTGTTTTATCTTCTTGATTTATTAAGTTTGTTACATTTTCACTCATTTCTTTTATTACTGAAGTTGTAATGTATTTCGGTGAAGTAAGATAAGTTAACACTCCTCCACCAACTAATAATAAAATACCTAAAATAACTAATATTATTATGGGCTTTTTACTCTTTTTTTTAGTCTCTTCTTCCATATTATACTCACTCCTATTATCTTCATTATAGCAAAGATGGTATTTCTTGTCGATAGAAATGTCTTTTTTTGTCGTAGATTATTTTTGCTTTATAACAAGAAAAAACAAGATTTTGATTCAATAATCTTGTTCATTTATTCCATACATGAAGATAGTACGCTAATTTGGTAAGGAACTGTTTTTTTCATTGGTTGTCCACTACTAGAATATTCTGCTGTAACTGTTAATTTAATTTCTTCTCCAGGATTTAATTCTTGATTGATAATATCATTATGATTTATGATTACTGGTAATATAGAATTTGCTTGGTTATTATTATTTAAGTAGTCTGGACTTTCAGCTAGACCATCTATTTTAGCTTTTAAATTTCCATTATTTTTGATGGTTATAATATAAGTTAGAGTGTCTTTAGGATTGGCTAAGTAAAAGATCAGTTCGGCTGTTTTTCCATTGTTTATAATACTATTTTCTCCTGTTGGTAATGTAGTACCACCTTTAATTGCTGTTCCTTCTTGAATTCTGACAATAGAGACATCATAGGTTTTTTCTATTTTTTCATTTTCATTTAACTTCATTGCTATTAAAGCAAATCCTATACTTAGTAGGACTATTGTAATACATAAGATGATAATAATTATATTTTTGTTTTTTATTATTTTTTTCATGAGCAACTCCCTTTTCTTTTTTCTTCTTGTGAACCATTATAGCAAAAGATATATTCTCTGTTTTTAGATGGTATCCCAATTTCTGCATATACTTTATAATTTTTAATATAATACCAGCTACTTGTTGTTGGATATATTTCATTATTATTATCCCCTGGAATATATTGAATTGGCATATCTTCATTATTTCTATTTTGGTTTTTCACTTTAGCATTTATCATATAAGTATTTATTTTTTGATATATTGTATCAGCATACATAGCTGCTTGGTCTTCAGTTATTTCTTTTTCTGATGATGTTTGTTCATTTGAAGTTGTTGTGGTATCTTTTATATCATCCATCAACTCTCTAGAGATAAAATATAGTTCCCAGAGAATTTCTGAATCTTGTGTTGCTGATATATTTTCTTGTTCTGCTTTGATTTGTAAAGTTGATTTTTCTTCAATTATTTGTGATGTAGTTTGGTTTTCATTTAGAGTTGATTGTACTAGTGATACTACTTTTTTAAATACTGTATCATCCTTATAATTTATTAAAGTGATGGTTTGATTTTCTATTAAGTGATTATCGATTAACTTTTCAATTATTTCTGGTATAGCTTTATTTATGTTTTTTCCTTCGATATTTTGATTTACTAAGACCGCAGTTTTTTGATTTTCTATAAAGATAAAAGATAGGTTATTTTTTTCATTAATGACTAGAAAAAATTCTGGGCCATTTGCTACTTTTACTTCTATTGCGGTTGCATATTCTTTATTTGAAAACATTTTTTCACTGCTTCCTAGACTTGCTTGATATTCAGGCCAGGCTTTAAATATAAATAATATTATTACTACAATGAAAATTGCTATTATTTCTAAAATATATAATCTTTTTTCTATTTTTGTACTCATATTTCACCTACTAACCTGTAAATTTAGGTTTTAATTCTAGAGTAATTTCCATATTTTCTGTTATTTTTGTTCCTTCTTTTATATTTTGACTAGTTACATACCCTACTCCATTTAATTTAACCTTTACTCCTAAAAGATTTAGTAAGCTATTAGCAACTTTTGATGATAATCCTGTTACATTTGGTATTTTTAGTTCTTGATCATTGGTAATTAAATATATAGTATCTTGGTTGGTAATTTTATCTTTTTTTTCTGGATATTGTTTTACTACTTTAGTACCATTTCCTATCACTGTATATTTTATTTTTTCGGAGTTCAATGTTGTTTTTACTGTTTCTAAGTTTTGATTTATAAAGCTTGGAATATTATATTCTGTTACTTCTACGGTTGATGATGTGGTGTTATCATCATTATAATATTTTGCAGCATTATTTACGATTTCTTTAATGGCATTTGATAGAGGTTTTTGACTACCCCCAGATGGTCTTTTTACAGAAGCATAAATAATTAGTTTAGGCTTACTCTTAGGATAGATACCTGCAAAAGAGGAGATGATATCTTCTTTTCCTGATAGATATCCTCTACCATTTTCATCAGCTATCTGAGCTGTTCCTGTTTTTCCTATTAATTCTTTACTTGGTATTCTGAAACCACTACCGGTATTTCCTATTCCATTAACACAATCATCCATTAATTGAATCATTTTTTGAACGGTTTCTGTTGATGCTACCCGTTCTATTTCTGTTCTTTTATTTTTTAATATTACTTCATTGGTGTCTGGATCAATGATTTTCTTTACTACGAAAGGTTCTAGAAGCATTCCATCATTTGTTAAAGCTGTCATCGCTTTTACATTTTGAATTGGCGTTGTGGTAATTCCTTGTCCAAATCCAGCGTTGTAAATTTCAGTTTCGTATTTAAATTCTAAGTTTCCTGCTTCTTCATTCGGTAAGGTTATTCCTGTTTTTCTTCCAAATCCAAGTTTTTTAAAATATTGGCGTAACATAGTACTACTCATATGTCGATTAATCAAATTAATAACTCCTACATTACTACTCATGGCATAACCTTTATCGAAGGTGATAGTTCCCCATCCATTCCGATTCCAGTCACCAATTTCTGTTCCGTCTTCCGTGGTATAAACTCCAGAATGATAAGTTTCTTGGCCGTTATATACTCCATTTTCCATTGCTGCCATGTAAGTGAATGTTTTCATTGTGGATCCTGGTTCGTATGGTGAGGCTATGGTTGGATCTAGATAGTTTGTAATATTTCTTATATTGGGATCAAATGATGGAGAAGTTGCTGTTGCTATTAAAGCTCCTGTATTTGCATCCATAATTGTGATATTAAACCATTCCCAATCATAATCAATATCTGCATTATTAATGGCTTGCTCTACAAAAAATTGAATATTAGAATCAATTGTTAAATAGATGTCTTTTCCTTGTGTCGCTTCTTTTCTTCTTTCAGGAGAATCCACAATTTTATATCCTTGTAGGTCCTTTTGATATTGGACATATCCATCTTCTCCCTTTAATATTTTATCATAATACTCTTCGATTCCCATCTCACCAGACAAAGTTTCTTCTCCAGTTTTTTCATCCGTTTCGGTTTTTGCATAACCCACGGTATATGAGGCAAAATCTCCTTTTGGATAATATCTTCTAAAACTTTCTATAAAATCAATTCCTGGTAAATCTAGAACGTCAATTTTATTTTTGGTTAATTCTGATAGATTACTTCCCTTAGAACCAAATTCTGTTTGATATACTCCTTCTTTAGATAAATATTTTAATACATCTTCTTCACTCATGCCTAAAATAGGTGCTAATGCCTTAGCTGTTTTCTCCTTATCTACTACGTGCTGGGGATTATTTTTATCCGTTGTTCTTTTTGCATCTAGATAAGCGATAATCTTGTATGATGAAACATTTTGAGCTAAGACATCTCCATCTGATGTATAAATACTACCTCGTTTGGCAGATAAAATTTCTGTTGCAGTTGTTCTTTTACTAGCTAACTCTTTTAAATTAATACCATCAATCTTAGATGAAATTCCTAGTTGAATTACTCTTCCTATCATACATGCAAACAAAAAAAGAGAAGCAAAAATTACTATCTTGGAATATCTGATATTATTTTTTTTTCTCTTTTTTGCTTTTTTCATCTACTCACATCCTATTTATCTTCTGTTACAGTTTTTATATTATTATTATTATAACTTAATCCTTGTTCTTCTGCAACTTCTTGAATTTTTGTAAGGGATGCTAATTCATCGATTGTCATTGCCAAACTTTCATTTGTCTTTTCCTGTTCTTCTATTTTTTGTTTTTGTTTTTCGACCTCATAATTAATATTTGCTAAGGTAGCTTTAGAAAAAACTATGGATACAGGAGAAATTACTAATAAGAATACCGCTAATGTATATATTAGTTTTTCAAACTTTGATAATTTTAATCTTTTTTTTACTTTTCTCATTTTTTGCTCCTTTTTATTCTATTTTATTTTTTCTATAACACGAAGTTTGGCACTTCTAGCACGACTATTCTTTTTTAATTCATTGTCACTGGGAAGAATCGCCTTATTTACTACTAATTTAAAATCGGGTAAGTATTCTTCAGGAATATTAGGTAATCCCTTTACTTTATCATCAATCTTACATTTGCTTTTAAAATATTTTTTTACAATTCTATCTTCTAATGAATGAAAGGTAATTACTACAACTCTTCCTCCTACTTTTAGTAAGGATAATGCTTGTTCTAAGGCAGGTTGTAATACATCTAATTCATGATTTACTTCAATTCTGATTGCTTGGAAGATTTGTCGTGCAGGATGTTTTTCTTTTCTAAATTTCATTGGTACTGCACTTTTTATAATCTCTACTAATTCTAGGGTTGTTTCTATTTGCTTTTTTTCTCTATACTCTACAATCTTTTTTGCAATATTTCTTGAAAATTTATCTTCTCCATATTTATAAAAAATTTCGGATAATTCTTTTTGTGTATAGGTGTTTACTACTTCATAAGCAGATAACTTGCTTTCTTTATCCATTCGCATATCTAGTTTTGCATCCTCATGATAAGAAAAGCCACGAGAAGCATCGTCTAGTTGAGGAGAAGAAACTCCTAAATCAAAAAGTATACCATCTACTTCATGGATATCTCTTTTTTCTAACTCATTTTTTAAATTCACAAAATTACTTTTAATAATAGTGAAGTTAGTACCAATCGTCTTTAGGCGATTAGTACTATGCCGAATTGCTTCACTATCTTGGTCAAAGGCGAATAAGGCCCCTCTTTTTATTCGTTGCAAGATATAACTGCTGTGTCCACCATAGCCTAATGTACAATCTACAATAATATTATCCTCTTTTAAATTTAAGGCTTTAATAGATTCTTCTAATAATACACTAATATGTTTTTCCACTATAAATTCACACTTTCATTAAATAAATTTTCGGCTATATCGGACATGTTGATAGAAGCAGAATCAAAGAAATTATCCCAAGCATCTTTAGACCATATTTCTAATCTATCGCCAGTACCGATTATAACACAATCTTTTTTTATACTAGCATAATTAATTAGTGGGGAGGTAATATTAATACGGCCTTGCTTGTCAAATTCTGCTACAGTAGCACCGGATAAGAAGAAACGGGTAAAATTTCTTGCATCCTTCTTAGTAAATGGTAAGGATTCTAGTTTATGGACGATTTGTTCCCATCTTTCTTCTGGATAGACAAATAGACAATTTTCAATTCCTCGCGTAATAATAAACTTATCACCTAGTTCTGTTCTAAACTTTGCAGGAATAATTAATCTTCCTTTATCATCAATAGAGTGATGATATTCTCCCATAAACATAAAAATCCCCCACTTTTCACCACCAGTTACCACTGATTAACTATATATTACCTAAAATAAGATTGTTTGTAAATATACTAAAGAAAATTTTTTTCGACATTTACATATTTTTACAAAAAAAATAAACCCTCCGAGGATTTACTTTCTTGTTTTTTGATAAATGATATTTCCACCACTGTGATATTCTAAACTCCATTCTTTATTTTCTATAAACCCTGATTTTCTAGCTACATTTTTACTAAGAATATTGGCTGGATCAATAGATAATATTACTCCCTCTATATTTTCTGAACTAGTTAGTAGTAAATCGCTTGTTCGTTGTAACGTTGTTTGCATATAACCTTTTCTTCTGGCATTTTTATGCAAAGCATAAGTAATACTAACATTTTTTAAGTTATCATGGATAAATATGTCGGAAATTTCTAAAAATCCAATAGGATATTTGTTTTGGTATATGATATAGGGACTATCTATTAATTTTTGATGCTGTAGATGTTTTCCACTATTGAACGATTGAGGGCGTGGCCATAGATAACCATATTCTCCACAAACTGTTCTATCTTGACATAATTCTTCTATTAATAACATATCTGGTGGATTATTAGGATTTAATTTTTTTATACCTAAATTTTCGGTTAATAATATTTTTTGCATATTTCCTTATTTTTCCTTTCAATTTTCATTTTCTTACCATCAAATTCAATACTTAATTTTTTGACTTTTTATATAGTGATTTGTTTTTCTTCTAAGAGACTGCACAATGTGAAGTGTTTGATTTATTTTTTCTCTTGTATTCTCTATATATAGAACTTCTGATTGACTAAATTTATTTTGTTTTATTACTTCTATTTTTTCTTCGTCCGTATATTCATTCCAGTCAATTACATATTGTCTTATTATTTGGCGATGTGAATATATTTCACTTTTTGGATCAAGTAATTGTTTATCTTTAAATTCTAAAGGTACTAATAGACTTTCTTCTATTTCTTCCCTGGTTAAGTTGTATTTTTCTATTTTTTTTATTTTTTCTTGATAATTTGTTTCTAGTCCTACTTCATATATTTGATAGGTTCTGATAGTAGTTGCATATTTTAAAAAGGTTTGAGTCACTATATTATATTCTTTTTCCGATATACCATATACATCTATTATAAATTGTTTATTTCTAGATAATTCTTCTTCTAGTTCATTTTTACTTTTTTTAATATCTATTGCTTGTATTAAATCACTATAAATTCTTTCTGTTATATGATTATTATCTTTTTTATATTGAGATAATATAGCTTTTTTTATACTCTCTTCTATAGGGTTTTTATGTTGATTGATATATTTTGAAATAGTATAGAGGTTTAGATTAAATTCTTGTAAAAATACTAGCAATAACATTAATTTTCTTTTATACGATTTATCAACATTCTTTTTTTGTCGTTTTTGATATATCCAAATCATTCCTTGATTGGTCCACCATAGAATTTCTTCTGGACTTAATCTTTTATGAGTTCCAATACTTTTTCCTTCTTGCATTTCTTTATATATAGTTCTTAAAGAATTTATTTTATGTCCAATATTTACTAATCCTATACCTTTTATAAAAATTACCTCATTTTGAGGAATATTTAAATATTTCTCTTCTGGATGTTTTTTCTTCCATTGTAATGCTGCCATGTGAAATACTTCCTTTTGCCATTTTACATAGTCCCAAATCATTCCATGCTTAGTATACCAAATAAATTGGTCTTTTGTTAGACTGGTAGACTTACTGCTATATTCTTTGTTTTGTATTTTCTTAAAACCGGTTCGCATATTATTTATCTTTCTTCCAATATTAACTTTACCGAAGCCTTCCACTTCGATTACTTCTTTTGTTGGAATATTTAAATAGAATTGTTCTGGATGAAGACTTTTCCATTTTAGTATTGCTTTTTTATATATCTCTTCTGGTATTTTACAACTCATATGTAATCCCCTTTTTTGTTAATGTTTCTTATTATAACTTATTTTCTTATAAAAGAAAAGAATTACTTTTGTAATCCTTATCTAGTTTTTTATTTTCTTATTTCCTTTTTGTTTATTTCTTCTTGTATTAGTTTTATGAATTCTTCTTGTGAGATAGTTGTTGTTTCTTTTTGACCGTGTAATCTGTAACTAATCGTATTGTCTTGTTTTTCTTTATCTCCAAGGATTAAAGTATATGGAACTTTTTTTGTTTGAGATTCTCTTAGACGATATCCTAGTTTTTCGTTTCTATCATCTAGTTCAGCACGAATTCCTGCCTCTTTTAATTTTTCTGTTACTGAACTAGCATAATCTCCTTGAAATTCAGATGATACTGGAATTACTTCTACTTGTGTTGGCGCAAGCCATGTTGGGAATGCTCCTTTTGTCTCTTCGATTAAGAAAGCGGTAAAGCGATCGAACGTTCCGAATATTGCTCGATGGATTACTACTGGTGTTTGTTTTTCTCCATTAGAATCTACATAGGTAAGTTCAAATCTTCTTGGTAGTAAGAAGTCTAACTGGCAAGTAGAAAGAGTCACTTCTGGTCCTACTGCTGGTTTTACTTCTACGTCTAATTTTGGTCCATAGAATGCGGCCTCACCTTCTGCTTCAAAATAATCAACTTTTAGTTCATTTAAAACTTCTCTTAATTTATTTTCTGCAGTATCCCACATTTCATCATCATCGAAATATTTCTCTTTATCATTTTTATCTCTTAGAGATAATCTAAATTTATAATCTTTAATACCAAAATCTTTATAGACATCTAAAATTAAGCTAACTACTCTCTTAAACTCATCTCCTATTTGGTCTGGTCTTACAAATAGATGAGCATCATTTTGACACATACAACGAACTCTTTCTAGTCCTTTTACAGCACCACTTGCTTCATATCTAAAATCT
This sequence comes from Candidatus Faecimonas gallistercoris, assembly GCA_018712565.1. GTDB lineage: Bacteria > Bacillota_I > Bacilli_A > RF39 > UBA660 > Faecimonas > Faecimonas gallistercoris. Next base: position 27,804 of record DVGU01000034.1, read on the forward strand.
GTTGCGAATTCACCGATACGAATTGGTAAATCACGATATGAATGCATTTTATTTTTATATACTAACATATGATGTGGGCAATTCATTGGACGAAGAACAAATTCTTCCTCATCTACTTTCATCATTGGAAACATATTTTCTTTATAATGATCCCAGTGCCCTGATGTTTTATATAAATCAACAGTACCAACGCATGGTGTATAGACATGATTGTATCCCATGTCACGTTCTTTTTTATAAATATAGTTTTCTAACTCATGTCTAATTAATGCTCCATTTGGTAACCATAAAGGCATGCCAGAACCTACTAATTCATGTGTCATAAATAATTCTTGCTCTTTTCCTATTTTTCTATGATCTCTTTGTTTTGCTTCCTCTAATTCTTGTAAGTAGGCATCTAAATCTTCTTGTGTTTCAAAACATACTCCATAGATTCTTTGAAGCATTTTATTATTTGCATCACCTTTCCAGTAAGCTCCACTATGTTTGATTAGTTTAAAATATTTTAATTTCTTTACTGTGTCTACATGTGGTCCTCTACAAAGGTCTGTAAAATCTCCCTGGCTGTAGCAAGAAATCCTCTCTTCGTTTTCATCCATTCTAGAAATTAAATCTAGTTTATAGGGATCATCTTTAAACATTTCTTTTGCTTCTTCTTTTGATAACTCATGTCTGATGATTCTTTTTCCATCTTTTGATATTTTTTTCATTTCTCGTTCAATTTTAGGAAGGTCTTCATCAGTTAATGTCTTATCTCCTAAATCAATATCATAATAAAAACCTTCTTCAATTACTGGTCCTACCCAGAACTTTGCCTCTTTATATAGATGTTTTACAGCTTGTGCTAAAAGGTGTGCACAAGAGTGATTCATTATGCTTAATTTTTCATTTTCTTTTATATTTATCATGTTATTTCTCCTTTATTTTTTATTTTTACCCCCGTGGATTGCAAAAGAGCGTTTAAATATTTTTACTCTACCCTTGCTTTCAGTAACCGTATGATGTTGATATTCTTCTGTAGGGTCTTTATATATATCTACTACTCTTTCCCAATAGTCATACTCTAAACCTTGTTCTGCTAATAATTCTTCTCTTTTCTTCCTTAATTCTTCTTTGTTTTGCTTGTTTGTCATTAGTTGACTTTCTGACTTGTGTAAAGGATTTCGATAAGCCATAATTTGAGCTTTTTTCTGGCCACGTGATGATTCTGCTCGCACTAAAACAACATTTCCCATTAATATATCTTCCACTTTCAGATTTTTTATGTTTTTTGTTGCTGGAAGCAAAATACCTTTTTCTTCTGCAAACATACACATTCCTTTGTGTGATAGATTTTTTTTGCCAGTATAGTCTACGTCTAGATATCTTTTTAAGAATTGTCTTGTTGTTATTGTTAAAGATGAACTAATTTTTTTCATTTTTTCCTCCCTGATTTTTTCATTTATTATAACTAAACTTTTTTAGTTATTATTTTATACAAATATATAATATTATAGCTATAAAGAAAAAGCACACCTATATTTTATTAGGAGTGCTTTTAATTACACGGTACCATCCTTGTTTTCACTTGATTTTTATAACGGGAATCCCGGGATTACTTTTATAATCCTACTCAAAAGGGAGTAATAAATTAGTTTTTTCTTCATTCTCACCAACCATGAAGTCTCTTTTAAAAAAATCTAATTTATCATGTCCTTTGTCAATGTATTTTTTGCTACAGGCTTATCATACCACTTTTTTTTCTCTTATGCAAATACAATTTATGATAAAATGGATATGGTGATTGTATGGATAATTATTTTCATTTAGAGAAAGCTAGAATAGCTAGATTACAACGTAATTTTTGTGGGAGTCACTCTATTTATAATTTTATGATTGATAATCAGAAATATTACCTGAAAGAAGTTCCAATTAGAGAGTTGGTTATGGAGATGTTTTCTCGACAAATTGCTTGTTATCTTGGTCTTCCATATTTAGATGAACAGGTTGTTATATTTAATGATTCTTATGCACTTCTTAGTAAGAGTTATTTAGATGATGGAGAAGTTAGTTATTCTTTAGCTAGCATTATGGAAGAGTATTTTTATGAATCGCATGATGAAGATGAAGTTTATGATTATATGGATATGTGTCGTTTAAATAACTTGGAGGATATTAAAAATGCTTTAGATGAGAAATACTCTTCTGAGGTTGCTTTTCGTCTTATGAGTGGGATTCGTGATATTTTTATGTTTGATTTATTACTTGGTGAGAGTGATCGGGGGTTAAAGAATATTGAAATTATCGAGGGAAATGCTGCTGTTCGACTTGCTCCTATTTATGATACTTCTAGTATTTATAGTGATAATGGTACTAAACTTGGTGTAGATTGTTATGATATTGGTTGTAGTGATTTAGAAAAAATGAATAAGTTTATGATAAAATCAGATAGTTATTTTCAGGATAGATTTCATGACTTTTTAGATAAGTTGAAGTCTATTGAGGGAATAGATTTTGTTAGAGCTGTTGAAGGCGAGTCTATATTTTATAAATTAGATAGTAATTTAGATATAAGTTCTACTGTTACTATTACGCCTGTTAATAATACTGGAATATATATTAATGATGAATTAAAGAATGAATTGGTAGAAAACTTTGATGATAAATTACAATATCTCACTAAAAGGAATGGTATATCTAGGTAATATACCATTCCTTTTTTAACGACTGGTCCAACTTGTTGGAACATTCATTACTGATTGTAGTCCTAAGAATCCTTGATAATATCTTGCTCTTCCGTAACTAAAGAAACCATTTAATGAAGAACAATTATTATCATTAGCATTAAAAATACTGCAATCTAGAACTGCTAGATGAAGATGTATTCCAGTTGCGATTCCTGTTTCGCCCATAAAACCTAAATAGTCATTAATCGTTACTGGTTTTCCTACATATAAATTTGGGGCATAACTAGCTAGGTGTACATATTGTGATGAATAATTTTTTCCGTTAATATTGTGATTTACAGTTACGATATTTGCTCCAGCAGAGTCTCTATAGATTCCTGATATTACTCCGTTAGCGATAGGGTATATTGGCTCGTTTGAACCTCTTGGACTAGTAATATCTAGAGCAAAATGTGAGGCACTAACATAGCTTGTTATTCTTCCTATTTCTGTTGGTAAATACCATATTCTTTTTGGTGCTTGTAAGGTTGCGACTGTATTCTTTTTTGATGGAAGAGCTACTTCGACGGGTGACTCTTTTTGTGTATAGGTTCCATTTTTCATTTCTTTATATATTTGAAAAACACTATTTGTTTTATCTTTTGATTCTGTTTCTTTTTTTTCTGCTACATTTACCATAGCCATATCTTTTGTATTAATAATTTCGTATTGTAGTTGATAATTTTGTGGTTTTATATTATTTTTATAATAAGTCAACATAAAAGCTATTAATAATATTGTTATTGATAGTCTTTTTAAATTTTCTTTTGTTTTTATTCTTTTTAATAACCTCATTTTATCCCCCTCAAAAAACGAGTTTATAATACCACTTTTTTTATAATTTGTAAAGTAAAAAATTAGAAGTTAATTTCTTCTATTTTTAGCAATTAGTTCCATAGTTGTTGTTAATTGTTTAATTCTTTCGATAATTCTTCTTGCTTTTACTTTATCTACGCCTGAGGCGGTTGTTGCTAGAGAGGTTTCTAATTCTTCTAAGGTTAAGTTTGAAGTAAAAAAGGTTGCTAAGTGATTTTGCATTCTATATTGAAGAATGGGTCCTAATACTTCATCTCTTGACCAATTGCTTTCGTTTTCTGCTCCGATATCATCTAATAATAAGATGGGAGTTTTTTTAATAAAATCAAACTTTTCTTTATAATCAGTTTGAAAGGATGACTTTAAGTTTCTTAAAAATTCTGGATAGTAAACTAAGGCACATTGTGTATTTTTTTTGGCCATTTCATTTAATAAAGCAGCAATTAAATAGGTCTTTCCACTCCCAAACGACCCTGTTAAATATAGTCCTTTTGGATTTTCCTTGGCTTGATATTTATTTATAAATTCTTTAAAGTATTTAATAATAGGAATCCTGGATTTATCATCTGTATATACATTCTTTAGTGATGCTTCTTTTATTTCAATAGGCATATCAAATAATTCTAAGTTTTCCTTGTAAGCATTTTCTTGCATGGCAATTTGGTTCCATTTACAGGCAATGTAGGAAAAATTAATGATTTTTTTGTCTTTTTTTGGTGTGTAGCAATATCCTTCTATTTTGTTTTTACAGCATGCTAGACTTTTGCATTTTTTACAATTTTCATATTCTTGATATGCATCTTCTAGGCTTGATGTATATTTTATTAACACCTCTTCTTCTATCGGTAGTTTTTCTACATATTTTCTGAATTTTTCGTTACTACAAGCATCTTGATACGAGTGTAATAAATTTAATTGGTCAATATCTTGTGATATTATTTTGTTTATATTTTTCATCTAATCACCTTTACTTCTTTTATTGTATCTTTTTTTTTCTTTCTTGTCTATCTTTCTTTTTTGTCTTCTATTACTTCTTTTGTTTCAGGAATTATAGTAATTGTACCTGATGAACTTGTTGCTAAAAAAGGGATTCTTTCTTGTTGTAGTCTTGTTAATACTTCTTCATTAGGATGATTATATCTATTATTCTTTCCTACTGATATTATTGCTAATTTAGGTGAAGTTGCTTTTAAGAATGATAAACTGCTACTAGTATTTGAACCATGATGTCCTATTTTTAATACATCTGTTTTTAAGTGATAGTGTTGTTGTAGGTACTCTTCTGTTTCTGCTGTTGCATCTCCCATAAGTAAAATACTTAAATTAGGATGTGTTACATAATATACAGAACTACTTGTATTTTCGTCATTCCACTCTTTATTCATTTGATACAATGTGTAATTGCCTATGGAAAACATTTCATCTTGATTGGCTTTTTTTATATTTTTTTCATTTTTTATTAATTCTTGTTCTAATTCTTTTTCTTCTCCTAAATTTAAATAGATGTTATTTATTTTAAAATTATCTTTTAAATAGACTATTTCCCCCATATGATCTTGATCTGCATGTGTTAAAAATACAGTATTTATTTTTTTTATTCCTAAACTTTTTAACAATGGTATGGTTATGTATTTTGTGATAGAGGTAGATTTTTCATCTCTATTATAACTTACTTTTCCTCCTGTATCTATTAGAGCGGTATATCCTTTTGAATATAGCAAGATTGAATCTCCCTGACCTACATCTATTATTTTAATGAAGTCTTTTTGAAAATAAGTTGGTAGGATATAATGAAGTATGAAACATAATACGTAGATTATCATTAATTTATTACTTTTAGTCTTTAATATTAAAAATAATAAAATTAAATATATAAAATAAATTACTATTAACACTTTAGCAAATATAAGTTTTCCTATGGAAATATTGGCTAGAAAAAGAGATGTGTTTTCTAATATTTGTATCAAGAGATTATATATTGGTTCTATGATAGGAAAAACAAAGGTTAGCATACTTGCTGGGAATAAAATAATATTAACATAAGGAATATAAAATAAATTATATAAAATGCTTAATATATTGATTTGATTAAAATAATATAGGCTAATTGGAATACTTAGTAAAAATGAAATTATTGAACTTTTTACTAGTGTTTTGAAATAGTTATTTTCTGCTTTCATAAATAGTAATAGTCCAATACTAATTACATAAGAATACCAAAAGGCAATTTCAGTAATATAAAACGGATTTATTAATAGTGTCATGATGATAGAAATTATAATTAGTTGTTTTCTTTCTAATGATAGTTTCCATACTTTATTAATAGAAAAAAGAAAAAAGAATAAAATACTTCTTATCATTGATGCTGTATACTCTATTATAGATAAATAACATAATAAGACTATAAATACTATTTTATACTTAGTTTTTTCTTTTATATTTACTTTTTTTAATATTTTTAATAGGAAGGATGCATATAGATAAAACTGCATCCCACTTATAGCAAACAAATGACTGATGCCATTTTCTTGATAACTAGTTTTTACTTCTTCTTTTATATCCTGAGTATCTCCTAGGAGGAATGATTTTATATAGGGATTGGTAGTTCTTTTTTGTATTTTATCTTTTACTTGGTATTTTATATTTAGTGAATTATCTTTTTTTATTATTTCTTTTATTTTCATTATATAATATATTTTTTGCCCCTTTAGATATTGTTTATAGTTAAAAAGATTCTTGGTCGTTGGTGTACTTGGTTCTTGGATGGTTCCTTTTATAATTATTTTATTTCCTAATTTTATATTTTTTAAATATTGTATTTTTTCTGATTGGTTTTTGAAATAGTATGTTCCCTGTATTTTTTCTTGTCCTTTTACTATTATAGTTGCTTTGTTGTTTTCTAATTTATTATTTATTAGAATTCCTTCTACCTGGCTTGTATTTTCGTTATATTTTGATTGAATGGGAATATTGATTCTTATTAAGGTAATTAGTATTGCTAAAGCTAGTAAAGAGTAGTATGTAATATTAGACTGTAATTTGTTCTTTGATTTTTTCGTATGTAGAGTCTCCAATACCAGATACCTTTTTTAAATCTTCAATGGTTTGAAACGGAGTTTTTTTTCGATATTCGATAATGGCTTCTGCTTTGGTCTCTCCTATTCCTGATAAGGTCATTAATTCTTCCTTGGTAGCAGTATTAATATTTATTGTAGTATTTGCGTTATTTTCTTCTGGTGTTGATGTTGAATCTATACAAGCATTATTTTCTACTTGCCCCTCTTCATTATTTTTACATTTTTCTTGTAAGTACTGTTCTTGTTGTTTTGTTTGAAGCCAATTTTCTACTTCCCATTTACTATAGATAATAATTACCATTTCGTCTGCTATTTTCTTACTTAAATTAATCACCGTGGTATCTGCATTCTCTGTTAATCCTCCAGCTTTTTCAATCACATCAATTACTCTAGCATCTTTTTTTAGTTTATATATTCCTGGTACTTGTATTTCTCCTTTAATATCTATCATATATTCTTCTTGGTTTTTATTTTGTATCTGTTTATTTGTATTTTCCTTTTTTAATGATATGGTGTCTACTGTTTTTTTCTTAGGTCGTGTTTGATATTTATAAATACCAAACCCGATTATACTTCCTATTATAATTATTATTCCAACTATAATTCGTATTTGTTTTCTGTATCGATAATGAAACGTCATAATACCCCCTCATTTTTATTACTAGCACAAAAGAGTTAAGTAAACTTACTTTTTTCGACTGTCACATTCCAAGGTTCCTGCTTCATAGACTAGGTATTCCTACTTCGTGATTGCTTGTTGCTACCATAGTTTTGTTTACTATTTGGATAAAGTCTAAACTTATAAACTTTATATATAATAATCCCTCCTGATGTACTCACTATATTATACTCTGTTTTTTCGCCTTTCCCTTATTAAACACTTTAATTTCTTAAAAAAGACACTATATTACTACATATCATAAATACATACATAGTAATATAGTGCTTAAATGGGGGGTCAAAAGGGTTCTCCCTTTGCACACATCGTTATTGGCTCTACCAATATCGTAGTGTGTTACTATCTTGTCTAAAAGATAGTTTTTTTGAAATCATTACTAGATATAAAACATTTTAAATTTTTGCGAATAATCTATCGTGTTTTTCCTTTTGATTCCTTATTCATTTCATACGAATATAATCTATCAAGTTGTTCATCGTTTATGTGAATTACTTTTCCACCAACCGGATTAATCTTGATTCCACTAAAAACTATCCATATTGCATCTATTGGTGTACTTGGCATATTTGCATATCCATCTGTAAAAATTATCTTATTTTCAACTCTTCTTGTAAATGCGTTAACAGCCACATCAAAGTTAGTTCCACCACCACCATAAAATTCCAAATTGTCAATATCGGATACATCTTTAATTTCAGTAAAACCATAAAATTGTGTATCAAAACATCCAACTTTAACTTTAGATGTTTGTAATATATTTTT
>DVGU01000035.1 GCA_018712565.1 Candidatus Faecimonas gallistercoris
ATCATCAAAAATATGATTCTTGGCCCAACAATTAAATTGATTAATATCCATATGTTCCATGATAGAATTATATCAAAAGAAAAAGTCCCTGAAAAGGGACGCATGACAAAATTTATTTTGTCATTTTTTTAGAATATAGAATATAAAATGTAAAAATCACTCCCTACAAATAAGTGAATTTATTATATTCAAAAGATATTCTAGTATAAATAAAACCACCTATTATTATGTGATGACTTTTTCTTCCATCAGTTTACATCTTAAAGTATACACGATATAATGAATAAAACTGATATTAAAAGATGAAGATAAAAGGAGAAAGTACTGTGGAAAAGAATACATATGCTTATAAACAGTTATTACTGGGTATGAGAAGAGAATACTTAATTATAAAGAAAGAATTAGATGAATTAAATAAGTATATCGAAAATCTTCCTAATAATAAATATGAATACCGTTTTAGATTAGGATTACCTCTAGAATTCAGTGAAGAAGAAACATGCCAGTTAATGCTCGATGTAAAAACTAAAAAAACAGAATTCTTTCATCGATTAAGATATGTTCTGCAAAATATGAATGTAATTAACAAGAAACAAACATCAACAGAGATGGAAAAAAATGAACATGGAATCTACATTCCTAAAAAGATAATTAACGGTAAGATAGATAAAAGATTTGCTATATCAATTTTACCAGGAAGTGAAAAAGAATTTTCCGAAAGAGTAGATAGATTAAAAAGTTCTGAATTTTCAAAACACATGTATTACACTAAGGATGAACTAAAGAATTTTATGCGTAGTAATAATGGTCAAATATGGCAAACATTACCTGATTATTCTCAATCTTTTTCTAATTCAGAGTTAAATCTAACATATAAAGGAATTGATGATTTAATTCAATTAGGTAGTATTTGGAAGCAAGGAGAAGAACCGAAACCTATTACAAATGAAGCCTTGCAAAGAGTAATGAATATAGAAATTCCAAAAACTGTCTTTTCGCCTTATCATAGAGATATAATAGAATCTAAGTTATCTCCAGAAAAAGAAATTATCTTTTCAGAAGATTATGTTCCTACAACATATTCTAACTTTTCTATAGAAGAAAGAAAAAACGCTTTAGTCTTACATAAAACGAAATAGCCATGGGAAAATTACCAAAAAATTATCAACTTCATATTTATAAAGAACTAGGAAGCAAAGGTTTATTTGTCAAAGAAAAAATATGTTATAAAATCTACAAGATTTATCAATAACAAATATTCATTCGTAAAATAAATTTACGTAATCAACTTATTTTGATATAATAATATTATGAATTGATTATAATGGTAATAGGTGATAATATGAGTAAATTTAAAATTATGAGTTTGGATCTTACACCTCCTACATTAGGTGTGCCAATATCTAGAAAAAAACAAAAAAAGAAAATGGATATTATCTCTTCTTATATTCACGAAGAAAAAGATCCGTTTGCTGCTATTTTATTACAAGGAAAAACAGCATATAAACAAGGATTTAAATTAGCAGAAAATTCTAACTATAAGGTTTTCACCGCCAAAAACGTTCCTTCTGCTATTTTATTAAGAGATGATATAAAAGCAGTTGGATGGTTTGAAATACCTAATATTGGTAATGTAATAATTGTACCAACAATGTATCAATATTTATCTTTGTTCTCTGTTTCTCTATCAAAAGAAAGAAATGTAAAAAAATTTTCTAATGAATATGAGTGCCATATAAATCCAACCAAGGAAAAATCTACAGACTTACAATTAATTGGCGGTAGTTTTCCTCAAACAGAAAAACGAGATTCTTTTGTTGATATCTATCATTTATCGGACCTATCTAAAGAGGTAGTATCCAAATGCCCTGAATTAGCAAATGATAAATATTCTATTTTTGCATCTGATGGAATGTCTTTTTCAAATACTAGTAGACAAATTGGTATGGTAAAAGAAAAAATGATTAAGCATTGTCCCATGATTACAACCGCAACAATAAAAGCAAAGAAATAAATATCTATAGAATAAGTAAAAATAGCAACCAAAACAATCTGTTTAGATTGTTTTTTTAATTTATATATCGGAGAAAGGATATTTATGGATAAAAATGATTCATGAAGAACTACTATGGTTCGTTCTGTGAAAACGTTTGCTGATAGTTTATCTTTAGAGGAATTAGATCATGTTGTTATAGATACTGTTTTAAATTGAATGATTGAAGATTTTGTTCTTGGCATGAGTAAAGACTATAATTCTTGTATAGAGCTTTCCAGAAAATTACAGGAGGGTCATTTATCTTCTTCACAAAGAGACCATTATGAAAATGTAAAATTACTATATACTAGAAATTTGTTTCATAACTATAAAACTTAATGACATAAGAGAAAAAGATATTAATGTTCCGGAAGAGTTTGAACAGAATATTGTTGGGTTGTTGCGTCAAGAAAATTATTTGATTGATACTTCTCAAGATAAAGAAAATAATGCAGCTTTGCGATAAAGAACTTTGTTGTTTTTTTCTTGACAAACGATTGTCATTTATATATAATGGATAAGTATATGACAACTTGTCATATATAATAGTCATGTTATGGTGGTGATTTTATGCCTAGTAAAACATTTCTAAATTTAGATTCAAATAAGCAACATAAATTACTAGAAGTAGCCATGCACGAGTTTTCTACCGTACCATATACAGAAGTTTCTATTAATCAGATGATAGCAAGTGCAGGAATTTCTAGAGGTAGTTTTTATATGTACTTTACAGATAAAGATGACTTATTTGGTTATTTATTAGAAATAAACAAAAAAAGAATGCATAAGATGACTAAAAATGTTTTTACTTCTTGTAATGGTGATATAAAAGATTCATTTTTAATGCTTTATGATGAAGCAACAAAAAGTATTCAAAAATATAATCTTGCTAGACTTTTAAAAAATATTTTTTTGTATTTTACTATTCATCGTGAAAAATTCATTCGTCCTAGTCATGCACTATTTTTATACGTTAAAGATTCAATATCGACAAAAAATATAAAAACTGATGACTTAGAATTCATTTTTCATCTATTTATGCATAATCTTTTTATTAGTATTACAGAAGCAGTAAAAAGCGATAATGTTTTAGGTGTTCGAAAACAATATAGGCATAAAGTTAATATATTATGTTATGGAATTTATAAGGAGGAAAAAGAATAATGTTAAAAGTTTTCAAATATTTAAAAAGCTCTATTTTTTCAGTTTTAGCAATAATTTTATTATTGTTTATTCAAGCATTTTTAGATTTAACATTACCCGATTATACTTCTAAAATTGTCAATGTTGGTGTTCAACAAGGTGGTATTGAAAATGCCGCAATTGAAAAAATAGGAGAAAATACCCTTAATAAGTTAGTTTTATTTATGGATTCCAATGATAGTAAATATATTTTAAATCATTATGAAAAAACAGATACTTATAAAGGGGAAAAAATATACACTATAAAAGAAGATAGTAATATTGCTAAAATTAGTTCAATTATGGCAAAACCAATGTTAATTGTTAGTTTTGCGGAACAATCTAGTAGTGATAATAATGCATCTATATCTTTTAAAATTCCAGAAGGACAAGATTTATATCAGGTTCTAGCAATGATGGATAAAACGCAAAAAAATACCATGCTAAAAGATATTGACAAAAAAATAAAAGATATTCCAGATACAATTATTGATCAAGCTGCAGTCAGTTATGTAAAAGCAGAATATCAAAGAATTGGTGTAGACACAGATCAAATACAAACTATGTATATTTTAAAAGTTGGTTTAATTATGTTAGGAATTGCTTTTGCAGCAATGGCAATTGGTATTTTGATTGTCTTCATCGGCTCACGTATGGCAGCAAGACTTGCTAGAACGCTTCGTCATAAAGTATTTACCAAAGTAGTTGGCTTTTCTAAAAACGAGATTAAAACCTATGGGCAATCATCTCTAATCACAAGAACAACCAACGATGTTCAACAAGTACAAATGGTAGTCGTATTCTTATTAAGAGTTGTATTTTATGCACCGATTATTGGTATAGGTGGAGTGATAAAAGCCATGCATACAAACGCAGATATGACCTATATTATTGGAGTCGCAGTAGTAGCAATTCTTATGGTAGTAATCAGTTTGTTTGCCATTGCTATGCCTAAGTTTAATCGAGTACAAAAATTAATTGACAAATTGAACCTTGTTACTCGTGAAATATTATCTGGTCTTCCAGTAATTAGAGCATTCTCTAACGAAAAACATGAAGAGGAAAGATTTGAAGAAGCAAATAAACGTCTTACCAAGGTTAATTTATTTATTAACCGAGCAATGAGTTTTATGATGCCTATTATGATGCTAGTTATGAACTTTGTATGCTTAGTTATTGTATATCAAGGTGCTAAAGGTGTAGATACTGGAGCAATGCAAGTTGGAGATATTATGGCCTATATTCAATATACAATGCAAATTATCATGGCATTCTTAATGATTTCTATGATGTCTATCATGTTACCTCGAGCAAACGTATCAGCAAAACGTATCATGGAAGTTATTGAGACACCAGATACAATTTATAACAGTAAAAACTTAATAGACTTCAATCCTAAAGAAAGAGGAAAAGTAGAATTTAAAAACGTTAGTTTCCGTTATCCTGATGCAGATTATGATGTAATTACTGATATTAATCTTGTTGCTAATCCTGGAGAGACTACTGCATTTATTGGGTCAACAGGTAGTGGTAAATCAACATTAATCAACTTAATTCCTAGATTTTATGATGTAACAGATGGAGAACTTTTAGTAGATGGAGTTAACATCAAAGATGTCGATTTAAAACAATTACGTGAAAAAATCGGTTTTGTTCCACAAAAAGGTGTATTATTTACTGGAACAATCAAAGAAAATATTAAATATGGTAATGAAAAAATAACTGATAAAGATGTAAATAAAGCCTTAAAAATTGCTCAAGCAACAGAATTTGTTTCAAAATTAAAAGGTGGCGTAGATTATGATATTAGCCAAGGGGGAACAAACGTATCAGGAGGACAAAAGCAACGTTTATCTATCGCAAGAGCAATTGCTAAAGATCCTGACATTTATGTATTTGATGATAGCTTTTCAGCTTTAGATTTTAAAACAGATGCTAAATTACGTGGAGAATTAGCTAAAGTAACAAAAAATAAAACTGTATTAATCGTTGCCCAGAGAATTTCTACAATCATGAATGCTGATAAAATTGTAGTTTTAGATGAAGGAAATATTGTAGGAATTGGAACTCATAAAGAGTTAATGAAAAATTGTAATGTGTATAAAGAAATAGCTTTATCACAATTAAGTAAGGAGGAGTTAGAAAATGCCTAGTTTTGGTCATGGTGGTCCAGGTGGAGGCGGTGCTCCAGAGAAAGCAAAAAACTTTGGAAAAACATTAAAACAACTTTTATCTTACTTAAAAGATTATAAAGTAGCTATGTTTTTTGTAATTGTTTTTGCCATTGGTTCTACTGTACTTACAATCGTTGGACCAAAAATTTTAGGAAATATTACAACAGAAATATTTAATGGATTAATGAGGAAAATCTCAAATACCGGTGGTATTGATTTTGATGTCATTAATCATACCGTTTTAATTTTAATAGGTTTATATATTATTAGTGCACTATTTTCAGCAATTCAAGGAATTATTATGGCAGGGGTATCTAATGATATTTCATATCGTCTTCGTAACGAATTAAGTAAAAAAATTAACAGGTTGCCAATGAAATATTTTGATAGTAAAACCCATGGAGAAGTCTTATCAATTGTTACAAATGATATTGATACCTTATCACAAGCATTAAACCAATCAATCACAACAATTATCACAAGCATTGCAACAATCATTGGAATTTTCATTATGATGATTTCTATTAATATTCCAATGACCGTAGCAGCAGTACTGATTATTCCAATATGTATGTTAGTATTAAGAATTGTTGTTAAAAAAAGTCAAAAATACTTCGCAATGCAGCAAGATTATTTAGGACATATAAATGGACACGTAGAAGAAATCTATGGAGGACACGATGTCGTAAAAGCATTTAATGGCGAAGAAAAAGCAATCAAAAAATTTGACTCCATTAACAAAACACTATATCGTAGTGCTTGGAGAAGTCAATTCTTATCTACGACAATGCATCCTATTATGCAATTTATTGGTAATTTAGGATATGTTGTAATTTCGATATTAGGTGGATATATGGTAATTCGCGACCGTATTGAAGTAGGAGATATTTTATCATTTACACAATACGTACGAAACTTTACACAACAAATTAATCAATTATCACAAGTAATGAATACAGTGCAATCAGCGGTAGCAGCCAGTGAGAGAGTATTTGAATTCTTAGAGTTAGAAGAAGAAGTACAAGAGATAAGTCATCCATTATCAACAGAAAAATTAGATGGTAATATAGAGTTTGATCATGTAACATTTGGATATAACGAAAATAAAATTATTATTCATGATTTCTGTGCTAAGGTAAAAGATGGTCAAAAAATTGCTATTGTTGGACCTACAGGAGCAGGAAAAACAACAATTGTTAAACTACTGATGAGATTTTATGAGTTAAATAGTGGACGCATTTTAATTGATGGTAAAGATATGACTAAATTTAACCGTAGTGATATTCGTCGTATGTTTGGTATGGTATTACAAGATACTTGGCTATTTAATGGTACCATAAAAGAAAATATCAAATATGGTAAATTAGATGCTACGGACAGTGAAATAAAAACTGCTTGTCATACTGCAAGTGTTGATCACTTTATAAAAACATTACCTGATGGATATGACATGGTATTAAATGAAGAAGCAGATAATATTTCTGGCGGTCAAAAACAATTACTAACGATTGCCCGTGTTATTTTAGCAAATCCAAAAATTTTGATTTTGGATGAAGCAACAAGTAGTGTAGATACCCGTACTGAAATATTAATTCAAGAAGCAATGGATAAATTAATGGAAGGAAGAACAAGTTTCATTATTGCCCATCGTTTATCAACTATTAAAAATGCGGATTTAATTCTAGTTATGAATGAAGGAGATATTGTAGAACAAGGAACACATGAAGAATTGCTTAAAAAGAATGGCTTTTATGCAAATTTATACAATTCTCAATTTGAAGAAGTAGAGGAGTAATCCTCTTTTCTTTTTTCAATTTTTTATTGTGAGATTTGCTATTTCGATATATAATGATATATGATAGGGAGTGGTTAAATGATAAAAATTAAAACACAACGTTCGAGACAGATAATTTCTTTTATTATGCTTACAATTGGTTCGATTATGGCAGCGTTTGCCTTAGAAAATTTTTTAATTCCTAACACTATACTTGATGGAGGAGTTACTGGAATTTCAATTATCGCCTCCAAAATATTCAATCTTCCAGTCAGTTTGCTAGTTCTAATCCTAAATATTCCATTTATCTATATAGGATACAAAAACTTAGGTAAGGGCTTTTTAGCAAGAACAGTATATAGCATGATTTTATTTTCTTTCACATTATCTATCTTTCAACATACAGCTCCAATTACAGAGCAAATGCTATTAGCAACCGTATTTGGTGGAATTTTACTAGGCATAGGAGTTGGGGTTGTTATTCACTTTGGAGGTTGCGTAGACGGAACAGAATCTGTAGCATTAGTGATTAGTAAAAAGACAACGCTATCCGTTGGACAAGTTGTCTTAATATTTAACTTAATAATTTATTCGATAGCAGGAATAATCTTTGGATTAGATAGAGCAATGTATTCTTTATTAACATATTTTATTACATTTAAAGTAATTGATTTCGTATCGGAAGGAACAGAACAAGCAAAAGCAGCTTTAATAATTACAGACCATGGTACAGATATGGCAAAAGAAATATATAAACGACTAGGTCGTACAGTAACAACCATTCGAGGAAAAGGGTTAATCAGTGGAGAAAAAGAAGTAATGTATTGTGTATTAACTAGAATTGAAATTTATGAGCTTCGTCATATTGCTGAGGATATGGATGAAAGTGCATTCATTACAATATTAGATGTATCAGATATAATTGGACAACACATTAAATCAACCCAACATATTGCTCACAAAAAAGTCAGATATCAAGAAAGGAAAGATTAAATATGAACCAAGAACAACCTAATAATAATATAAATTCAAATCAAAACCAACCACAACCACCGCAACAACAAATTCCTAATACACTAGCTGGAAGTCCAGGGGTAGTAATTGCCCCGATAAGTGGAATCCCTGCAGATGCATCTAGTGCGAATAAAGGGCGTGTTTTAGCAAATAGGCAATCGCCAACGGCAACCCCTCCTACCACCACCATACCACAACCGTCAAAAATAGAACAAAATACTCAAAACCTCCCTCCAGTAGACCCACCTCAACCAGCACCTAAGAAAAAATCACATAAAGCCGGCTTTTTTATCTTTTTATTACTACTCATTATTGGTGGCATGGGATATTATATATATAGAGATTACCAACAAGACTTGCAACGAGAAGAATGTAGTCCTCTAGTAAAAAGTGATAATACACTACGCCAATTAGATATAAACTCATCTATTGTTCAAGAATTATATGATAAAGTAAAAACAACAATTAGAGAAGACTTCGCCTATCATAACTTTGATGATACATTTAAATTATATTTAGCATATCGTCAAATTCCTCAATCAGACATCTATAGCTCTAATTGTAATTTATTTAATGAAGGAGCAATGTCCAACTTCACTTGTTCTTCAGCTAATAATTTTACACCTCAAGCATTTAAAGAAGAAACCTTAGAAAGAGAAGTAAAAAAACTATTTGGAGAAAATATCAAGATTCCCCATCAAAATATTATATTAGGTAACAGTTGCTTTGGAGGATTTCAATATATTGCACAAAGAGGCGAGTATGTGCAAGGATATTGCGGTCAAGTACCAACTACAAATTATAATGTAGATAAAGAATTAATTTCTGCTACAGTTCAAGGAGATACAATTACCATAAAAGAAAAGGTTAGGTATTATAGTGCCGAAGGAATTGATAATGACCAATTAAAAAATGGTATTTATGTTCATACCTTTAAATTAGACAATAATTATCATTATGCATATATTAATAGAACTATTGAAGATGCATAACAGTTATGATATAGTAGAGTAGGTGATAGAATGAAAATAGAAAAAGTAATAACAGGTCTTCTAGATGAAAATTGCTATGTATTAAAGAAAAATGGTACATGTCTTGTAATTGATCCAGGAGATGATTATGCAAAAATAAAAGAAGTAGTAGGAGATGATAAAGTATTAGCAGTATTACTGACACATTCTCATTTTGATCATATTGGTGCAATTCGTAATTTTTTAACGAAACGTAGCGTTAAAATACTCAAAAAAAGTAGTGTGGAAGAACAAGTTTACCAGATAGGAGATTTTACTGTTCAAGTAATATATACCCCTGGTCATTCAAAAGACTCCATTACCTTTTATTTCAAGGATGAAAAAGTTATGTTTGTTGGAGATTTTATATTTAAAGAATCTATTGGACGTTGTGACCTACCTGGGGGAAGTGAAAGCGAAATGCAAGAAAGTATCCAAAAATTAAAGACATATCCCAAGAATTTAACTCTATATCCTGGACATGGAGATAGCACAACACTAGAATACGAATTAGCACACAATTTATATTTAAGATAGGAGTAATTTATGTATATTGATGTTATTGTATTAGTTTTTTTAATTGTTTTAGTAGTAATGTTTTTTAAACGTTTTTCTTCTTTTGTTTTCTTTATGGCTATTGTAGATATTTTGCTTAGAATTTTAACATTTATAAAAAATAACATCGGTCTACCTGATGTCAGTGCCTTAATTGATAAATATATTCCCACTAGCATACCAGGTATTATTGATAAATATTGTAATGGTCTAATTAATACCATACTACAATGGGCATTTGTTATATTAATGTGTATTTTTCTAGGTTATATTATAAAAATATTTATCAAGAAGAAAAAAATTTAAAACACTCGAGAAGATTTGACAAGTTTAGTCATTTCTTTTTTTTATACTAGTATTGGTGATAGGAATGAAAGTTTATTTGGATTTAGTCTTTTTCATTAACTTTTTCTTTGACTTTCTTATCTTACTTGCAACAAAACTAGTATTAAAAGAAAATATATCATTTTGGAGATTGATAATAGGTAGTCTAGTAGCAAGCCTATCTATCTTTCTTTTATTTCTATCACTTTCTAGCTTAGAATTATTCTTAATTAAAGTCGTAGCGAGTGTTTTTATTATCTTAGTTACCTTTGGAAAGAAGAATTTTTTCCAAGACTTATTATATTTTTATCTAATAAGCATCATCTTAGGAGGTTTTTTATATTTATTTGATATTAGTTTTACTTATGAAAATCAAGGAATTGTTTTCTTTGGCCATGGACTAGGGCTTAACTTAATAGCTATGTGTATCTTATCACCGATATTTTTATACTTTTATATAAAAGAAAATAAACGATATAAAAGGCAAATATCCATTACTCATTCAGTTGAAATTTATGTTGGTAAAAAAGTATATCACTTAAAAGGTATGTTAGATACTGGTAATCAATTAAAAGATCCATATAGCGGAAAAAGTGTAATTTTACTTGATTCTAAGATACAAATCCCAATGCCCAAATTTTTTTATGTACCATATAAAGCATTAAATACGGAAGGAATTATTCCCTGTTGCAAAGTAGAACGTGTTATTGTTGATGATGTTGTTTTTTCTAAATGTCTAGTGGGTATAAGTAAAACAAAGTTTTCATTAGGGGGTGTTGATTGTATTTTACCTAATCAATTTAAGGAGGAATTATAATGAAATTTATTACTTGGATTAAAAAACTATTTTTTAGAGTATATAGTATCTTTTATGTAGGAGCAACAGATATGCTTCCTGAACCTTTATCAAAGGAAATGGAAGAAATCTATATTCAAAGAATGCAAATGGGAGATGAAGAAGCAAAAGATAAATTAATTGAACATAATTTACGATTAGTAGTTTTTTTATCAAAGAAATATGAAAATACAGGAGTAGATTTAGAGGATTTAGTTAGTATCGGAACGATAGGACTCATCAAAGGAATTCAAACTTTCAAAAGTGGAAAAAATATTAAGCTAGCAACCTACGCTTCGAGATGTATTGACAATGAAATTTTAATGCATTTAAGAAAAACAAAAAAAACAAAAACCGAAGTTAGTATTGATGCATCATTATCCTTTGACGGAGAAGGAAACGAATTACACCTAGAAGATGTCTTAGGAACAGATCCAGATATAGTAACACGAGAAATAGAAGAAGAAAATGATAAAAAAATAATGTTACAAGAAGTTATGAAATTAAAACCTAGAGACAGAGATATTATTGTCTTGCGATACGGTTTATTAGGACAGGATGAATTAACACAAAAAGAAGTGGCTGAAAGACTCGGTATATCCCAATCATATATTTCAAGAATTGAAAAAAAAGTAATTAAAAGATTGAAAACTGTAGTTAGTAATTTTTAATTTCTTCATTTACTTGTTTCTTGGTTTATGCTATACTTACATTAAATAGTAAAGTAAGGTGAGTACAATGTTTCAAAAGATAAAAAATCAGTGGAGTAAACAAAAAAATGCCAATAAAATACTGACAATTTTTTCGGCATTTTTAATTATTTTTTCAATTTTTTTAGGTACGACAATTCGTATTAGTTTTGCTGATACAATCCCAGATAAATTAACAACTACGCGTAAAGATTTCGAAACACCAACACTTAGTTTATTTAATGGAATTGTTTTATCTGGCATGTTTGTTGCATCGGACGGAACTAAAGAATACGTCATGTACTGTCTAGAAAAAGAAAAAGAATGGATTACTAATGTTGATATGACGCAAAGCGGCGCAAAATTAGATGCAGGATATGCATATATTATAAAAAATGCCTATCCTAATAAATCGTTTACTAAAAATAGTGATTATGATTTTTATCTTACTCAGGTAGCTATATGGTGGTATCAAGATCGCATTGCTGGAGTAAATGATAATACGGATGGTATTTTAACTGCTGCTCAAAAACAAGAAATACTTAGTAGTCAATATGGTTCTACTTTAAAAACACTAGTAGAAAATGCAGTGTCTGCTTGCAATAATTATAAAAATATAAAACCAGAATTTTCCTTATCATCGAGTAGTCTTAAACTAGACTCAACTGGAAAATACCTCGAAACAAATTATATATCAGTAAATGCTAATGTTGATTTTTCTACATATAGTGTTGCCCTTGATATGGCTAATGCTCAAGTAATAAATCAGCAAGGAGAAGTTGTACAAGGAACATTAAATAGTAACCAGCAATTTAAAATTCGAATACCTATCGAGAGTTTATCAACCAATGACCTAGATTTAAAAGTATCGATTATCTTAGACTATACTGAAGATGAAGTATATCAGTTTGACCCACCGCAAAGTGAACAAACAATGCAAAAGGCAGTACCGTCTCTAGTAACTGCTGTTAGTAAACAATATACGACATCTACGACACTTGCAATACCAACAGGTAGTATCACAATAGAAAAAGTAAATGCAACAACAACAACCCCTTTAGCAGGAGCTACGATAGAATTAATTAGAGATAGTGACAATCAAGTGATTGAAACATTTACAACAACAACTTCAAATAAAACCATTTCTGGCTTATTACCTGGTAGCTATACCGTCCATGAAATAGAAGCTCCAAAGGGATATGTAGTATCATCTACTAGTCCATCCGTAACTTTAAATACAACCAATATGACTCAATCAGTCAAACTAGAAAATACACCATTAGATTTTAAAATTCGAAAGATTGATAAGGATACCAAACAGCCAATCACTGGAGCAGAAATCATCATATTAGATGAAAGTGATACAGAAGTTTTCCGATTTACATCAACGAATGGATATACACAAATTCCTGCACTGGGTGTTGGAAAATATAAAGCAGTAGAAGTTAAAGCTCCATCTGGCTATTATTTAAATACTAATCCAGTAACCTTTGAAATAAAAGATACAGACACCTCAAAATCTATTGACATAGAAGACCAAAAAAATGAAATAGAAATTTTAAAAACAGATGCAAAAACAAATGATCCTTTAAGTGGTGCTAAGTTACGAGTAGTAAACACAGCAAATAATGAAACGGTTGCTGAATGGACAACTACCACTTCAGCTCATGTGATTACTGGACTAGCAAGTGGAAATTATCGAGTAGAAGAAGTTAGCGCACCAGATGGATATGTTCGAAATACTAACGACATTCCATTTACGGTCTCTAACGAGCAAACACAAAAGATAAAACTCACATTTCCAAATACCAAAAGTCAAATTATGATTTCTAAAGTAGACGAAGAAGGCCAACTATTAGCAGGAGCCACCCTAGCAATCTATAATTCAGCAAACGAAAAAGTAGAAGAGTTTACATCCAAAACAACCCCAACAGTAATAGAAAAATTAAAAGTTGGAAAATATACAGTAAAAGAGCTTTCAGCTCCACCAGGATATACTCTAAATAACCAATCTGTTTCATTTGAAGTAACAGAAAACACGGAAAACTTACAGGTTACAATGAAAAATATTAAGAATGAAATTTTAATAGGAAAAGTAGATGCTGATACAAACAATTATCTTTCAGGCGCAAGTCTAAGACTTGTAAGTTCTGATAATAAAACAATTCGCCAATGGACAAGTACCAACTCTCTTTACTCCATTAAAGGATTAGAACCAGGAACATATTATTTAGAAGAAGTTAGTGCTCCAGATGGATATATTAGAAACACAGAACGCATGCAAATTACTGTAACAGAAAACACAACGACTGCAACATACACAATGAAAAATAAACCAATTTCCGTTCGAATTGCTAAAGTAGATTCTGAAACAAAACAATTGGTAGCAGGAGCCACCCTAGAATTGTTAGACAGTAATCAAGATGTTATTTCTACATGGAAAACGACGACATCCTATAAAACATTTGATGATTTAAAAGAAGGAAAATATACAGTGAGAGAAGTAGAGGCTCCAACAGGTTATGTATTAAACAGCAAAGAAACAACCTTTACAATTGATGCCTCACACCCAACTGCTACTATTTCCTTAGAAAATGAACAAACGACAGTTAGATTAGGAAAAATAGATGCAAAAACCGGAAATTATCTTCCAGGAGCAACATTAAAACTTACAAGAGAAGATAATACTATGGAAGAAAAAACATTCATCAGTGAAGATAAAGCAACCGTATTTAGAGGTTTAGCAAGTGGAGTATATGTTTTAGAAGAAGTCAAAGCACCAGATGGATATATTACCAACAACTCCAAAATTACCTTTGAATTAGATAGTACTGGTAAAACAAAAAATATCTCATTAAAAAGTGACTACCTTACTATATCTATCAAAGATAAAAAATTAAATATTGATACAAACGGAGTAGCTGGATATGAATTCCAATTACTGTCATCAGATAATCAACTAATAGATACTTACAAAATAGAAGATAATGTATTTACATCAGATACCTTAGATAATGGTAACTATATATTAAAACAAACAAAAGTGCCAGAGGGAATGGTATTAAATTCTAATCCATATTCTTTTACCATTTCTGACAGCAATAGTTCTGATATCGTATATTTTACAAATGATTATACAACAGTTACTATCGAGAAAAAACAAATGATTGGTGGAGAAACACTCCCTGGTGCTCATTTCCTTTTACGAGATGAAAATGGCAAAGTAGTCGACGAATGGGATTCCACAACTTCTGCCAAAACAATCGAAAAATTAGCACCTGGACAATACACCCTAACAGAAGCAAAAGCACCTGATGGATATGTACTAAATAAATCATCTCTAGCTTTCGAAGTAAAAGAAATAGGGGATATACAACCTATTGTAATGTACGACGCACTAGAAGTAGAAGTTCCAAATACTTCTCAAAATGCATTACTATATTTATTCCTTGGTACAGTCATATTTATTTCTGGACTAAGTATTATAGGTTATACCTACTATAAAAAACGTATATAATCTAGATAAAGAAAAAGGGGCTGTAACGAAATGAAATAATTTTGTTTCAGCCTTTTTTCTTTTTTTGTTTTGGAAATGGGAACATTTCCTTTTTTAAATTATCTGTATTTTCCCAATATTTACTTTTGATTATTGGTTTATC
>DVGU01000036.1 GCA_018712565.1 Candidatus Faecimonas gallistercoris
TAATTTTATATCACTATAACCGCTACTAAAAATTTTAAAAAATTGATTTTTTAAAATCTTTTTGTAGTGGAACAAAAATCTTTTTAAGATTTTTGAAGAAAATGACTTGACTTCTTATAGTTAGTCATCTCTTAAGCATTTCATTAAAGATAAGTAGTTACAGTAATAGTTTTAAACTATCTATCTAACAATATAATATAGTTTACTTTTACATCAAGAAACAAGCTCTTTAAAATAAAGTTAGGTAATAAGTCACAACATTTATTATGTGTCTTTATATTTTATAATTTTGCAGTACTACTTGATTTTTTTCATCTCTTTCACTGGTTGCAAGTATACTGACTAAATTTCCTCTTACTACTACATTTATAACAATATCATAATTATTAGGTATAGTACTTATTAAATCTATTAAACTGTAATCAGTTGATGCTTTTTCTCTTATAACAGAGTAATCATTTTGTATTCATAAGAAAATAATTCACCTCCCTATAAATGGGCATCAAAATTTGTAAACGTTGCATAATATGTTGAATATTTACCCAATTCTATTTTTGTTGATTTTTTGCAGCCTTTTTTGATTGAATTCGGTTGTATATTTTTGAAACGTTGGGTATGATAAATCTAGCATAATATTTAGTAGTGTATCTTCATATTTTTGATAAGTTGAAAAAAATGTTTCTTCGATTGGTAAACAGTTTCTTTCTTTTACATCTTCTTCAATGGATGATATTACCATTTTTATACTTTCTTCTGATACTTTGTCTGTTACGAACGGAATCATACCTAACATATAATCCTGATAGGTTTTTATTCGTGCTTGTTCATCTTTTTTCTGTTCTTGTTTGAAATATGGAGTTTCTGAATGTAATATTCCTGGGACTCCTATCATTTCTTGCCAGTATTCCTTTCTTTGTTTCACAATTTCTGGTGGGAGATTTAGATAGGACTTTTGTAAATATGTTTGACTTACATCTTCTATTAACATTTGAAAATCTTGGATATATTTTTCGTCAGATATTTCTTTCTTATCTATAAAATAGTATTCTGGTTCTAATCTAGATTGATTAACGGAATGTTGGGGTAAAACACCTAAAAATAATAATACGATGTCGGTTGCAGTAGAAGCATTACTATTAAAAAGAAATACCTTTCTATTTCCTATATTTTCTAAGGTAGTAGGGTCTAATGTTTGATATAATGATTCATTTATAATACAAATGGCATCATTTCCTATTTTCATTTCGCTATCATGTAAATCAAAGAAAGTATCTACAGGATTTATTATGATAAGTCTTGGATCATTAATTCTATTTTTTAACGGTTCAATGATAATAAAATCACCATTATCAAAAATATGGTTTATGCTACCAAAGTTATATATATTAGATGCTAAACCATTAATAGAAAAATGTTTCGTGTCTCGGAACCAGTAAGATATTATTTTATTTTTATGCATACTATTTTGTTCCACTTTACCACCATAATCAATATTTTTATATTTCCCTATGTTATACTCTTTATAGCCAAGAATAAAATTAAAAGGATTTCTGATATAGTGATAATAATTTCTATCATCTATAGGAAAGTATGTCATATTCCTGGGAAAATTTTCTTTTGTTGTGATTCGAATTAGATATAAGTCATTGATGGTTAAAGGCCTAGAATGGGAAGTCTTTTCGTGAATAATATATTTTTCTATTATTTTTATATCTTCTTCAGAAAATGTAATCTTATAGACATTCTTTTTTACCGTAGATATATATTGATTGACAAATTTCATTTTCTCTCCTCTTTTTTATTAAAAATTGCAAATTCATATAGTTTTTACTATGTTTCTTTTTATGCCAATTAGTTTAATCCTTTTTATTTTTTATTTCAATAATAAATAATAAATTTAGTGTTAAAAATTTATTATCATTTTTTTATCTAACTTTTATTTTTTTATATTCACTTTGCAAATTTCAGCCATTTCTTTAATTATCAACATTGACAAATACTCATTCAATTACTAAACTTAATATGCCAAAAGCAATTTGGTTTACTTGGGGGTTTGTGGTATTGCGAGCGATAAGAACTGAATCATCCTCAGTTTTTATTTTTAGTTATTATTTTATCTATTTTATTTTTTAATGCATCACATACTTCTTTATCTTCTAGTATATTAATACTAAAAGTTCTAGAATCAGCATGATTGATAGAAGTACTACAATGATAAATTTTATTATTATCAATTATAAAATAACGATCATGAAGTGTATCACTATATTGAATAGTTAAATTATGATATTAATTATTATATTTTCTAATATCCATATTCGTAAGTAATCCATTTTGCTTTGTAATAATTATAACATCTACATTTAATTTTTTTATTATATCTAAAATAGTAATATCTGCATAAGCATCAACAATTATTAAATATTTTTGCCCTCTTAAATATTTCACTTATTTTAGAATAAGCATTATAAATTTGACCTTCAAAAAATAAATGATTACTTTTTTCTTTAAATTTTGAAAATGTTTCTTCTAACAAATCTATTCTTTTCGAGTCTTTTAATACCAATTCATTTATATATGTTTGCTCTAATAATGTTTTAGATACATATTTCTTCATTACTACAAAGGCACACATGATATCTATACTTACTGAAGATGCAATACTTGTTCTAAGTACACTTGCAAGCATAGCTACACCTTGTTCTGTAAAAACATATGGTAATTTTCTAACACCTCCATATTCATTTAAAATTGAAAAAATACTGATAATACAAATGGTTCTACGTTATTATACGCAAACCTTGTACCAATATCATAATTAAGTGCATAATCAAGCAATTTTTCTTCTTCATTATCTTTCTGACATCATTTGAGATTTGTAGCCAGTAGTAGGAGTTAATAAGTTTCTTATTTTCCACTTTTTTATTTTTTTAAATTACTTTTATTCTTAATATCAACAATATCTTTAATAGAAGGATAAATAAAAGCATGTTCTCTTAAAAAAGTAATTATTTATCTAGTCTTATTATTCAATTCGTTTTGATTAGTTGTATCGAAAAAAGGCTATATATAATTATTTATATCTTACCTGCTTACACCATTATTACTTTTTATGTATTCTAACAGTTTAAATTTTATTTCATCCATTGCTTCAATTTGTTTTAAATCTATTTCTGAAGTTTTTTTGCTTATATTATTGTGGTTTAAAACGTGGCAAAATTAGAGGTCTTACTTAGAAAGAATTAATGTTAAAAATTAAACTTTATCTGTTAATAAACAAATAACTAATCGAAGTGCTACTATTAAAGATTTGCATTTTTCTTCTCCTAAAACAAGAAGTAGTGTTAGAACTATTCCACTTACTAAAGTATTACTTGACGATTAAAAAATGTTAAAAGAAGAATCTTCTAAGATACATAGTTTTAATGCCGATTTCTTTGTCTGTGGTGATATTTTTCCAGTTAGTAGTTGCTTTATCTAATCATAATAAAAAGTATGATAAAATGACTAATTTACATTCTATAAGGCTTCATAATTTTAGACATTCCAATGAAGTCGTTAATTTAATTGATAATTTAAATGAAGAAAGCTAGGAACTAATTTGTCTTAGCAATTATTTTTTAACAGTTATGTATTTTTGATTTCTTGCATTAATGCTCTTCTTATTTGTATACTCAAGCATACCTGCTTTTAACAATGGTTTAATAATACTATCGGCAACATATGTTTTAGATGACAATCCTACATACTCCCTTATTTCTTTAGATGATTTTGGTATCTCACAATAATTTAAAACCTTTTCTTTTAATTCATCTATTGTAATATGTACCATACTTTGTGCACCTGTTTGTGCACCTGTTTGTGCACCTGTTTGTGAATTTTCAGCAACAGAAGTATTTCTAAATATAACTTTAAAGCTATCTCTTTCTTCATAAAATTCAGGTTCTGGTAATCCGTATTTTTTCATTTCTCTTTTCATTGTTGGTATTCCAGAGTGCCTATTTTCAATTACAGATCCTTTCTCTTCTAGAATTCTTACAATTGTAGGATTTCTAGATTCCATAGTAGTAGCTGTTCCTAATTTTTCTAATTTATTTGTACCATATAGATTACCAGGATTAATAATTTCTATTCTATCATTATACATATTTACTGATACATATGCATTTTCTGTTTGAGTACTATAATCCCTATGAATTAATGAATTCGCCACGGCTTCTCTTAATGCTTCCATTGGGTATTCAGTTCTATTGATTCTTTTACCATTAGAATTAATAATCACACTTGTTTTCATATTCCTTCTTAAAAAATTCATTGTTCCTTCAAGCATTTCTTCTATTGTTCCTTCAACTCTTTTATTATCAATAAATCTTTCACCAAATTCTCCTGTATCTCCAAGTTCATTTCCAGGAACAACAACACATGCAACAAACAATTGGGGATAAAAACTTTGAGGAAACTCACCAAATATCATTGTACCTGCTAATGTTGGATATACTTGATTATCACTTGTATCAATAATACCATGTATACTTTAAGATGTGAACTGATAGAAGAAAAAATCATCAGTTTATGATAGAATATTTTTTATTCTTTCTTATAAGAAAAAATAAAAAATCATGTTTGAGTAAGGGCAGATTATACCAAGGGT
>DVGU01000037.1 GCA_018712565.1 Candidatus Faecimonas gallistercoris
ACTGAATTTGTGAAATTATTAAATTTTTTTATACCTTCGTTATCAAATGTTATGTTTATTTTCTCAACACCACTCATTTGCCTCACCCTATTGTTTAATTATTTATTTCTACTAAAAATTGATTTAATCTAGTTTTAAAGTTCTTTTCTTCTTCATCTGATAAACCTAAATAATAAATTTTATCTATTTGTTCATGGTTAAATAATAATGTTTTATCTGAAGATAAAGTACCTTCTGGATATAAACATCCTGCATAATCATAAATTTTTGAAGTATCTCCATTATTACTACAACAAAAACCTATAATCATCGCTCTTTTTTTTCCTCCTTTTAACATTACTACTGTTCCGATTGGTAAATATTTTTCTGCTTGCATTGTTTTCCTCCTAAATGATAGATGTATTAAGTGAAATTAATTTTCTTTCATTCCTAATATTTTTATTTTCACATCTTCTATTCTGTTATTAGCATATCTTATTTATCTTCTTTTTTCAACTGATTTTATAAGATATTATTGAATTTTTATGCTGTAAATATTTATTATTTACAGAAAAAGGCTACTATCAATCTATAGCGCCCTTTCTTTTTCATTTTTATTTTTTTACATTTATTTAATTATTGGTTTGAATTTATTTGTGGTATTAAGATCATTTCAATCTCATTATATATATTAGTCTGAGTTTCTTTTACTTCTATAAGTCTCTCCTCTTCTATTATTTTATTATCAATTGACATATTATCTCGCATTAATGATAACAATTCTTCATAATCTATATTTATTTCTTTCAACTGCATTTTTATTTTTTTTATATCATATTCTAGTCTTTGATATTTTTGTTTTATTATCTCATTATTCATAAATTTCTCCTATGCTATAATTCAAACATTGTTGCTACTTCTTGTGCCGTTTTCTCATATTTTTCTATTGTTTTATTAATTATCATGATATCCATATTTTGATTTTCTATAATTTTTGAATATTTATTTTCTAATTCTTTAGTTAGAACTTCTAATGTATTTGTGTTAGAGGTATTATAGTATTGATTCATTTTCTTTAATTTTTCATTTATATTTATAAAACATAATTGTGCTTCTTTTTTATATACATCTATTTTTTCTAATGTTTTGATTAACTCTTCTCTATTGATATATGATTTCATATTATTCTCCTAAATACAATTTTCTAAATTGTTATCTTTGACTAATTCTATATTTATTTTCGATAATTTGTTTTTAAGTTCTCTTTCTATTCTCTCAATATTATCTATTTTTGATTTAATATTTGTCTTTATCTTTAGCATCTTCTTTTTTGTATATTCTAACGTATTTCTTTCTTTTTCTATAATTTCTTTTTCACTTTTACAAAAACTAGTATCAAGGTTATTATATGATTGAATTATTGAATCTAGTTTTTCAATATATCCATCTATCTGTTTTAGTATTGTTTTACTAGTATTTACATTTATTATTATTTTTTGACCAATAGTTTCGTATTTCTCTATTATATAATTGTATATATCTTTAATTGATGTTAATTCATTTATCATTTTTTCTACTTGCTTTTTTTCTTTTTCTATTTCTGATGTAAAATTTTTTTGATATGAATCTTGCCATGAAAATGATGTTGCGAAAAATTCGTTATATAAATTTAAATACACTTTTTCATATTCTTTTATTAGTTGATTTAAACTTAGTACTTCTTCTTTTAGTGTTGATGTTATGACTTTCATATTATCACCTTAATTTCTTTTCTAAATATACAAAAACTACTTAATTTTGTAATTTTCGTATATTTAGAAAAAAATAATTTTTTCTAATTGTTAGCCGCAAAGGCTTCGGAAACTTGCCCTTCTGTATCTCCATAAACCTCGATAGTTTTATCAATCGCTTGCTTTGATTCAGTAGTGATTTCTCGAGTTGCACTATCAATTCTATTTTTGATTGTGTTTAAGGAATTAGATAAATTTGTAGCTTGATCTCCTCCAATAAACCCACAATTTTGTACGGCTTGTACTGTTGCTGTTAAAGCAGATTTAGCCGATTCTGCAATCGTTGGTAACTTAGCACTGACACTATTTGCTGATGCTAAATCGATACCTCTTACGCCTCCAATATTTTCTGCAATAGAACTTGTATCTATAGTTTTGTTGATTGCATTAAAAGCTTTTGGTGAGTAAGAAGATTCAGTATCTGCTGCCCATCGTTGTGCTCCACCATTCATAGCATTAACAACACTTTCAAAAATTTTGTTTGAGTTAGATATCAGACTATCAACTGCTGGCTTAAAGGCATTATTAAAAAAGTTCTTTGCTTGGTTGCATGCCCATTTATCTGCCATACCTCCTACAAATTGTGTTTGCATATCATCTCCTAAAGCTTTTATTAGTTCTTCGTAAGCCCTTATTACTGAACTAATAGATTGAGATACTTCTTCTGGATTAAATCCTGTAAGTCCTGCCATTTTTTCCTCCTTATTATATTATCTATTTTTGATAGACTTTTACTCTCTATCTACATACATTATCATATTTATTTAATAATTAGTCAATATTATTTAACACAAGTTTACATTTGATTTGTCTAAATACTTTTCTAATAAAAATATTATTATATTTTATGAATTACACTAGAATCTTCTTTGATGCTGATTTTCATTTATACCATTATCATATGGTGATACTTGCATTTTCTTAATACTAAAGCTAAATTTACTTCATAATATCAATCTATATTATATGACCACAATTTATTTTTTCTCTTACTTTGTATCATTTAAAATTATTTTATTTGTGCTTATTGTAACATCAGATGTATCTAATTCAGAAAAAGGAATATAATATTTTTCTCCCCAGGAAGATACTATGACTCCATCATCTTTCACTCCTGTCACTTGCATTGAATGGGAAAATGTTTTATTTTGTGGTACGTATGGTGCTTTTAATTCATTTGTTTTCGGATTATAACGATACATTGTTAAGAATTCGCTCCTTGCCGAATCATGAAAAACGCCCATGCTTACCATATTTCCTTTTTCTATACCTGCTGTTATCGTTCTTTTCATCTCCGTCAAATCTTTATATCCCGTTTTATTATCGGAATTACCAAAAAATTTAACCTCTCCATCTACTTTGGCTTTCAAGTCTAAGTTTGCTTCTGATATTTTATGATTAAGAAATGCTTCAATGATGTTTTTATCTACTCCTTCTTTTCTACTCGATAAGAAAATCTGTTCTCCTTCTTCTAAATATGTTGTATTACCATCTGGAGTAATATCTATTAATGAACTATTATTTTGATTAGCATAACTATATAAATCTGCCAAGAGATATTGATCATTCATAATTTTTTTTCCATTTTCTATACAATACATATCATAGCCAAATATTTCTTTAAATAATTGTTCTTTATCAGCAAATTGTATGTAAATACCATTAACTACATTGGCATATGAACATACCCCTGCATTTACATTTATACTAGCTAAATATTTTTTTAGTTCTGTTTTTTTCATAGTTGGAAAATATTCTCGTACAATATTATAAATATTATCCTTTACATCTTGATTTATGCCAACAATTCCTGTAATTGCTTTTTCTAATTTTTCTCTTACATTAATATCAGCTATTTCCTCTGTATCTTTAAAGATTGTAGCTAATATATTTTGTCTAGCACCATATGTATTATCAAAATTTAAAGATATAGAAGGTTGTTGAGATAATTTATTCAAATATTCATTTGATAATAATTTTAAATTATTTAGTGTTTGTTTAGAAAGACCTAGGTTGAAATAATTTACAATATCCATTAATTTAGAAGATAATTTCAAATGATTTAGTAAAACTGAAGAAGTTATAATGTCATTATAGACTTTACCTGTTGAAAGTTCTGATAGGTCTGTCATAAATTCTTTGACATCAGCTATTTTTATTCCGTATATTTCGTCAGTTACTGAGTTATAATCACTTAAGAATTTAATTTGTTCTTTAATAGCATCTTTCATTAAGTTTTCATACTTATCTTGGTATTTTAATATCTTATTTATATTAAGTTGTTCTGTATTAGTTAATGAAACTTTATTTTGCTTTACTAAATCAGCTATATCTAATATTTTTCTAAAATCAGCTAAATCTTCTGTAAATTCTAATCTAGAAGTACTTTGTATTTCATTTTCTATATTATTTATTAGTTCGTCTGAATTTAATATCTTTTTTATTTCGGATTCCGAATAGTATACTGTGTTAGGATGCTTTGAAGTTTTTAAATATGTATCATTTATACTATCTATTATTTTATTTAGGTTAAATCCATTTATTGATGAAAGCAAATTTTTTAAATCATCAGAATATCTTGTAGCAACAGTTATTTGATCATTGATATCTTTTCTCTTAGCCAAATCTAATAAGATTTCTATACTACTATTTATATCTTTGTTAGTTATTTGAGATATTCGTTCTACAATTTTATTAATCGCTTTGCTATTTGTTATTTCTGATATTTTAAAATCACCATTTAAAATATCACCCTGATGATTGTTTATGAGCTCTGTTAATAACGTGTCTTTTTCTTCCTTATTATTTATTATAGTATCTATTCCATTTATTTCTATTACATAGCTATGTGTTTTGAAGTTTATATCAGGAATAGAATAAGTTCCATTGGAATAATCAACTGAAATTTCTGAAGAATTATTTATTATATTGGATAACTCTTGTTCTACACTTTCTTTTACAGATTTAAAACGAGAGGTTATATCTTCTATTATTCTATTACTCTCATCAGAAAAAGCAAATGGTTTTTCTATACTTCCAATCTCTATATTTTTTTGATTAGATAATATTTCTTTTCTCATTAATATATCTTTATTATAATATTTATTTAAAATATCATTTAATGTATTATAGCAATTTTGA
The DNA here is from genome assembly GCA_018712565.1 of Candidatus Faecimonas gallistercoris. Classification (GTDB taxonomy): domain Bacteria; phylum Bacillota_I; class Bacilli_A; order RF39; family UBA660; genus Faecimonas; species Faecimonas gallistercoris. Next base: position 4,911 of record DVGU01000037.1, read on the forward strand.
CTATTTTCTGATTCAGCTGCAATTTTTAAAACACATATATCAACAATATCTTTTTGTGAAGCTAGTTTATAGAATTCATCTACTGACATATTAGTCAGTCTATCTGTAAAAGTTTTAGATTCTATCCATTTTGTTAATCTATCAGATGGAAACTCTTCTATAACATTAATAAACTTATTATCAGATAAATTATTTATATATTCTACTGCTTTTGAAGTTGAAAATAATTTATTAAAATTTTCCGGTGTTAATTTTTCACAAGCTGTTACTATTTTAGAAGGATTTTCATCTAAAG
>DVGU01000038.1 GCA_018712565.1 Candidatus Faecimonas gallistercoris
TCAAGTAAATAAATAAGCAAGTCTTTATTTTTTTCATTCATAAAGACTTCTTTAAACGTCCTGTCATAACGACAGGTATAGAATTTTGTGATAACTATCACCTCCTACTTTATATTTCGAAAAAAGTAGGAGAATTTCTGTTTATTATTTTAAAATAATGATAATTGATTTGACTCTGGCAAATCTTTTAATATTTCCATAGTTACCATTTTGTCTATTAGGGTTTTTGATACTTTACCACGTTTTTGTACATCTTCAATACTAATGAAAGGTTGTTTTTCTCTTTCTTCCACTATTTTTTTTGCAACTGTATCTCCTAGGCCATCAATAGCATTGAATGGTGGATATATTTCTGTATCATTTTTGGCAACCCAGACGGTAGCATCACTCTTGTATAAATCAACATTTAAAAACTTTATTCCTCTTGCTGTTGCTTCTAAAGCAACTTTTAAACTTTCAGCTTGTCCATTTTCTTTGTTGGTTGCTTCATATCCTTTTACTTGAATATCTTCTATTCTAGCTTTGATAGCATTATATCCTTTTATCATTGCTTCTATATCAACATCGGTGGCTTTTGATGAGTACCAGGATGCATAGAAGTATACTGGCATATGTACTTTATACCAGGCAATACGAAACGCACTAATAACATAAGCAGCTGCATGAGCTTTTGGGAACATGTATTTAATCTTTGCACACGAATTTATAAACCATTCTGGAATATTGGCCTCTTTCATGGTTTTTTCATGTTCTTTCCAAGTTTCTGGTTCTTTTGATGCTCTTCCTTTACGAACAAACTCCATGATTTTAAAAGCTTTAATTGGTTCCAATCCATAATACATTAAGTTGACCATAATATCATCACGACAACCAATTACATCTTTAAATGGAACTACATTATTTTGTATTAATTCCTGAGCATTTCCTAACCATACATCTGTTCCGTGGGATAATCCGGATATTTTTACTAATTCGGCAAAAGTCTTTGGCTTTGTATCTTCTACTAATTTTATGGTAAATGGCGTACCAAATTCTGGGATTCCTAGTGTTCCTGTATTACACATAATTTGTTCCTTAGTTACGCCTAAAGCTTCTGTTGATGTAAAGATACTCATGGTTTCTTTATCATCTAGGGGAACTTTCATAATATCTGTTCCTGATTGTAATTGTATTAAGCGTAATTGAGTGGGATCAGAATGACCTAAGATATCTAGTTTTAACACATCTTGATCGATAGCGTGGTAATCGAAATGAGTGGTATGCCATTCTGCAGTTGCATCTTCTGCTGGGAACTGATATGGAGTGAAATCATAAACGTCCATATAATCTGGAATAACAACAATTCCTCCAGGATGTTGACCTGTCGTTCTCTTTACACCAGTGCATCCCATGGCAAGACGTTCTACTTCCGCCGTTCTCATATCACCTAGTCCTTTTTCCTCACAGTATCCTTTTACAAACCCAAACGCTGTCTTTTCTGCTACTGTACCAATTGTTCCAGCTCGAAAGACATTATTTTCTCCGAATAATACTTTTGTATATGCATGAGCACTAGCCTGATTTAAATCTGAAAAATTTAAGTCAATATCTGGTACTTTATCGGCATTAAATCCTAAGAAAGTAGCAAATGGCATATCTTGGCCGTCTTTAATCATTGGTATATGACAGTTAGGACAATCTTTATCCGGTAGATCAAATCCTGATGAATATGTTGCTCCTAATGGATTATTTTCTTCGTCTTCAAAAATGCTTAATTTACATTTACTGCAGCGGTAATGTGCAGGCAATGGATTGACTTCTGTAATTCCCATTAGTGTGGCTACAAAACTTGATCCTACAGATCCACGAGATCCAACTAAGTATCCTTCATCATTCGAATGCTTTACTAGACGTTGGGCAATTAGGTAAATTGGGTCAAATCCTCCACCAATAACACCACCAAGAGATTTATCTAGTTTTTTTTCTAATTCTTCTTCTGTTAGATCTTCATCTGTTTGTTCTTTGATATGATTTTTGACTATAGATTTTACATTGTCTACCCCTTTTAGAATTTCATCATGCAATTTTTTATGAACTTGTTCTTCAAATTCTTCCTCACTCAACTTTTCTTTTTCTAGAAGCTCTTTGATTGTTTTAAATACAATATCTCCATATAATTCAGTTGAGATACGTTCTTCGATGGAATATGGTAAGGGTTCTCCATACCATTCCTTGGCTTTATCATAAACCAAATCAGTTACTACTCTTGGGCAATCTAGGTAACTTTTCCCATCATCGCTTTTTACTCTAGGAGAGAAAGGTATTCCACCGGTATCAATAATTACTTCTACAATCTCTATCATATCCGCTATTTTATTTGTGTTTTCTATTACAATTTTTTTAGCTAACTCTTCTCCTAAAAATTTAAAATCTTCTAACATTTCAGTAGTAGTTCTAAAATGATTGGAAGGAATTTCTTTGATATTTTTTCTGGCTAACGGATGGCGTCCTCCACCTGGTACTTTTTGATTTACAATAATTTCGCGATAGATTTTATCTTCTCTTGTTAGATGGTGAACATCACCTGTTGCGACAATGATTTTACCAGCTTCTTCTGTTACTCTAATTATCTTTTCTAAGTGGGCAGCTAATTCTACTTCTGTTGCAAATTCACTACTTTGAATTAAATGATTATAACATTCTAAAGGTTGGACTTCTACATAATCATAAAATCGAATAATACTAGATAATTCATCATCACTTTTTGATTTTGCTAGTATAAAGACTTCACTTTCATAACAGCCACTACCAACTAGTAATCCTTCCCTATGTGCTTCTATTTCACTGCGTAGTATTCTTGGTGTTTTATATAAATATGTAGTATTCGCAAGAGAAATTAATTTAAATAGATTCTTTAATCCTGTCTTATTTTTTACTAATAAATTTACATGGTACATCCGTCCATATTTATGTATTTCATCTTTACTAACTAATGTATCTAATTGATCCATCGTCTCAATATTACGATTTGATAATTTCTTTAGCATTTTATGAAACACTAAAGCAGTTCCTTCGGCATCATAATCGCCTCTATGATGAGCACTTTCATCCCAGGGAACATCATAACGTTTTACTAAAGCTGAAAGAGAATGTCTTGCATATGTATTATCCATTGTTCTAGATAATTCTAATGTATCAATTACAGGATTAGTAAATGTTCCTAAATTATACTTTTTATAAGCCATTTCTAAGAAGGATACATCAAACTTAGCATTATGAGCAACCATTGGACAATCCCCAAACCAATCAATAAATCTTTTTATAGCATTTTCCTCATTATCCTTTCCTTCTAGCATAGCGTCTGTAATGTTTGTTATATCGATAATTTTTTGAGGAAGAGGACGACCTGGATTAATTAATTCATCATATTTTTCTAATATTTGGCCATCTTTTATTTTTACTGCACCAATTTCGATAATAGAGTCTGCACCACCAGCATTGAATCCTGTAGTTTCAAAGTCAAATACTACATAAGTTTGATTTAACATCACTTCTTTGTTTGGCCTTACTACAATATTTACTGTATCATCTACTAAAGTTAATTCTGTTCCATAAATTGCTTTGAATGGTTTTTCTCCTTCTTTTAGCTTTTTATTATAACTAGTTACAAAATTAAATACGTGTGGAAAGGCTTGAACTCCGTTATGGTCTGTAATGGCGATAGCTTTATGTCCCCATTTAATTGCTTGTTTTAAAATTGCTTCATCATCTACTAACCCATCCATTTGACTCATCTTTGTATGACAATGTAATTCTACCCTTTTTTCTGGTGCTTGATCCATTATAACTTCTTGTACTTTATCAACTTTTATAATATCTCTTGCGTTTAATACTAATTCCTTGGCAAATTGATCTTCTTTTGTATAGCCTCTAATTTTGTACCAGGAACCTGTCTTTAGCTCTTTACACAGTCTTTTATATTCTTCATCATCTCTTACAAATACCTTACAATAAATACTATCGGAATAGTCCGTAATCTTTAAGGTAATAATTTTGAAATCTGTTTTACTAGATTCAAAATAATCTGTTCCAAAGATATATCCTTCTACCACTACATTATTATCTTCTCCTAGTAATGTTTTTATTTTTATTGGATTTTCTTTGATGGCCCTACCAATGATACTATTAGGATCTTTAGGCTCTTTTCTATATTTTTTTTCTCTTATAGGTTTTTCTACCTCTTTTTTTTCAGGTATTTTTATAGTTACTTTTAAATCTTGTTTTATTTCTTCTAAAATACTATCTTCATGGCGTAGAACTATATCTATATTAAATTTATATCCAAGATTTTTATATATTCTATTTATTTTATCTAAGCAGCTTTCAAGACGTTCTTGTTCTCTTTGTGTTGTAGCAATTAATACTAAAAAACCATCCCCTACTTTTAAAGCATCCTTATATATTTCTAGTATTTTTAACTCTTCTTTTACTTGTTCTAAGACAAACGGATAATAACTTTGATAGGTATTAATATCTATATTTTCAATATTCCAAATAAAAGTTATGTCTTTTGCTTGCTTATCTAGTAAACTCTTCTTTTCTTCTAGTTCTTTTATTACTTCTAGGGGTAGACTGGTATTATTAGAAATAAATACTTCCCAACTATTTGTTTTTCTATGAATTTTAATTTTTGTTAATTTACAACTAGAAAAATATGGATATTTTTCTTTATCCATATTTATTTTATCTAACAATACTTTCATCTTTTCATCCATAATAACCCCCCTAACTTATTTTATATAATTTCTAGTTCGTTTATTTTTACTATATACTTTTGATTTCTAATACAGAAATCAATAAATTCTAATAGATTTTTTTTCTTTAATTCTTTTTCATATGGATATTTATCTACATCAAAAGCTATTTTATCTCTCATCATGAAACTTAACATATCATCTTTATCTGCCCCTAAATACATTAACCAATAAGGATACATTTGTCTTTTTAAATAATTTAGTGTAGGGTCTCCCGTTAAGTAATGACTTCTACCAGTTAGCCTAGTTGGGAATTCATTTAATATAGCTAATTCTATTACCGCTTCTACTATATCTTTATACTCTTTTTTATAAGATCTTAATTCTTTTTTTATTATTTGAAATACTAATTCTACTATTAATTTTATCGAAGTGTCTGATGTTACTTTTTTTCCTAGTACAATTGTATTTACTTTAGCATCTTTTACTGTTGTTGTATCTATCATATCCAACTCATCTGTAACTACTAATACTTGATATGGTTTTATATTCATTCTAGTTACAGACTTGATAATTTTTAATGTTTCTTTTTTATGGTTATCCCAAACTTTTAATATTTGATTACGATATTTTTCGGTATTCTTTTTAATTTTTTCATACTCTTTTGTTTCTAATACTATATTATAAATACTATCATCATTGGGAATAAAGTTTTTAGGGTCTTTTAACATTAATTCTTTATCACGATAAGTATTATTATACTCTTTTTTATAATTAATCCATAATTTTTGTTTTAATTTATGAATTTTTTCACTTATTGAAGCTTGGAATAATAAGTTCCAGATTAATACATAGTCATTTACTACAAACTTTAGATTCACAGCTATTCCTCCTACATCTTATACATAATAATATATCATAAATTCTTTATTATTGAAAATAGTTGATGATAAAATCTTTTGAAAAAATTTGACTTTTTTCCAAAAAAGATTAATATATATACTGCTATTTTAAATATAAGAAAGGGGGAATATTTATGTATCAAGAGAACAATAAATTATTATTACAGTTAAAAAAAGATAAAGATTATTTAGAAAAAGAGATTGCTCATCCTAAAAGAACGATTGTAAAGAATAAAATTATAAAAAATTTAAAGATTACTTCTAAGATCATACGACTTCTTACTCCTTATATCTTAGTTGCGGGAGGTATTGTTGGTGGATGGAAAATGTTGGGTATGGAAAATAAAAAAGATGGTATTGAAGTCAGTCAATCGGTGGATGAAAAAGTTGCTTCATCATTACTTTTAGCTGCTACTATATCGCTTGCTGAAGTGATTCCTTGTAAGATTTTATTAAATAAATCCTCTTCTGCTTTTAGTAATGATATTAAAAAAATTAAACAAGAGGAAGAAGAGAATAGTTTAGAGAATTTAAAAATTAAAGCTAGAATAAAAGAGGAAAATTATGCCCGGTTAAATGCAGATAAAGATAATAGTAAACCTTCTCCTCTTTTCTTTCCTACTGCTAAATCCATTTTTGAATATATTAATAAAAATGATAATGATTCATTTTCAGAAATGAATTCTTATGATTTGCAAGAACTTTTAGAACATATTCAACACTATGGTTTAGAATTGCGTCCAAAACTTGATTTAGATGAAGATATTACCTTTGGGTTAGAACTTGAAACAGAATGTGCCAAGGAAGATATGATTAGAGATGAAATGAAAAAAAACCCTCTTTTTCATGACTGGATTGTTGCCTATGATGATTCCTTAGAATCAGGAGTCGAAATAAAAACACCTATACTATACAACTTTACACAAACTTGGATTAATGTAGAAAATATCTGTTCTATTCTTCAAAAATATTCTGTTATTAAAAACAAGGCTGGTGGTCATATTCATGCTGGTTCTCATATCTTAGGTAGGCAAGGAAATACATGGAGGAATTATCTTAAATTATTGGCTGGATATGAAAACATTTCTTATCGCTATTACTATAATGACTGGACAAATGCTAGAAATGAGATTAATGATTATGCCAGGCCTATTGCTAGGGATATTTTACAAAATGAGCATTTGTTAGATAGAAGAGCGATTACTACTCCTAAAGAATTAATTAAAAACTTAAGAGATGAAAAACATCAAGGTGTTAATTTTAAAAGAGTTTTTTTTACAGATAATTTAGAGAAGGATAATACTATTGAACTACGATGTCCTAATGGTACTTTAAATCCTATTATATGGCAAAATAATGTTAATGTTTTTCTTCATAGTCTATGCTATGCCAAGAATGAGGAATTTAATCATGATATCGTTGATAAAAGAATTATACATAATAAAGATTATTATAATCAATTATATTTATATAATGAAATATTTCTTCCTCAAGCTTTAGAGTATTGTGATTTAATATTTTCTAAGAATATCGATAAAGTATATTTTTTAAGGCAATATTTAAAATCTGGAACTATATGTTCTGATTATCGTCAAGAAAAACCTTTTACAAAGCAAAAAGAGGATATAAAAAAATCTTTTACTAAGAAAAGATTTTTTAGGATACATTACGATATATAAAATAACCAGCTACTGCTATTACGGCAATGATTAAGACTATTAAAATTATTTTTACCGCTAGTGGCATTTTTTTCTCTTTAAATTCATCATCCATTTCAAAGTCTTTATCAGATAAATCCATACTTCTAGTATAAAAATCTGAATCGGACCCATCCATAATACTATCTTTTGTTTCTTTATCTTTTAGTTGTTGGACTTTTTCTAGTTGTTCTTTATCAAGTATTTCTTTTGATAACGATAGACTTTCTTCTACTTCTTCTTTTTGTTTTTCTTCCGTCTGTTCTGGCGTTGGTTTTTCTACTCTATCCATCATATTGGTTGCCATTAAATCACTTAATAAGTCCACGGTTGTTGCTTGATCAATTTCTCCTGCTAGAGTTTTTGAGGTGATGGTATCAATTAAGCCTCTTAATTCTTCTTCATCTGGTTTATTACGTTCTATTTTTTCTTTTCGATACTTTTCTAACTCTTCTGGGTTTAGGCTAGCTAAAATGTTATAATTGGTATTTTTTAATTTTCTCTTGGCCTCTAATTCATCTTTTTTTACTCTATTTTTTTTTGCCTCTTCTAAGACACTGTTGATATCGTATATTTTATTCTCATGGCCTTGATATAGGTAATTAAAATCTTCTAGTTCTTTTTTTGCTTTTGGTTCTGGTACAAAATTATTATATTCTTTTATTTGGTGATATCCTTCTCTAGTACGATAGTTTTTTTGAGCAGTACCTAAATCAATGGCATTCGCATTGGTTACATCAGTAAAATTTGTATATTTCATGTTACGTCCGATATTTTGGTATAATTCTTGGTTTTTATTAGATCTGCGTGCACTTTGTTTGTTTTCTTCTCTTTGGTAACGTTCCATTCTACTTCTCATACCGCTCACCTTCCTATACTTTAGTTTATCACAGCTTTTATAAAAACAAAAGAAATAAATATATCTTTACGTAAATTATTTTTTCTTGTATAATTAAGGAGAAGGAGAGATAAAATGAAAGTAGAAGTAAATAGAGACAGTTGTATCGGCTGTGGTGCTTGTGCAGCTATTTGTAGTGATGTTTTTGAAATAGATGATGAAGGACTTTCTGTTGTTGTTACAGAGGACGTTAGTGATGATCAAAAACAAGAAGTACAAGATGCTGCTGATAGTTGCCCTACTGGTGCGATTGAAGTAAAATAAATACAATGGGTTTCATTGTATTTTTTGTTTTATACAATTTTGTTTCAATTTTTATCTTTTTTTCTTTGTCCCTATTCCTGCTAAGATAATTATAAAATTTATCTAGAATTGTTGATAGTCCAATATTTTCTTTTGTTTGTATTTTTTACTTTGTTTTTTTATATTTATTATAGAGGTGATGAAATGAAGTGTCCTATGTGTGGTAAACCGTTAATGAAAGATGTTCAACATACTTTTTGTCCTTATTGTGGATATTTGGATGATGGAGAGATTATTCAGAAATATAAAGGAAATAAAGCTAGTGATTTGGAAATATATTTAGGTAATGATTATGATAAAATCGTTCGTAATAATACTTTCTTTCCCTCTTTAGTTCTTGGTCCTTTATATTTTTGTTTTCGAGGATTTTTACTTCTAGGACTTATTTTTCAAGCGTTAGAAATAGGTTTTTGGATTCTTCTTTCTAGGCTTGGTAAGTTTGGTATGACAGCAAATCTTCTCTTATTGGTTGCAGTATGTATTTCTAGGACTTTTTGTTTCATTTTTAATAATAGTATTTGTATCTTTCTTTATCGTAGGCAAATTAAAAAAATTAAAAAAAAATACCCTACGCATTATTTAGATAAGCTTAGGGCGTTTCATAGTCATACAGTTAGTTATGTAGGTGTTTTTTTAATTCTTTTTCTATTTTTATTTATTGTTTTTTTCTATATCTTTATTTCAATTTAATACAGAGACAAAATAAGTAAGTAGAATCAATTTCCTAGGTGAAAATTTTAGTTGGTTTTTCTATTTTGTGATGTAGATAATAATTCTACCACTTGGTTACATATTTTATTTTGTAATTGTTGCTGTCGATTGAGAAGATGGAATTATTTTTTGTTTAAATACTTATATAAGTGTTTCTTATTAATATAATCATTTATCTGCTTTACTTCATCTTTTACTTCTTGTTTTTATTCTTTTACTAATTTAGTATGTACTTCTTGGTCTTCTATAGGATTTGTTGTTAATTCTATCATAGAGTCTAGACATGTATTTATTTTTTCTTTACAAAGTAATAACGCCTTTCGATTGATATTCCAGATTTTTTCTTCTTTTATTTGTAGGAATGAAGCAAGATTTTCTACAGAAAGATTCTTTTTTTCTGCATATTCTACTTGTAATTGGAAAAGAGCTAATTCTTCATAAGTAAGTGAATTTTCCAATGTTTCTCTAAATAGTGGTTGTTTTAATATATTTAATATTCTGTCCTCTTCTGCCTTGGTTATTTTTTCTTTTTGAATACTAAGAGATTTTTGTTCTGTAGTTTTCTGTTGTACTTCTGTTTGTTTTGGTATTTTTTGAGTGGTTTCCTTGGTTATTTCTTCTTTTTGGATACTAGGGGATTTTTGTTCTGTAGTTTTTTGCTGCACTTCTGTTTGTTTTGGTATTTTTTGAGTGATTTCCTGGTTGTTAGTTGTTTCTTTTTTTAAAGTTTTACTTGGTATATCTATATATTCTCCTAGTCCCATTTTTATGGCTCTTGGTCGAAGTTTTTGTAAGACTTTTTTTTCTATTTGTCTAATACATTCTTTTGTAACATGATAGATTTTACTAATTTCTTTTAGTGTCATGGTATTATTACCATTTAATCCAAAACGAAGTTTTATTATTTCAATTTCTCTTTTTGTTAAATTAGAATTTTCTAATAACTCTGTTATATAAAATTTTAAAATATTGTTCACTGCTATTTCTTCAGGAGAAGGAGTTTTTTTATCCATTATTAAATCTCCTAGTTCATCCTTATTCTCGTCGGATATATTTTTATTTATACTTACTGTCTGTATCTGTGTCTTTAGATGACATTCAATATTTTCAATTTGAGAAATGGATAACTTGGTTGCTTTTGATAGTTCTTCTTTCGTTGGTTTTCGGTTCAATTTTTTTGTAAGTGTTGCTTCTATTTTTTTAAATGAAAAAATACGATCTTGTAGATAGATGGGAACTCTAATATTTTTACTTTTATCTTCGAGAGATCTAGTAATGGCTTGTCTAATCCACCAAGTAGCATAAGTTGAGAATTTATATCCTTTTGTTGGATTATATTTATCGACAGCTTTCATTAGTCCTATGTTTCCCTCGTTTATTAAATCTAGTAAATCCATGCCTTTATTTTGGTACTTCCTAGCTATAAAAACAACTAATCTTAAATTACTATTAATCAATGATTCTCTAGCTTTTTTGTCTTTTTCCTGTACTTTTAAGCCAAGCGTTATTTCTTCATCTTTTGTTAATAATGGAAACTCCATAATTTCTTTTAAATAAGCTCCAAGTGAAGTTTTCATCTTTGAATCTAGTTTATCTTTTGAATCATTCATATCATCATATTCCATCTCACTATAAGTATCCATAATTAAATTCAATAATTTATTATTTTCTAGATGGTTGTTTTGTTGTATAGGCAACAATTCTACTACTTGCTTAAATAACTTGTTTTCTTTTATTATTATTTCTACCATTTGAGAATCCAAAGGTATTTCTTGTTCATTTAAAAATTTTTCTAACTTTTTAATACCGTCTAAGGCTTCGTTATCCGAAGAAATTGATGAAAACTCCTTATTAATATAATCATTTATCTGTTTTATTTCATCTTTTTCTTTCTTCATCTGTTACCTCCGGTTTCTATTCTTTTTTTAACTTAGAATGTACTTCTTGGTTTTTTATAGGATTTGTTGTTAATTTTATCATAGAATCTAGATAAGTATTTACTTTTTCTTTACAGAGTAATAATGCTTTTCGATTGGTATTCCAGATTTTTTCTTCTTTTATTTGTAGGAATGATGCAAGATTTTCTACAGAAAGATTCTTTTTTACTGCATATTCTACTTGTATTTGAAAAAGAGCTAATTCTTCATAAGTAAGTGAATTTTCCAATGTTTCTCTAAATAGTGGGTGTTTTAATATATTTAATATTTTTTGTTGTTCTTCCTTGGTTATTTCTTCTTTTTGAATACTAGGAGATTTTTGTTCTGTAGTTTTTGGTTGTAGTTGGGGCTGTTCTTTCCTATATTTATTTAACCTTCTTCGTAATTTAGGACGTATAGTTTTATTATATTGTATCCTTTCCTCTTCTGTTATATCTTTACGTACTGAACTATCATTCATACTTTTATTAATTAAACTTACTATCCTTTGTTCTTCAGGAGTAAGTGTGTTATAAATTTCATTAAATTCTTTTTCTGTACATTTTAAACTTTCATAAATTTGTCTCATTTTTTTGCCTTCCTTATTTGTTTTTTGTCTTTGATATAAATTATTAGATGGAGTTTTTATAATCATCTAAGGTGTGAAATGACAGATGAGTCTCTAAGTTTTTGTAATGCTTTTTGTTTTATCATTCCAATTTGTTGTTTTGAGACTCCGTATGATGTCCCAATTTCTTTCAGAGTCTGAGGATTATCATTACTAATTCCATAATAAAGATTTAGGATATCTTTTTCTTTGCTTGTTAGTCTACTATTTTCCAAGAAATCTCTAACATCAGTTGAAAACATGTTATTTATAGTTATCTCTTCTGGTGTTGGACTATCAGATTTTACAAGTATTCCTAGTTCACATGGTGTACCTGGTTCATCTGTTGCACCTGGTTCGTCTGGCGTAACATCCATATTTAAACTAATAGGTTCTCTTTGTAGTAACTGTAGTTCATCGATTGCTTGTGATGACAGACCTATCACTTCGTTTATTTCATCCCTTGTAGGTGACCTGTTTATTTTTTCTTCTAATATCTTTATCTTCTTTCTATATTGTATTAAATCTTGAAACTTATTGCTTGGAATTCTAATACTTCTACTTGTTTCTTCTAATGAACGCATAATACAATGTTTAATCCAATAGCTAGCATAAGTTGAGAATTTATTTTCCCTCGTTGGATCAAATTTATCGACAGCTGTTATAAGTCCTATATTTCCTTCTTGGATTAACTCTAAAAAATCTAAGCCTTGATGGCGATACTTTTTAGCTATAGAAACAACTAATCTTAAATTACTATTAATAAATAATTGTTTTGCTTCCTGATTACCTTCTAACACCTTTTGGAAAAGATTTTTTTCTTCCGACGGAGTTAATAATGGAAATCTTATAATCTCTTGAAAATATGCTTTTACAGCATCATCTATATCTATCATGCTATCCAAATCATCCACTGAATATTTTGTTTGTTCTTCTTTTTCTCTCATTGTTATCCTCCAACGCATATTTTTGTAAAGTAGTATTACTTATCAAAAAGACCGATTGCTTTTTATTCTAACACTTTTCCGTGTTTTAGTAAATAATTGGATAGTGGTAAAATAAAAATGTAGAACATACTATATATCTAATTCTACATTTTAAATATATCATATTTTATATAAATTATTATTGTTCTAGGGCATAAACTTTTGCTACTTCTTTAGGTGTTAGTTTACGATATTGTCCAGATTGTAAGTCTTTTAAATTGAAAAATGCTACTTTTTCTCTTTTTAATTTTTCTACTTGGAATCCAACACTTTCAAACATTTTCTTAACTTGATGATTTTTTCCTTCATGGATAGTTATTTGAACCATACAAGTGTTATTTTTATTATTTACTTTTTTTAATTTTACTCTACTTGCTGATACTTTTATTCCATCTACTTCTACTCCTTCTTTTAATTTATTAATTTGTTCTCCTTTAATAATTCCATTTATTTTAGCTATATAGACTTTTTCTACCTTTTCATTTGGATGCATTAAAATATTCGCAAACTCTCCATCATTTGTTAATAGAAGTAGACCAGTCGTATCATAATCTAGTCTTCCTACTGGATAAATTCTTGCTGTTGTTGGAATAAAATCTAAAACTGTTTTTCTTCCATGTTCATCATGAGTTGTTGTAACAACTCCTCTTGGCTTATTTAAAATATAATATTCTTTTTGTTCTTTTTCGATTGGTTTATTATTTACTTCTACTTTATCTTTACTAGATACTTTCATACCTAGTTCTGTTATTTGTTTTCCATTTACTTTTACTTTTCCTTCTTTAATTAATTGTTCTGCTTTTCTTCTAGATGTTAGGCCTGACTGGGCTATTACTTTTTGTAGTCTTTCCATATACTTTTCCCTCGTTTCTTATACTATCTATTAAATAATTTCCTTCATATTTAACAAAACATTGTTGCATTTTTAATAATTCTTCTCTTCCTTGTTCTGTAAATATGTCTGGAAAATGACCAAAAACTAATTTATCATTAATTTCATCATATTGTGCGTTTGGAAATGCTAATTGTTGCAGTAAAAATAAATTATATAGATAAATATCAGCACTTTCATCTACTAGTTTATCATCTTCTAGAAAAAATTCAATTATATAATTAATAGAATCTATAGGGTTGTCATCTACTTGCATATTATCTAAGTCAGATAATACTATTTCATTGTTATTATTTAATAAAAGATTACTACATTTAATATCACCATGAATAATTCCTTGACTATGAAATCTAGTTAATTTTTCTTTTAACTGCTTTAACTGATCTATATTACAACTATATACTTTTTTTAGATTAGGTGAAGTCATTTTATATCCTACTAGGCAGCCATTATAAGATATTGTTGCGATTGGAAAAATATCATTTGATATTTGTTTCTTATGTAGAAGAATTAGTTTTTTTAATTTATTATCCATTTTTTTATGAAATTTATTTAATTCTTCTTCTCGTTCTAATAGTGGATAGCGAAATATTTTTCTTACTTCATTTTCTTGTTCACCTTTAAAAATTTTTCCTTCTTCTCCAAATAAATTTGAATATTGCATACAATAAGTAGCGAGTTGTTGTTTTGATATTTCTTTATTTGGTAGTACTTGCATAATCATCACCGAGCTATATTGTACCAAATTTCTAACGAAAAGTCTTCAGTTTCAAAAAATTATTGCAAAATAAAAAGTGTTAGATTATTATATATTCCGTCCAAAGAAAGATAATAAACCTAACACATTTAATATTATACACGAAAT
>DVGU01000039.1 GCA_018712565.1 Candidatus Faecimonas gallistercoris
TTGTTCTGTTTTTATAGTATTATTTATTACTGACATATGAATTTTCCTTTCTTTTTTGCCGAAAAGATATTATAGATTATTCATATGTCTTTTTCAATATTGAAGTGTTGCACTTCAAATTTAAATTAACATTATATTTGATTATTGACATTTTCTGGTGTTTATGCTATTTTAATGGTGAACACGGAAGGTGTTTTTATTTTGATAAAAATTAGGAATGGTGAAAAATGGCAGAAGTTAGAAAAAAAGAAAATGTAGAAAAATATAAAATTGATGATGATCAGTTTCATAAAGAAGGTAAAAAGAAACAAAATAAGGTTAATGAGAAGAAAGAAAAAAATAAGAAAGATGGCTCAGTAACTGTGTCTTCTAAAAAGAAGAAAAGTTTATGGGTAAGATTTCGTATTTTTTGTCACGGAGTGAAATCAGAGGCAAAAAAAGTTCATTGGCCAACTAGAAAGGATATGGTTAAGTATTCTATCGCTACTGTGTCATTTATTGTTTTTTGTTCGTTGTTCTTTTATATCATCGATATTATTTTTGCATTAGTTCAATCAATATTTAGATAGAAGGAGTTTTATATTATGGATAAGCAATGGTATGTTGTTAATACTTATTCTGGTCATGAGAATAAAGTGAAAGAAAAATTAGAAATGCGTGCTGAATCAATGGATATGCAAGATTATATTTTTAGAGTTGTTATTCCAGAAGAAAAAGTTGTAGAAGTAAAAGATGGGGTATCAAAAGAAAAAGTAAAAAAAATGTTTCCAGGTTATATTTTAGTAGAAATGATTATGACAGATGAAGCTTGGTATGTTGTTCGTAATACTCCAGGTGTTACAGGGTTTATAGGATCAAGTGGAAAAGGTGCAAAACCTACTCCATTGCAACCTTACGAAGTTGATAAAATTCTTGGTAATATGGGTATTAGTCGTATGGATGTTGATGAGGATTTAACAGAAGGTACGCAAGTTAAAATTATTGATGGTCCTTTTAAGGGAATGTTTGGAAAAATCGATAGTGTTGATCTTCCAAATCAAAAGGTTATGTTACTTGTTGATTTATTTGGACAAGAGACTTCAGTTGAAGTGGAAATTAACCAAATACAAAAAGCATAAAGGTTGCAAAAATGAAAATATTATGATATTATTTAGTGGCTATATTGGAATTAATATAGATTTTTAGTGGGAAGCATGGTTTGCATTTATGAAAGCGGGAATCAAGCTATTTGGACCACTCGCGAAAACTAAAATTATAGGAGGTGTTTTTCGTGGCAAAAGAAGCAATAAAGAAAATTAAATTACAAATTCCAGCAGGAAAAGCTACACCAGCTCCACCAGTCGGAACGGTATTAGGACCTGCAGGAATTAATTTACAAGATTTTTGTACTAAGTATAATGATGCTACAAGAGATAAAATGGGAGATGTATTACCAGTTGAAATTTCTATTTATGATGATAGAAGTTTTGATTTCGTAATTAAAACTCCACCAGTTGCATTTTTACTTAAGAAATATGCAAAAATTAATAAAGGTGCGGTTAGAGGAGCTAATGATGTTGTTGCTACTTTAACTGAGGATCAATTAAGAGAAATTGCTGAAATTAAGTTACCAGATTTAAATGCTTATGATGTAGAATCTGCAATGAAGATTGTTGCTGGTACTGCTAGAAATATGGGTATTTCAATCCCTGGTTATACTGATAAGTAATGTTCTATGTAGGTTATACCTATGTGGAAGGTAAAAAACCGCTATTACCACGTAAGGAGGAATAAAAATGAAGAAAAGAAGTAAAAAATATACAGAAGCCATGTCTAAGTTAGAACGTGGAAAAGTATATTCTAAAGAAGAAGCTATTAAATTGGTTAAAGAAACTTCTACTAGTTCCTTTGATGGTACTGTTGAAGTTGCTATACGTTTGAATATTGATACTAAAAAAGCAGATCAACAGTTAAGAGGTGCGATTGTACTTCCTAAAGGAACTGGTAAAACTACTAAAGTATTAGTTATTGCTAGAGGAGAAAAAGCTTCCCAAGCTAAGGAAGCTGGTGCTGATTATGTTGGAGATGTTGATATGTTAGAAAAAATCGAAAAAGAAAATTGGTTCGATTTTGATACTATGATTGCTACTCCTGATATGATGCCACTTCTTGGTAAATTAGGTAGAGTTTTAGGACCAAAAGGATTAATGCCAAATCCTAAAACTGGTACAGTTACATTAGATGTAGCTAAGGCTGTTGAAGAAGTTAAAGCTGGTCGTGTTGAGTATCGTGCTGATAGCTTTGGAATTATTCATGGAGTTATTGGTAAAGTTTCTTTCTCTGATGCAGATTTAATTGAAAACTTAAATGCTTTTGTATCTGCTATTTTAAGAGTAAAACCTGCGACTGTTAAAGGTGAATATGTTAAAGGAATATCTATAGCTTCTACTATGGGTCCTGGTATCAAGGTTGAAAATAATTTTGACAAATAGGATGTTATAGTATATAATAAAGTCAATTTATAGGTGCCATAGACAGTAGGTATTAACATAAATCCTACCGAGGACTTAATCTTAAGTATATGAAAGGGTTCTCAAGTCTATTTTGAGAACTTTTTTATGGCATCTCTAAAATTTAAAGGAGGTGTTTTGATGGCAAGTGAAGCAGCTTTAAAGAAAAAACAAGCAGTAATTGATGAAATTAAAGAACGTATTCAAACTGCGAATACTATTGTATTGTTTGATTATCGTGGAATTACTGATAGTGAGGCAAAAGAATTACGTGTTAAGTTGAGAGAGACTAATTCTGATTATAAAGTATATAAAAATACTTTGATGGCTCGTGCGTTTAATGAGTTAAATATTGATTTAAATGACTCGTTGACAGGTCCTAGTGCTTTCGCATTTAGTGAGGATCAAGTTGCACCAATTAAGATCTTGTCAGAATTTGCTAAAGATCATCCAGCATTAGTTTTAAAAGTAGGGATTGTAGATGGAGAAAAGGCAGACCAAGCTAAATTGGCAGAGTATGCTACTATACCATCAAGAGATGGCTTACTTACTATGCTTGCTGGTGGTATGATGGCAATTCCAAGAGATTTGTCTATTTGCTTAGACTTATATAGTCAACAAAAAGAAGAAAATTAATATTAAAATTAGAAAATAAGGAGGAAATAAAATGGCTAAATTAACTAAAGAAGATTTTATCAGTAGCTTAAAAGAAATGAATTTATTAGAAATTAAAGAATTAGTAGATGCAATGAAAGAAGAATTTGGTGTAGATCCATCAGCTGTTGCTGTTGCTGCACCTGCTGCAGGAACTGGAGCTGAAGATGCTGCTCCTAGTGTTGTTACTGTATCAATTGCTGATGCAGGAGCTGCTAAAGTTGCTGTTATTAAAGTGGTTAAAGAAATCACTGGTTTAGGATTAAAAGAATCTAAAGATATCGTTGATAATAATGGAGCAGTTAAAGAAAACATTTCTACTACTGAAGCTGATGAAATTAAAGCTAAGCTTGAAGAAGCTGGAGCTACTGTAGAAGTTAAGTAATTAACTTCTTTTTTTTTATTAGGAATTTGTTTCTATAAATTAAAAAACTTACTAAAAAGAACTAACATAAGAACAAGTGTATTATATTTTCTCTTATTAGAAGGGATGGTTTAAGTATCAAGATTATAAGTATAGACTTTCTCCTAATTATAAATAATGATCTAAAAAATATTTTGATGTTCCCTTGTATAATTATTATTTAGAAAATATTTTATGATGAATATAAATTTATTTTGTTTTGATATGATAATGAACTAAAAATAAAGTATTACTTTTTAAAAGAAGTATTCTAAGATGTTATTTAGATACTGCTTTTAAGAAATATTAGTATAGTATTAGGTTAAATAAAATGGATAATAAAGTTAAATATTAATTGTTTTATAGCAATTTTTACTATTAAAACAAAGTTTACAATTAATCAGTATCCTTTTTTATTGATAATAAGATTGTGCTGTGTTACTATTTTCCTAGGAGGATATATTATGGAGAATGGAGAAAAAAATCTAAAACAGGGTTGCATGTTTTTGTAGGAATACTATTAGGAATCATATTCTGTGGAGGAGTAGTATTTGTTTTTTATACTTTAGGATACATAACTTTTGGCACTATTGAAGAAATTGACAATACTAATGAAAAAAATAATGATAGTAATACTAATAATAATGAAAATTTTACTAGTAACTTAGGATTTGATCAGGCAAAAATTATTAATCATGATGAAAATAATTATATTTTGTCTAGAGAATTTGATGGTATAGTAGCAAGTTTAGATGATACAAGAACCAAAGTGACAATCAAGTTTTCAAGAAATATTACTGGTGGTTTTGATTCTTTCTTACCTGATGGAGATAGTGATGAATATTTTAATGATTCTAAAGAAATAAAATTTTCAAAAAAAATCAAAGATATTTATATTGGAGGTTTTTGTGTAGATTTTAGTAATGATACACTCTTATTTTTAACGGAAGATGGGACAGTTGAATATTTACCAGTTGGAAATAATTTGCAAACAGATCCAGATAATTTTAAATCCTATGGTGTATTAGACCAATTAACAGATATAATTTTATTCTATGATGCTGAAAAGGAATCTTATGGAAATACTATTTTAGCTCAAAAGTCTGATGGTACTATATATGACTTACAGCCTATATTAAAGGCTACTGGTAATTATTTTGGACTTTAATAAGTCTTTTTTTTTCTTGTTATAATTTAGAAAAGTTGAAAAAATGATTTGTCCTAATTGTTAATGAGAAATGTTTGTTAAAATCTTAAAATACTACCTAAAAGTCTTATTCAAGAAATTTCTTTACTAGTAATTGCTGTATTAATTTTTATTGATGCTTATTTTCTAAATATTCCTTACTTAAGATAAAGATTGAAATATTTACAATTTATCTTCAATTTTACAAAAAATGAAAATTATTAGTAAAATTTTGTCAAAAAATTAAAAAGTGTTTGACAAAGAAGAACAATTCGTGTATTATATGTTTACGAAAGGGAGAAAACTTATCGTATTTTTTAAGTTTTCTCCTTCTTTTTTGTTTAGAGGGGATAAGATGAGCCATTATTTTACAAATGAACATTTACCTAGTGATATTAAAGAAACTTCTTGCGTGGTTTTAAATAATCGTTTTAAGTTTTTAACTGATAATGGAGTTTTTTCTAAAGACGGTTTGGATTTTGGCAGTAGACTTCTTCTTGAAGTAGTCCCGCTTGAAGAAGTTGGAGGCAAAATTCTGGATATGGGATGTGGTTATGGAGTTTTAGGTATTGTTCTAGCTAAGGTTCTTTTAGCAAAGGTAGATATGGTGGATGTTAATCTTCGAGCTTTGCATCTTTCAAAAAGAAATGCTAAATTAAATGGAGTTTTTGATTTGGTTAATATTTTTGAGAGTAATTGTTATAGTAGTGTTTCAGGGAAATATTCTACTATTATTACGAATCCTCCCATAAGGGCGGGAAAAAAAGTTGTGTATGACATAGTGATGAATGCACAGTACTATTTAGAAAAAGGTGGTAATCTTTTCTTAGTTGTAAGAAAAGAACAAGGTGCTAAATCGCTAATTGTCGACTTAAAAAAAGTCTATAATGTAAAAATATTAGAAAGAAAAAAGGGCTTTTTTATAATTCAATGCCATTTATAATTGACTTATTGTCTTTTCTATGTTATTAATATAAATTGGCAATATATTTGTAATTGGTAGATTAAAAATTTGTGTTAGGGGTGAATGTTTAGTGGCTTATAAAATTGTAAAAAGTGGCGACTATCGAGAAAGAAGAAATTTCTCACGTATTAGAAATACTTATGAATTAAAAGATTTGTTAGAAATTCAAAAAAAATCATATGAAAAATTTATTAATGAAGGTATTAAGGAAGTCTTTAATGATTTATTTCCAGTAGAAAATTTCTCTGGAACTTTAACGCTTGATTTTGGTGATTATCATTTTGATGAGCCTCGTTATTCTATTAAAGAGAGTAAAGATAGAGAAACTACTTATTCAGCACCATTGAGAGTAGAGGTTCAACTTCTTAATCGTGAAACGGGTGAAGTAAAAGAACAGGAAATTTTTATGGGTGATATGCCTATTATGACAGAAAGTGGAACTTTTGTTATTAATGGTGCTGAACGTGTTATTGTATCACAGTTAGTACGTTCTCCAAGCGTATATTTTAATCACGAAATTGATAAAAATGGTCGAGAATTAATTACTTCTCAAATTATACCATCTCGTGGAACTTGGTTAGAGTTTGAAGTGGATGCTAGAGATGTTTTATATGTTAGAATCGATCGTACTAGAAAAGTTACTTTAACTACATTACTTCGTGCTTTTGGACTTTCTAGTGATGATGAAATTTTTTCAATGTTTGGGGAAGATGATTATTTAAAAAACACTGTTGCTAAAGATTCTACTAAAAATACTGATGAAGCATTGATAGAAATATATGAAAAATTAAGACCTGGTGAACCTGCTACTTTGGATTCATCTAAAAATCAAATCATTACTAGATTTTTTGATGAGTTTAGATATGATTTAGCTAAAGTTGGTCGTTATAAGTTTAATCGTAAACTTAATGTAGTAGATAGATTATTGAATCAAACGTTGGCTGAAGATATTTGTGATGGTGATGGTGTTGTTGTACTTGAAGCTGGTACACAAATTACAAAGGCAAATCTTGATGTATTAAAAAATGCACTTAATGCTGGATTCGGTTTACAAGAAGTGACGGTTAATGATGAATTAGATACCTATAAGAAAGTACAAGTTGTTAAAATTGTCGATCCTACTGATAAGAAGAAAAAACTTATTGTTATTGGTAATGATCAAAGTATTGATGTTAAGAGATTAACTATTTCTGATGTTTATGCTTCTGTTTCATATTATTTAAATTTATTACATGGTGTTGGTAATTATGATGAAATTGATCATTTAGGAAATAGACGTATTCGTCAGGTTGGAGAACTTTTGCAAAATCAATTTAGAATTGGTGTTTCTCGTATGGAGAGAGTAATTCGTGAACGTATGACTACTCAGGAAATGGATGAGGTTACTCCTAAGACATTAATTAATATTCGTCCAGTAACTGCTGCAATGAAAGAATTCTTTGGTAGTTCTCAATTATCTCAATTTATGGATCAAACGAATCCTATTGCTGAACTTACCAATAAACGTCGTTTATCTGCTTTAGGACCTGGTGGATTGTCAAGAGATCGGGCAGGTGTAGAAGTACGTGATGTTAACTCATCTCACTATGGTCGTATATGTCCAATTGAGTCTCCTGAAGGACCTAATATCGGACTTATTACATCGTTAGCAAGTTATGCTAAAATTGATGAGTATGGATTTATTATGACTCCTTATCGTAAAGTTGTTGATAAACAAATTACTGATGAAGTTGTTTATTTAACGGCTGATGAAGAGCTTGATTATATTATTTCACAATCTACTGTTGGAACAAATGAAGATAACGTTATTACAGATGAGATGGTTAATGCTCGTTTTAGAGGAGATAATATATTAGCTAAACCTGAACAAGTTGATTATATTGATGTGTCTCCACAACAAGTTGTATCTGTTACGACAAGTTGTATTCCATTCTTGGAACATGATGATGCTACTCGTGCTTTGATGGGGGCTAACATGCAACGTCAAGCGATGCCTTTAATTAAGACGGAAGCACCTCTTGTTGGTACAGGTGTTGAGTTTATAGCAGCTAAGGATTCTGGTGTTGAAATTATCTGTAAGGCTGATGGTATTGTTGATTATGTTGATGCTAGAAAGATTGTAGTTAAGACTAAAAACGGTAAAGATACTTATCGTTTAGCTAATTTCGAACTTGCTAACTCTAGTATTTGTTCACATCAAAGACCAATTGTTCATGTTGGGGATAAAGTTAAAGCTGGAGAAACTATCTTAGCAGATGGTAATTCTACTGATAAGGGAGAGCTTGCTTTAGGGAAAAATATGACCGTTGCTTTTATGACATTTAATGGTTATAACTATGAGGATGCTGTAATACTAAATGAAAATTTAGTTAAAGACGATAAATTTACTTCTTTACATTTAGAGGATTATGAGATGCAATGTCGTGAAACTAAATTAGGACCTGAAGAAATTACTCGTGATATTCCTAATGTTAGTGAAGATGCTCGTCGTAATTTGGATGAAAATGGTATTGTTACTATTGGTACTGAAGTTAAAGAGGGAGATATCTTAGTTGGTAAAGTTACACCTAAAGGTATGGCTGAACTTACTTCAGAAGAAAAATTATTACATGCAATTTTTGGAGAAAAAACTCGTGAGGTTCGTGATACTTCACTTCGTGTTCCACATGGTGGAGATGGTGTTGTTCATGATATTAAGATTTATTCTCGTAAAGATAATGATGAATTACCAGCTGGCGTTAGTAAAGTAATTCGTGTATATATTATTCAAAAACGTAAAATTCAAGTTGGAGATAAGATGTCAGGTCGTCATGGTAACAAAGGTGTTATTTCACTTATCTTACCTCAAGAAGATATGCCATATATGCCAGATGGTACTCCAGTTGATATTATGCTTAATCCACAAGGTGTTCCTTCTCGTATGAATTTAGGACAAATTCTTGAAATTCATATGGGTATGGCTGCTAAAAAGTTAGGAGTTCATATTGCTACTCCAGTTTTCGATGGTGCACATATTGATGATATTCAAGCCATGATGAAGGAAGCTGGTATGGATGAAGATGGAAAAACCGTTCTTTATGATGGACGTACAGGTGAGCCTTTTGATAATCGTATTGCTGTTGGGGTTATGTATATGATTAAACTACATCATATGGTTGACGATAAACTTCATGCTCGTTCTACTGGACCTTATTCATTAGTTACACAGCAACCTCTTGGTGGTAAAGCACAGTTTGGTGGACAAAGATTTGGAGAAATGGAAGTTTGGGCATTATATGCTTATGGAGCAGCACATACATTACAAGAAATTTTGACTGTTAAATCTGATGATGTTGTCGGTCGTGTTAAGGTTTATGAATCAATTATTAAAGGACAAGAAATTAATCAGGCAGGTGTACCTGAATCATTTAGAGTATTGATGAAAGAATTCCAAGCTTTAGGTTTAGATGTTTCCATTGTAGATGATACTGGTGAAACATTAGAATTAAAAGAAATTGAAGAAGCTGAAGATCATGAGGATACAAAATTAAATATTGATGAAGTTGAAAAATCTCCAGCAGTTGTAGTACAAACGGCTGATGACGATTCAACTGAGGATGAAGAAGATGATAAATCCTATGAAGATGAATTAAAAGAGAATTTGAAAATGGAAGAAGAATTTGAGGAAGGAGCTGATCTTTAATGATAGAAGTAAATAAATTTGATGCATTAAAAATTGGAATCGCTTCACCTGAAAAAATTCGTGAATGGTCTTATGGAGAAGTAAAAAAACCAGAAACTATTAATTATCGTACTCTTCGTCCAGAACGTGATGGATTATTCTGTGAAAAGATTTTTGGACCTACAAAAGATTTTGAATGTGCTTGTGGAAAGTATAAAAGAGTTCGTTATAAAAATATTGTGTGTGATCGTTGTGGAGTTGAAGTAACTCGTTCTAAAGTTCGTCGTGAACGTATGGGACATATTGAGTTAGCAACTCCTGTGTCTCACATTTGGTTCTTTAAAGGTGTTCCATCTCGTATGGGATTAGTTCTTGATATGAGCCCTCGAGATTTGGAAGAGGTATTATACTTTGTTAGTTATGTTGTTATTGATAAAGGAAATACTCCTCTTGAGAATAAGCAAACATTATCAGAAAAAGAATATCGTGCCTATTATGAAAAATATGGTACTGGTTTCAAAGTTGGTATGGGTGCGGAAGCTATTAAAGAATTACTTAAGAAAGTTGATTTAAAGAAAGAAATCGATGAAATAGAAGAAGAATTAAAGAATGCTCAAGGTCAAAAGAGAACTCGTTTGCTTAAGAGACTTGATGTTTTAGATGCATTCTATCATTCTGGAAATAAACCTGAGTGGATGATTATGGATTGTATTCCAGTTATTCCACCAGATTTACGTCCAATGATTCAGCTTGATGGTGGACGTTTTGCTACTAGTGATTTAAATGATTTATATCGTCGTGTTATTAACCGTAATAATCGTTTGAAAAAACTTATAGATTTAGGCGCTCCTGGTATTATTATTCAAAATGAAAAACGTATGTTACAAGAAGCAGTTGATGCCTTATTCGATAATGGTCGTCGTGGTCGAAGTGTTACTGGCGCTGGAAATAGACCATTAAAATCAATTTCATCTATGTTAAAAGGTAAACAAGGTCGTTTCCGTCAAAACCTATTAGGAAAACGTGTTGATTACTCTGGTCGTTCTGTTATTGTTGTTGGACCAAGTCTTAAGATGTATCAATGTGGTATTCCTAAAGAAATGGCACTTGAATTATTTAAACCACATGTTATTCATGGATTAGTAAGTAAAGATATTGCTCACAACATCAAAGCTGCTAAAAGATTAATTGATAATCAAGATCCTGTTGTTTGGGATATTGTAGAAGAAGTAATTAAAGAGCATCCAGTATTATTAAACCGTGCTCCTACATTACACCGTTTAGGTATTCAAGCATTTGAACCTATCTTAGTTGGTGGTAAAGCAATCCGTTTGCATCCATTAGTTTGTCCTGCCTTTAATGCTGATTTTGATGGAGATCAAATGGCAGTACACGTTCCACTTTCAGAAGAAGCTCAAGCAGAAGCTAGACTTTTGATGTTAGGTTCTGGAAATATCTTAAAACCTTCTGATGGAAAACCTATCGTTACTCCTGCTCAAGATATGGTATTAGGTAACTACTATATTACTATGGAAAAAGCTGGAGAAGAGGGTGAAGGTCGCGTATTTAAGAATGCTAATGAAGCATTAATGGCATATGAAAGGCGTGAAGTTACTCTTCATACTCGTATTGCTATTCCAGTTGATTCATTTAAACATAAATTGTTTACAGAAAGTCAAAAAGGTAAATATTTAGTTACTACGGTTGGTAAAATTAAGTTTAATGAAATTTTGCCTGATTCATTTGCTTATATTAATGAGCCAACTGATGATAATATTCAAAATATTACACCTAATAAGTATTTCTTAGAGAAAGGTACTGATATTAAAGCTGCTATTAAAGATATGCCATTAGTTAAACCTTTTGCTAAAGGAACTTTAGAGAAGATTATCGATCAAGTATTTAAACGTTATAAAACAACTGAAACTTCTACAATGCTTGATAGTTTAAAAGATTTAGGATTTAAGTATTCAACAATTGCTGGTATTACTATTAGTATGGCTGATGTTGTTACAAGTAGTGATAAAGATAGAATTGTTAGTGAGAGTCAAAAATTAGTTGATAAGATTAATAAACAATATAAACGTGGTCTTATTACTGAAGAAGAAAGATTTAATAAAGTTATTGAAACTTGGAATGAAGCAAAGGATAAAGTTCAGGAAGAATTAGAGGAAATTGCTAATAAAGAAGTAGATAATCCAATCTTCATGATGATGCATTCTAAAGCTCGTGGTAACATTTCAAACTTTACACAAATTGCTGGTATGCGTGGTATCATGGCTAAGCCAGATGGATCTTCTGTTGAAATCCCAGTACTATCTAACTTTAAGGAAGGTCTTTCTGTTGCTGAGTTCTTCTTATCTACTCATGGTGCTCGTAAAGGTAGTGCCGATACAGCATTAAAGACAGCTGATTCTGGATACTTAACTCGTCGTTTAGTTGATGTTAGTCAAGATATGATTGTTCGTGAAGAAGATTGTGGAACAGATCAAGGTGTTGTTGTACGTGACTTCATCAACGAAAAAACAGGTGCTGTTATTGAAAGCTTACGTGATCGTATTGTTGGTCGTTTTGCTAACAAGAAAATCATTCATCCAGAAACTAAAGAAGTTATCGTTGATAAGTTAGAGATGATTACGGAAAGTCTTGCAGATAAAATTATTGATGCAGGTATTACAGAAGTTGAAATACGTACGATTTTAACATGTAATACAGTTAATGGTGTTTGTCAAAAATGTTATGGCCGTAACTTAGCAACTGGTAATTTAGTAGAAATCGGTGAAGCTGTTGGTGTAATGGCAGCTCAATCTATTGGTGAACCTGGTACACAACTTACTATGCGTACATTCCATACTGGAGGAGTTGCTGGTGGAGAAGATATTACTCAAGGTCTTCCTCGTGTACAAGAATTGTTCGAAGCTCGTAATCCGAAAGGTAAAGCAACAATTGCCGAGATTGATGGTACAGTTACTAATATTAAAGAAGACCATGGTAAGTTTAAAATTAATATTACTAATAAACTTGAAACTAAAGAACATGTTACTAATTATGGTGCTAAACTTTGTATTGAAAAGGGTGATGAAGTTTCTTGTGGTGATAAACTTACCGAAGGTGCCATTAGTCCTAAAGAATTGTTAGCTGTTACTGATCCACTTACTACTCAGGAATATATATTAAAAGAAGTTCAACATACTTATCGTTCACAAGGTGTTGATATTGCTGATAAACACGTTGAGATTATTGCTCGTCGTATGATTAGTAAAATTCGTATTCTTGAGGGTGGAGATACTAAACTTTTACCTGGATCACTTGTTAATTTCCGAGAATTTACTGATAGTAATAAAGAAGCTGTTATTCAAGGTAAGAAGCCAGCTCTTGGTAAACCAATTTTACTTGGTATTACAAAAGCTGCACTTGAAACTGATTCCTTCTTATCTGCTGCATCATTCCAGGAGACAACTCGTATCTTAACGGATGCTGCTATTAAGGGTAAAGTAGATCATCTTGAAGGATTAAAAGAAAATGTTATTATTGGTAAATTAATACCTGCTGGTACTGGTAGTAAAGTTTATCGTAATGTAGATTATGATTTAGCTTCTCAATTTATTGATGAAGAACCATTAGATAAATTAGAAGATGAATTTATGGAGTAGTGATTACTCCTTTTTTCTTTACATTTTTAATAATCTCTAGTACAATTATTTTGAAGGTGATGATATGACAAAGTTAAATAATGGTGGTTGGGGTGTTGGTAATATGATTACATTTTTAATAATTTTTATTCTTTTTCTTATAATTATTGCTTTTTTAGTTTATGATATGGATCATGAAAAAGAGTCACAGATTCATTTGGTAGAAGAAGAATTTATAATTTTTAGATAATTCTATTGACTTTGTCTTTTGTTAATGATATATTATATCTGCTAATTAAATTAACTTTGCATGAGCAAAGTTTTATTTAGAAGCTATGATGATACACCTGGATATGTGTAAAGAAAGGAGATATATTTTATGCCTACATTAAACCAATTAGTTCATAATAAGCGTAAGAAAAAGGTTAGAAAGAGTAGTGCTCCCGTATTGAATGTTGGATTAAATACATTGAAGAAGAAAACTACAAATACTAGTTCACCTCAAAAACGTGGAGTTTGTACTCGTGTTGGTACAAAAACACCTAAGAAACCTAACTCTGCATTACGTAAATATGCACGTGTTCGTTTATCTAATGGTAAAGAAGTTGATACTTACATACCTGGAATCGGACATAATTTACAAGAACATAGTGTTGTTTTAATTCGTGGTGGTCGTGTTAAAGATTTGATCGGTGTTCGTTATCACATTATTCGTGGTACACTTGATACTGCTGGTGTTAAAGATCGTAAACAAGGTCGCAGTAAATATGGTGCAAAAAGACCAAAAGATAGTAAGTAAAAAATTTGAAGGGAGGATATAAAGATGCGTAAGAGACGTGCAACAAAAAGAGATATTTTACCAGATCCAATATATAAATCTAAAGTGGTTGCTAAATTGATTAATACTATTATGTTGGATGGTAAAAAAGGTATTGCTCAAACAATTGTATATGATGCATTTGATAAAGTAAAAGATAAGACTGGAAAAGATGCACTTGAAGTATTTGAATCTGCAATGGAAAATATTACTCCACAATTAGAAGTTAAGAGTCGTCGTGTTGGAGGATCTAATTATCAAGTACCAATTGAAGTATCGCCAGCAAGAGGACAAGCTTTAGCGTTAAGATGGTTAACAAAGTGTTCTCGTGAACGTGGTGGTAAAGGAATGGCTGACAATTTAGCAAATGAAATTGTAGATGCATCTAATGGAACAGGTGCTGCTGTTAAAAAACGTGAAGATACTCATAGAATGGCTGAGGCTAATAAGGCTTTTGCTCATTATAGATGGTAGGAAAGGAGTCATTATATGGCAAGAGATACGTCTTTAGAAAAGACAAGAAATTTTGGAATTATGGCTCATATCGATGCTGGTAAGACAACATGTACAGAACGTATTTTGTATCATACTGGAAAGATTCATAAAATCGGTGAAACTCATGAAGGTGCAGCTCAGATGGACTGGATGGAACAAGAAAAAGAACGTGGAATTACAATCACTTCTGCTGCAACAACTGCTCACTGGAAAGGTTACCGTTATAACATTATTGATACTCCAGGACATGTTGACTTTACTATCGAGGTTAGTCGTAGTTTAAGAGTTTTGGATGGTTCTGTTGCTTTGCTTGATGCACAGGCAGGAGTTGAGCCACAGATGGAAACAGTTTGGAGACAAGCTGATGAATTCAAGGTTCCTAGAATTATCTTTGCTAATAAGATGGATAAGATGGGAGCAAATTTTGAATATAGTTTAAAGACTATTAAGGATCGATTAGGTGTTAATGCTAAGCCTATTGAATGGCCAATCGGGGCTGAAGATCAATTTAATGGAGTAATTGATTTGGTAACTATGAAAGCTTATCAATATGATGGTAAGGAAGAAGAAGATGCTAAAGAAATTGAAATTCCTGCTGATCTTAAAGACATTGCTTCACAAAAACATGATGAGTTGATTGAGGCAGTTGCTGAATTTGATGATGATATGATGATGACTTATCTTGATGGTGGGGAAGTTACTGTTGATATGATTAAGAAGGCTATCAGAACAGGAACATTGAAAGCTGAGTTTTTCCCAGTTATGTGTGGTACTGCTTTAGGTAATATGGGTATTAAACCTTTACTTGATGCTGTTATTGACTATTTACCAAGTCCATTAGATACCCCTGCTATTAAGGGTCATAATTTAGATGGAGAAGAAGAGGAACGTCATCCTAGAGATAATGAACCATTTGCTGCTTTAGCATTTAAAGTTATGACTGATCCATTTGTTGGCCGTTTAACTTTCTTTAGAGTTTATTCTGGTCATTTATCAAGCGGTAGCTATGTGTTAAATTCTACTAAAGATTCTAAGGAAAGAATTGGACGTATTCTTCAAATGCACGCTAATAATCGTAAGGAAATTAGTGATGTGTATACGGGAGATATTGCTGCTGCTGTAGGACTTAAGAATACAACTACTGGAGATACTTTATGTGATGAAAAAAGTCCAATTATTTTAGAGAGTTTAGTAGTACCTGAGCCAGTTATTCAGTTAGCTGTTGAACCTAAGTCTAAGGCTGACCAAGATAAGATGGCATTAGCATTACAAAAATTGGCTGAAGAAGATCCAACATTTAAAGTTCACACTGATCATGAAACTGGTCAAACAGTTATTGCTGGTATGGGTGAGTTACACTTAGATGTATTAGTTGATCGTATGAAGCGTGAATTCAATGTTGAAGCTAATGTTGGAGCTCCACAAGTTGCTTATCGTGAAACGATTAAACAAGCAGGAGACTGTGAAGGTAAATATATTAAACAATCTGGTGGACGTGGACAATATGGACATGTCTGGGTTAAATTTGAACCAAATCCAGATAAGGGATATGAATTTGTTGATCAAATCGTTGGTGGTGTTGTTCCTCGTGAATACATTCCAGTTGTTGACAAAGGATTGCAAGAGGCTATGCAAACAGGTATACTTGCAGGATATCCTATGATTGATGTTAAATGTACTTTATTTGATGGTAGTTATCATGATGTTGATTCTAATGAAATGGCATTTAAGATTGCAGCAAGCTTCGCATTAAAAGAAGCTAAAAATAAATGTATGCCAGTTTTACTTGAACCAATTATGAAAGTTGATGTTACTACACCTGATGAGTATTTTGGTAATGTAATGGGTGATTTGACAAGTCGTCGTGGTCGTCCTTTAGGACAAGAGAGTCAGGGTAATGCTGTTAAATTAAGTGCTATGGTTCCACTTGCAGAAATGTTTGGTTATGCAACTAATCTTCGTTCAAATACACAAGGTCGTGCTAACTTTGTTATGGTTTTTGATCATTATGAAGAAGTTCCTAAAAACATTGCTGAAGAAATTATTAAAAAGAGTGGAAATTAGTTAAAAGTGTATCAAAATAGTTGAAAAAACTTCAATTATTAGATAAAATATATGTTGTATAGAAATAAGGAGGAGATTATAATATGGCAAAAGAAAAATTTGATCGTTCAAAACCACATGTTAACATTGGTACCATTGGACACGTAGATCATGGTAAAACAACTTTAACTGCTGCTATTACTAAAGTTTTAGCTGGTAAAAATGGAAATCAAGCTGTTGAATTTTCTAATATTGATAAAGCACCAGAAGAAAGAGAACGTGGTATTACAATTAATACAGCACACGTTGAGTATAGCACTGATAAGAGACATTATGCTCATGTTGACTGTCCAGGACATGCTGACTACGTTAAGAACATGATTACTGGTGCAGCACAAATGGATGGAGCTATCTTAGTTATTGCTGCTACTGATGGACCTATGGCACAAACTCGTGAACATATCTTACTTGCTCGTCAAGTTGGAGTACCTAAAATGGTTGTATTCATGAACAAATGTGATATGGTTGATGATCCAGAATTATTAGATTTAGTAGAAATGGAAATTCGTGATTTATTAAATGAATATGATTACGAAGGAGATGAAACTCCAATTATCCGTGGTTCTGCTCTTAAAGCTCTTGAGGGAGATCCTAAGTGGGTAGAGAAAATTGATGAATTAATGGATGCTGTTGATACTTGGATTCCAACTCCTGAGAGAGATACTGAAAAACCATTCTTAATGAGTATCGAAGATGTATTCACAATCACTGGACGTGGTACTGTTGTTACTGGTCGTGTTGAACGTGGACAATTAAAACTTAATGATGAAGTTGAAATTGTTGGTATTAAAGAAACTAAGAAGACAGTTGTTACTGGAATTGAAATGTTCCGTAAACAATTAGACTATGCTGAAGCTGGAGATAATGCTGGAGTATTATTACGTGGTATTTCTCGTGAAGAAGTTGAACGTGGACAAGTTCTTGCTAAACCAGGAAGTGTTACACCTCATCATAAATTCAAAGCTGCAGTATATGTATTAAGTAAAGAAGAAGGCGGACGTCATACTCCATTCTTCGCAAATTATCGTCCTCAGTTCTATTTCAGAACTACAGACGTAACTGGTGTTATCTCATTACCTGATGGTGTTGAAATGGTTATGCCAGGTGATAACGTTAATATTGAAGTTGAATTAATTCACTCAATTGCACTTGAACAAGGAACTAAATTCTCTATTCGTGAGGGTGGACGTACTGTTGGTGCTGGTAACGTTACTGAAATTGTTGAATAATAAAATGAACCCATTAGGGTTCTTTTTTTATTTATGTATTGATTCTCTAGTTAACTGGAGTGATAAATTTTAGATGAAAGGAGGAATATTATGTTTTACTGTAGTTATGTGAAAAAAAGAAGTGAGGCGTAATGATAAAATTATTACCATAATTAATTTATTAAAAATTTATATATTATTAATCAAATATATTATATTAGTATGATATTCTATATTGATATTAAATGGTGAGTGTTGATTATTATGATTTTACTAGTAATTATGTAACCTTATTTCAGTGTACCATTAGTATTGATGATGTTATGTTATAATAGAATAAGTGAGGTATTATGTAAAAATTGGTGAATTTTCAAAACTTACTAATCTATCAATTAGAACTCTTAGATACTATAATTATATATAGGATTATTAATATCAGAAGAAGTTGAAATTATTGAACAGTTAAAATCTGTTGGTTTTAGTTTATAGAAGATAAGAGATAATTGAGATAATTTCACTGAAAATTCATTTATTGATAGATAGAAAAAATTATTAAAAGAAATTAATGAGAAACAAGAAGCAATAATAAAGTAGATATTTTAGTATAAAAAAATTTATAATAAATAAATAGATAAATATGGTTCTTATGGTATAGTAATTAATTAAGATATAAACTTATGTTTGTCTTTTAGTTGAAATATGTTTAGTACTATTATTAACCATAATTATAATATTATGATGAGGTGGTAGTATGATTTTTCTTGGTGTATTATTGGTTGCTAGTCTTTTTACAGCTATAGGTAGTTATCTGGATAAGTACTTGGTTAATTTAGGAATTTCTCGAGATGATTATTTTTATTATATGTGCTTATCCATGCTTCCGTTTACTTTATTAATGATGTTTTTTTTTATATTTCTAATACATTTTATTTTCATTTGAATCTTATTCCGGTACTACTTTTAATTGTTGCTATGTTTCTTAGATATTATAAGCAACATACAATAGTAGGTTATTTGAAATATTTAAATCCTTATGAAGCTTCTGCTTATTTGAGTTTAGGATTAATTATTGCTTTTATTATTGACTGTGTTTTAGGTTTGGAGAAACTTACAATTTTGTCTACTATTTCTTTTTTTCTTACTGTCTTTGGTGTATTTTTACTTTCTGATACCAGATTAACAATAACTCAGTTAAAAAGAGATTTATTAATAAAAATTTTTACTTCATTGTGTTTGGGATATGTCACACATTTTATATTGCAATATTGGTCTAGTGCTACTTTTATGTTTGTTATGAATTTATTTCTTACTTTGTTGTTTTCTAAAAAATATAGTTTCTCTTATCATAAGGAACATAAAAAAATTATTACCTGGGTTTTTGTTCAACAAATTTTTGGTTTTTTCACTTTATACCTAGGTAATTTTTTACTTATTAATTCTGTTTCTTTAAGTTATTATGTGAAACCAGTTTCTTTTGTTTTTGTAGTCATCCTTACCTTTTTCTTACACAATTGTACTGATAAACTTACTATTAAAAAAATATTAGCAATATTTGTGATTGCAATAGGGTTAATTTTAATTAATTATTAATAATGATTTTATAATTTGTTTGGGTAGAATGTAAAAAACTAGTATAAAATTATCTCTTTATACTAGTTTTATTTTTTTCCAAAACTCTTATATAAGTTATATGTAAAGTTATTTAATACAATATCAAATTCTCCTATATATTCTGTAATTGTTGAATTAAATCCTAGTTTCATTTCATTTAATCCACTAAATTTATTTCTTCGTTCAAATTCACCTACGATGCCATTTAAATTTAAGTATTTTAAATGTTGTTTATTATAGTCATCAATCATTCTCCATTTTAGTAAATAACTTGGATTTAAATTAGAGTATTTACTATTAAAGCCATCTATGTATAAAAAGGCAGAGTTGTCATATTTAATAACTATACCCCCAGCAACAATTACTCCATTTGGATATTCTTTTAATAGTTCCGTTGCTTTTACCATACTATTTTTGTATGTATTTAATAATTTGTCTGATTCCATCTTTTTATTTAACAATGAGTTTTTCTGTTGTGGACTAATGTCTAATTGTTGTATTTTTTCTGCTATTTGATCATTATTTTCCATTTCTTTTTCGTAAGCTTTTCTGCTGTTAATTACATATATTTCTGTATTGATTCTTGCATAGTATACATCTGCATTTTCACCATAATTACTAATTAACTCTCTATAAAATTCTATTGGCTTTGGAGTTTTTCTTTTTATAAATTCATATAGTATATTGATGTTTTTACTTGGATCTTTGTAACATTCAATTCCACTGTTTGCAGCTTTTCTTATTTTATGTCTTGTTCTTTTATCAAAATTATTAAAGATTGTTCTGATATCTTTATTTAGTAAAACTAATGCTTCCCATCTTGGCTTTTCTCCTTCAAAAAATAGTGTTCTTCCTTGGTGTATAAAACCTGCGTTTTTTAAATTTGCCATAATTAAATTTGTTTGATTGTTGAAGTTTATAATGTTTCCGTCGTGGTCACGAACAGTTGCTGGTATATAGGGATCTATTTTTAGTAACATAAATCCTTGTTTACCTAGTATTTTTTTGAATTTTTCTGCTAACTCTTTTACTTCATTAGGATTTTCATAATTAAATAAAAGGCCTCTAGGTGCGTAAGCAATTTTATGACCCATGAATACTTCTCTGTAAATGATTAAGGATGCACCAATCAATGTGTTACTATCATCTGCAATGCCTAAAAAATGTACATTAAAGCCAAACTTTCTCATGGTACTTCCATATATAGAAGATTGATAATAATTACGATATTTGTGATTTCTGGCATATCTGTCAAATTGTTCTGGACTGATAGTTACTATTTTCATTGACATGTCTCCTATTCTCTGTTTATTATATCATATCTTTCTTTCTTCTTTCAATATAATCTCTTTATTTTCAGTAGTCAAATTATTTAGTTTATAGTATACTTATAGTGGTGATATTATGTTTAAAAATCAAAAAATATTAATTTTGGGATTTGCTAGAAGTGGATATGAAGCTGCAAAAGTATTAATAAAGCGTGGTAATGAAGTTATTTTAAATGACAGTAAAAAAGAGGAATTTCTTGATCAGGATAAAATTAATGAACTTCGAGAGTTAGGTGTAAAATTCATTTTTGGTTCTCATCCAGATGATTTATTGGATTCTTCTTTTAATTATTTGATTAAGAATCCGGGAGTTCCTATTCATCATAAATATGTATTAGAAGCTAGAAAGTTGGGCATTGAAGTTATTAATGAGGTAGAAATGGCTTATAGGTTGTTTCCTGATGATGTAACGTTAATTGCTATTACTGGTACTAATGGGAAGACTACTACTACTTCATTATCTTTTGATATTGTGAAAGCTGCATTTGGAGATAGAGTCTTTTTAGCTGGAAATATTGGTTATCCTCTTTCTAGTATTTTAGAACAATTAAAATCAGGAGATATTGTTGTGATGGAGGTTTCTTGTCAACAACTTGAAAATTTATCTACATTTCATCCTAATATTGCAGTAATGACAAATTTGAGTCCTGCTCATATTGATTTTTTTGGAAGTTATGAAATTTATAAGAAAGTAAAGGTTAAATTGTTTCAAAATCAAACAGCAAAGGATATAGCAATTTTGAATGTGGAAAATGGGGATGTGTTAGATGAGACTAAACGAATTTTATCTACTAAGAAATTTTTCTCTAGTGAAAACTCTATTAATGGTTGCTATTTAGATGGAAAAGATATTTATTATTATGGTGAGAAAATATTGAGTCGTGATGATATTTTAATTGCTGGTATTCATAATGTAGAAAATGTTATGGCAGCGATTATGGTAGCTAAGGAATTAAATATTTCTAATGATATTATTGTTGATACTATTCGAAAGTTTACTGGTGTTGAACATCGATTGGAATATGTTAATACTGTAGAAGGTCGTAAATTTTATAATGATACTGAAGCTACTAATATTAAATGTACACAGATTGCTTTATCTTCTTTTGATAGTCCTATTATTTTGATTTTGGGAGGACTTGAGAGAGGACAAGATTTTTTTGAACTTTCTGATTATTTAGAACATGTAAAATCTATTGTTGCTATTGGTGAATGTAGAAAAAGAGTAGTACAATTTGCTAATATTATGGAGATTCCTGTTTATAGTTATGAATTTTTGAAAGATGGTTTTAAGAAGTGTTATGAAATTTCAAAAAAAGGAGATATTATTTTATTAAGTCCAGCATCTGCTTCCTGGGATCAATATAGTGAGTGTGAGGTTCGGGGAGATGAATTTAAGAGATTAGTTTTTGAATTAGAAAATGGAAAAAATAGATAAAATTATTGTTAAAACTGTTTTATGATGTTATAAAATTAGGTAATAAGATGTAAAAATCATAGAGCTATTTGTAAAATAATGTTATAATATATGTTGTGAAAGGATGATGTAAATGAAAATTAAAGATGTAAAAGCTAGAGAAATTTTAGATTCACGTGGAAACCCTACGGTTGAAGTGGATGTTATATTAGAAAATGGAGTACGTGGACGTGCTGCTGTACCAAGTGGAGCATCTACTGGTGAAAGAGAAGCATTAGAGATGCGTGATGGTGGAAGTCGTTATAATGGTAAAGGTGTTTTAAATGCTGTTAAAAATGTTAATACGGTTATTCGTGATAAAGTAATTGGTATGGATGCAGCAGATCAAAAAACACTTGATTACGCTATGATAGAGTTAGATGGAACAGAGACTAAATCAAAGCTTGGTGCTAATGCTATTTTAGGTGTTAGTATGGCTGCGTTAAAAGCTAGTGCTATTAGTGAAGGAAAAGAATTATATGAATATGTTGGTGATGGTAAGACTTTACCAGTTCCAATGATGAATATTATTAATGGTGGAGCACATGCTGATAACAATTTGGATTTCCAAGAGTTTATGATTATTCCACAAAGAGATACTATTCATGAAAGAGTTCGTGTTGGAGCAGAAGTATTCCATGCTTTAAAGAAAGTATTAAATGATAAAGGATACTTTACTGGTGTTGGAGATGAAGGTGGATTTGCTCCAAACTTAGGTTCTAATAAGGAAGGTTTTGATTTAATTATTGAAGCAATTAAAAAAGCTGGGTATGAGCCAAGAAAAGATGTTTGTATTGCTATTGATGTAGCAGCTAGTGAATTCTATAGTGATGGAGTATATCATGTAGATGGAAAAGAATTAACTACTGATGAATTAATTAATTTCTATGAAGAATTAGTTAATACTTATCCAATTATTTCTATTGAAGATCCAGTAGATGAAAATGACTGGGATGGATTTACTAAGGTTACTGAACGTTTAGGAGATAAAATTCAGTTAGTAGGAGACGATTTATTTGTTACTAATAAAAAATGTCTTCAAATGGGAATTGATCATAAAGCAGGTAATGCTATTTTGTTAAAAGTTAATCAAATTGGTACTATTACTGAGACGTTAGAGACTATTGAACTGGCTAAAAGCCATGGTTATAAAACTATCATATCTCATAGAAGTGGTGAAACTGAAGATACTACAATTGCTGATTTAGCAGTTGGCCTTGATTTAGGTCAAATTAAGACTGGCTCTATGTCTAGAACAGATCGTATTTGTAAATATAATCAATTAATGAGAATTGAAGAAGAACTAAATTAAATTAATAGTTCTTTTTCTTGACTTTTGTTAAAATCTATATTATTCTAATTTTATCTTAAAACCGCAAAGAAAGATCATAATATAGTTGGCTCTTATATCAGTGATTTGAGGATAGTGTGAACTCAATTATAATCTAATTATATTCCTACCTTTCTAGGTGAAGTTTTACTTCCGGTGTTCTTACATCGTTAAATAATTAAGTAAAAAAGGATGGTACCGTGCATAAGCACTCCTTTGGTGTCATCTTTTTTATTGGGAGGAGAATTATGAAATTAAAAGGAAATTATTTTTTTACGCAAAAAGAAGATGTAAAAGATGAAGATTCTGTTAGTGCTAATTTATTAGTACGTGCGGGAATGATTAAAAAAGTAGGTAGTGGTATTTATACGTTTTTACCTATGGGGCTTAGAGTAATAAGAAATATTGAAAACATTGTTAGAGAAGAAATGAATGCTATAAGTTCTAATGAATTGGTGATGCCTAGTATTTTGCCAGAAGATATTTATTCTAAGAGTGGTAGAGCAGAAATCTTTGGAGATGATATGTTTCATTTGTTGGATCGTTATGAAAGACGGTATGTATTAGGACCTACACATGAAGAGATGTTTGTTGAGGTGGCGAAAGATGTTATTCATTCTTATAAAGATATGCCTCTTAGTTTATATCAAATTGCAAATAAGTATCGAGATGAGCCACGTAGTCGTTATGGTTTAATTCGTACTAGGGAATTTATTATGAAAGATGCTTATACTTTTGATAGAGATGAGGCTAGTCTTTCTGAGGCATATCAGAAAATGTATGATGCTTATCATAGAATTTTTAAACGAATTGGTCTAGATTATGAAGTAGTACGTGCGGATACGGGAGCTATGGGAGGTAGTTTATCAGAGGAATTTCAGGCTGTTTGTAATATTGGTGAAGATACCTTGGTTATTTGTGATGATTGTGGATATGCTACCAATATTGAAGTTTGTGAATGCAAAGAAAAAAAACAAGTAAATAAAGAAGACGAGATGGAAAAAGAATTATTTTATACTCCTAATATTGGTACTATACAAGATTTGTGTGAACAATATCAGATTAAACCTATAGATACTGTAAAGACATTATTATATAAAGTAGATGGTAAGTTCTATGCGTTTTTAATTCGTGGTGATAGGGAATTAAATGAAGCTAAAATTACTAAAGTGTTAAAAGCAAGTGAGGTGGTTATGGCAACTTCTGAGGAGGATGAACAAATTACTCATGCTAGAGTTGGATTTGCTGGTCCTATTGGATTAGATATTCCTATTATTATAGATTATGAAATATTATCTATGAAGAACTTTTTAGTAGGAGCTAATAAGACTGATTATCATTATATTCATGTTAATTTATCTGATTTTAAATATGATATGGCTGCTGATATACGTAATGTTGGAGAAAATGATATTTGTCCAAAATGTGGTGGAAATCTTGTTTTTAAACGTGGTATTGAAGTTGGTAATACATTTAAACTTGGTACTAAGTATTCAGAAGCTTTGGGATTATATTATACTGATCAAGATAATCAATTAAAACCAGTTATTATGGGATGTTATGGAATTGGTATTGCTAGAATTTTATCTAGTTATATAGAACAACATCATGATGATTTTGGAATTATTTTTTCACCAGAACTTGCTCCGTATGAAATCTCTATTGTTATTGTTAATATGAAAGATGAAAAACAAGTAGAACTAGCAGAAAAAATTTATCAAACTCTTTTATCTCATGGAAAGTCTGTATTATTAGATGATCGTAATTTACGTGTAGGGGTTAAGTTTAAAGATATGGATTTAATTGGGATTCCTAAACGAATTACTGTTGGAAAACAGGCAGAAGAAGGGATTGTTGAGTATAAAGAGAGAATATCTAGTGATGTTTTAGAAATTGAAGATACAAAAGTTTTAGATTATGTATAGTTTTATTTTATTCATTCCTAAATAAAACTTTAAGCAGTTGGTTGCAATCATAGTTAAAGTATGTTATTATATTGGTAATGTTAACGGAGGTGTGCGATGGAAACAGCGCTCTTAATTATATCAATTTTGCTTATTGTAATTGTTCTTTTACAGAGTAGTAAAGCAGAAGGTGCAGCTCAAATTATTTCAGGAAGTACTTCTGAACTATTTAGTCATCGTAAGGAACGCGGTTCTGAATTGTTTATTAGCCGTCTTACTTTGATTTTAGGCTTAGCGTTTTTTATGATTTGTTTGATTGCAATGTTTATTTAACAAGCTCTATCATGAGCTTTTTTTTATTCATTTTACTTATATCTAGTTATCTGAGAAAAAATACGGTATAATAAAGATAGAAGGTGATACTAATGAGAGATGATATAATTAATATATTAAAGAACAGTAAAAAGGCTCTTACTATTTATGAATTACAGGATAAATTGGATTTACATGATGTTAGTAAGGTTAAAGAGTTAAGTGAAGAGCTTAGAAAAATGGAAGAGGAAGTCATTATTTATTGTTCTAATAAAGGGCGTTATATGTTACTTGAAGACAGTCATTTGCGAAAAGGAATTTTACGGGCAAATAAAAAAGGTTTTGGTTTTGTTGAGGTTGAGAATTTGGATGATGATATTTATATATCTTCTGAGAATATGAATGGTGCTATTCATGATGATTTCGTATTGGTTGAAATTACAAGTAAGGTAGATATAGATCGATTGGAGGGTAGGATTTTAAGAGTATTAAAACGACCTAATCATCGTTATATTGGAGAAATTAATTTTGATAGCAAGGGTAGAGGTCATATTACTTTAGATGATGCTAAAATTAAATTAAATATTCAAGTGGCAAAAGAAGATTCTTTGAATGCTGTTGATGGACATAAGGTTGTTGTTGAACTTATTAAAAAACTTAATAATAATTTTAAGTATTCTGGTAGAGTTGTGGAAATTATTGGACATAAAAATGATCCAGGAGTAGATATTTTATCTATTGTTTATAAATATAATATTAATACTGAATTTCCAGAAGAAGTTAAACAGGAAGTTAAAAATATTCCTATGGAAGTCAAGGATATGGATTTAATTGGGCGTAGAGATTTACGTAATATGGAAATATTTACCATAGATGGTGATGATACTAAAGATATTGATGATGCTATTTCAATTGAAAGAATGAATAATGGTCATTATAAATTAGGTGTTCATATTGCTGATGTTAGTTATTATGTAAAAGAGGGAAGTCCTTTAGATGAAGAAGCAATGGAACGTGGTACAAGTGTTTATTTAGTAGATCGTGTTATTCCTATGCTTCCTCATGAGCTTTCTAATGGAATCTGTTCTTTAAATCCTAATGTTGATCGTTTAGCAATTTCTTGTATTATGGAATTTGATCATGATGGAAAACAGATTGATTATGAAATTTTTCCTAGTGTTATTCGTTCTCGTATTCAAATGACGTATAAAAAGGTAAATAGTATATTAGAAAATAATATTATTCCTGAGGGATATGAACCTTATGAGAAATCTTTACGGTTAATGGCAGAACTTGCTGATATTTTAAGAAAGATGAAAATAAAACGTGGATATATTGATTTTGAAGTGGATGAGGCTAAAATTTTAGTTGATGAAAATTGTAAACCTACGAAAGTTGTTTTAAGGGATCGTGGTGTTGGTGAGAAATTAATAGAAGATTTTATGATTGCTGCTAATGAGTGTGTTGCTACACATATCTATTTTATGTCTTTACCATTTATTTATCGTGTTCACGAGGTTCCTAAAGAGGAAAAACTTCGTAGTTATTTAAGTTTTGTTGGTAGTCTTGGATATCAGGTTCCTGGTGATTTAAAGGATACTAGTCCGAAGACAGTGCAGAAGATTATTAGTTATTTGGAAGATAAGCCTGAATTTAAAATTTTATCTAGTCTTTTATTAAGAAGTATGCAAAAAGCTGTCTATAAACCAGAAAACTTAGGGCATTATGGTCTTGCTAGTCAGTGTTATACTCATTTTACTTCTCCAATTCGTAGATATCCGGATACTACGGTTCATCGTTTACTTAGAACATATTTATTTGATAAAAAATTGGATATGGGTACTATTCATAAATGGGAAGAGAAGTTAGTTTATATTGCTGAGCATTCTTCTTCGCGTGAGAGGGCAAGTGTAGATTGTGAAAGAGAAGTTGAAGATATGAAAATGGCTGAATATATGGAAGAGCATATTGGAGAA
Source organism: Candidatus Faecimonas gallistercoris (assembly GCA_018712565.1). Lineage (GTDB taxonomy): Bacteria > Bacillota_I > Bacilli_A > RF39 > UBA660 > Faecimonas > Faecimonas gallistercoris. The sequence goes on from DVGU01000039.1 coordinate 27,530, forward strand.
GAATTTGAAGGTATGATTTCTTCGGTTACGAGTTTTGGTATGTTTGTTGAGCTAGATAATTTAATTGAGGGCTTGGTTCCTTTACGTGATATGAAAGATTTTTTCCATTATGATGAAGAACATATGACTTTGTTAGGTGAAAGAAGTCATATTAAGTATACAATTGGTGAGCGAGTTTTAGTAAAAGTGGTTCGAGCATCTAAAGAAGAAAAAATAATTGATTTTGAAATAATAAGAAAATTGTAATGTTATAGTTAAGTTTTATCAACAATTATGAAAGATAGAAATGTATTAGTTTTTTTGTTATAATTTGATTAGAGAGATTTAATAGGAGTTGATAAAATGGAAATTTTGAATAGAAAAGCTAAGCATGATTATTTTATTGAAGATATATATGAAGCTGGTATTGTTTTGACTGGTACTGAGATTAAGTCAATACGCAATGGTGATTGTAATATTAAAGATTGTTATGGTATTATACGTAATCACGAAGTATATCTTTTAAATATGTATGTTGCTCCATATAAAGAGGGTAATCTTTTTAATCATGATGAAACTCGTAGTAGAAAACTTTTACTTCATAAAAAACAGATACGAAAATTAGAAGATGCCATTCAAGTGAAAGGACTTACTTTAGTACCTATTAAACTTTATTTTAAAAATAATATATTGAAAGTTTCCTTAGGTGTTTGTCGGGGAAAAAAAGATTATGATAAAAGGGAATCAATTAAGGAAAGAGATATGAAAAGAGAGATATTAAAAGATATTAAGAAATATAATTAGTATTATTTGCTGTATAAAAAATCTACACGTTTTTGTGTAGATTTTAAGTTTATTTGGTTTTCTTTTTTTTCTTTTTTGATGTTGATGTTTTTTTTGACTTTTTTTTGGAAATTTTTGCATCTTCTTTTGCGAGAATTGTAAGAAGTGTAATTCCAATACCAAGGACAATGGTAATACAATCAAAATTGTTAAATATTCCTTGAGTAAGTTGGGTATAAATTAATGATATCATGCCAATAATTATAACAATAATTCCTATTATTTGTGTATCGTTGATATCTTCTTTAATACTACTAATTCCTGCTATTATTGATATAATTAGAGTAATACATGATAATATTATAATTATTGGTTCTTGTTGTTCATGTCCTGGTAATGCACCATTAATGATACCTTTTATACTAAGTATTCCTAAGAGTGCATATATTACTCCAAAAATAATCATTACAATTCCTAAAAATTTTAATGCCCCATATTTACTTTTTTTCAATATAAATCATACCCCTTTCTATATATTTGTTTAATATTTGTTTTTTAATGAGTCATTTTATCTACTGGTGCAAGTAAAACTTTACCAGTTCCACGATAAACATTTACTAATCCTTCTCCTGATGCTGCTGAACCTACTAAACTTTTTCCAGAACGTTCTACGGTAAAATCTAGACTTCCACTCCAAGCAATAGCCATATTTCCATCGATTTTGATTACATCATCTTTTAATTCGATTTCAATAAGTTCTTCTTGTGGACATGGTGATTCGATACAAAGAACTCCTTTTCCATGTACACCCAAATTAAATAAACCTTCATTTCCAGCAACTGCAGAAGAAATATTGCTACGCATGACTGCTTTTTGTTGCAACGTTGATTCACATGCTAGAAATAGGCCGTCATCTAAAACAATAGAATTATTCCATTCTTCTAAGTTTAGTAAAATAATGTGCTTGTATGTAGGCTCTAGTACTAGTTGACCATCTCCTGTATATTCAGGTTTAATTGCTGATTCTCCTGTTACTTTTCCTCTTACTGCTTTTGAAAATAGATCTCCAACTCCTTTTAGACCGGTAGTTGCATTTACATTACCTACCATCCATTGCATTGCGCCTGCTTGAATAGTGACAGGTGAGGTTGCTAGATTACATATTACTTGTCTTTTTCTCACATTCATTAGGTTACTGAAGTAACTTGTTTGTGCAGTCATTGGTGTTACACTTAGGTCTCTTAAATATTCTACGACTGTAAACGGTCCTTTTGTGTCTAACACATTGATGTCGTTGTTGTCTGTAAAGTTTTTAATTTTATACATATTTTACCTCTCTTATTATTAGATTACTTACTCTCATAAGTTATTTTTATTATACTGAGATTTTTTATATTAATCAATTATCTTTTTTTATTTCTTTGTTTATGTGGAGAATAAAATCATTTATATTCATTGAAATAGTTTTATTACTTCCATATTTTTTATAGCTAATTAGATTATTATCTTGTTCTTTAAAACCAATAGATGTTATATCAATACATTATTTTGATTTTAAGGAACATTATGTATTAAATGATAAGAGCAAACAATTATGATGTTTGCTCTTTTATATATGTTTTATTAAGACTAATGTTTTTTCTTTTCCATATAGATTATAATTTTCTAGTGATTTTTTATTAACGTATTTTTCAAATTTTTCTTTGTTAAAGTGTAATATTTCATTTATAAAAGCAGTATCTCTTAGAAAATTATAAAGCCATCACTATAGATTGCTACTATATCATTTTGGTTTAATGGGATTTGTCCAGATTTTATAAATTGTTCTGCACTTTTTTCTCCTGTTATTGCACCATAGGATACACACATTCCATCTTGTATATTATTGGGATTGTTTCTAAAATCTCTTCTTACTATCATTCTTGCTTTTGGTAAGTTCCAAGGTATATTAATTTTATTTATATAAGGATCACTATAAAGTTCTTTATCATCTTCTGTTTGAAACTTTATATTTCCATTATTATCATATACAATAATTCCACAATCGCAAATATATGCATATTCTAATATATTATTCTTTATTTGGATACAAGCTGCTACTGCACCATAATAATCATTTTGTAGGTAATCACATTTTTTTATATATTTATTATTTAATTCTTTTACGGCGTTGTTGCAAACTATTAATCTTTCTTTTGTTGTTCCTTTACTTTCTTTGAATACTTCTGTGATTGTTTTGGCTGCTAGCTCTCCTCCAGATGGTCTAGGATACTTTTCTAACATTTCACTAAAAGAGATACTATTTAAGTCACTAATTCCTACAGGGTCTCTTGTGATTCCATCTGCAACAATTGCTTCTTTGTCTGTTGCATAAAATTGGTCTTCCATAGGGAAGTTATAATTTAGTGTTTTTGTGTTTTCAAAAGTGTTTTGATATATTAACATAATTTTCTCCTTTTAATTATCTAATTTATTTAAAATAGATTCTATTTCATACCAATTTTTTACTCTAATTATATTTTTTTCATTTAGTTCTTTTTCTGTGATTCTATTGTTACTCCAAGAGTTAAATAATAACTTAATTTTTCCATTTTCTAATCCTGATATTCTATCATCTATTCTAATATCAAAATTTAATAATTTTTTATTTTGAGTAAAAATATATTTATTAGGATTAATAAAGGGTAATTTTTCTTTTAAATATTGGAATTTATTTTTTAAATTTTCTTCTGGATTTATAATGTTTTTTTCCCAAATATAAGAAGTTACGATGTAGATATCATATTTTTTATTTAGTCTTTTTAATACTTCATAACAACCGTCTAACAAGGGAGCGTTTTCATATAAGTTTTTATATTGATAAATTTTTCTAAATTCTTCTTCTCTTCCTTTTATTAATTCTTGTCTATAATAAACTTTACTATCATTCACGTTAATTTTATTTCCTAAAAATTCTTCTAAAAAATTAGTAAATATGTCATCTGTAATTACATTGTCCATGTCTACCATTATTGTTTTCATATATTCTCCTTTTTTCTATTCATTTAAATCTTTTATATTGAATTTTTTTCATTGCTATTGTACCAAATTTCTAACGAAAAGTCTTCAGTTTCAAAAAATTATTGCAAAATAAAAAGTGTTAGATTATTATATATTCCGTCCAAAGAAAGATAATAAACCTAACACATTTAATATTATACACGAAAT
>DVGU01000040.1 GCA_018712565.1 Candidatus Faecimonas gallistercoris
TTTTGTTTCACGCTTCCTTTAGCCCCAACATCACTGTTGATGCGTTGCGCTTCCCTAATACTTCGCAGATACCGACGTGTATAGTGGACTTTCACCACCTAGCTATATGCCATGCCCGGCACACATAAAAAAGGAAAATTTGATTATTTTCCTTTTTTTATTGGTTTTGATTCTTTTTGTTCCTGTATTGACATCATTCGAGCAAGTTCACTATATTTACTTGAATTTTCTTCACTATTTAGTGTTTCTTTTGGTTGTGAAGTCTGCTGATAGGTTTCCTTTTGAGGGTGTTCTTGTAAATGAGAATTATATCCATTTGAAAGAAATTCTGGTATTATTATTTTATCTTTCTCTGGAGATGTTTCTCTTGGTTGGTTATTATTTATTTCTTCAAGTTTCTCTTTATCCTCAGAATCATATTCATATTCATATTCATAAACATCATCGTCATAACCTAGAGTTAACATTCTTTTTAATTTATCTCTTATATCAGCATATTTTGTTTTTATAAATTTTGAAGCTTTTTGGGTAATATTATATAATTTTCTTTTTTTTCTTAATTCTTCATTAAATTCCTTTGTTACAACTATATTATTTGCTTCTAAACTTTCTTTTCTTTGTTCTTGTTTATTTGTATCAGTAGTTATTTCATGATGTTCTGTATATTCTTCTGAATAATTTGATTCTGGTGTTTTTTTCTCTTCTTCAGTGATTAACTTTTGCTCTTTCTTAGCTTTTTTTCTTTCTTTTCTATTATCGTATTTAGCTTTGATTTTTTGACCTGCTGTTTTTACTTTTTGAATAATATTATATAATTTTCCCTCTTTACTTAATCCAAATTTAAATTTCTTAGTTACTAATATATTAGTTGCTTCTAATTCTTTATTATCTCTTTCGGATGTATTTCTCTCAGAATGTTCAGCATGTTCATCTTTATTTGCTTTATTTTTTCCCATATTTAAAATAAAATTTGGTATTACTATTCTATCATTCTCTGGAGATGTTTCTTTTGGGTTTGAAGTCTTTTGTTGATTTCCTTTTTGTTGTTGTTCTTGTAAATAAGAACTATATCCATTTAAAAGAAATTCTGGTATTTTTATTTTACTTTCTTCTGAATATTCTCCTTTGCCTTGAGTTGTATTTTGAGGTGTTTCTTTTGGTTGATGCTCTTGTGAATTAGATTTGCGTCGATTTAAATTTAACTCTGGTATTTCTATTTTTTTTCTTTCTTTTTTTTGCTGAGTTGTATTTTTGGTTTCTGAGTTTTGCATCATGGAATTATCTTTAGTTAATTCTTTATCTACCATTCTTTTTGGGGAAAACATATTTAAGTTACGAATGTTATTATAATAACCTGCTAAAAAATCTACATATTCTTGGTCTGTTTCATTTGGTTTTCTATCTCTAGGTTTTGCAATTACTGTTCCATCAAAAAAACGAATATTACCATTTTCATCTAATTCATAAGTATCTAAATTATTTTTTTGTTGATTGTTTGCTGAATTTGGAATTTGGTTGGTATTTGTACCAGTTAATATTGTATTTCTTATTTCTTCTTGTAATTCTTCTGGTAAGACTTTTCTAGATGATTTTATTTCTTCTTCTAATCGTTCTCTTTCTTCAGCAATTTCTTCTAAGTTTTTCTGATCTGTTTCTTTCTTAGCATAGGCACTTAGCAGATTTAATCTTTGGCTGTTTTCTAAGTTTTTTTGTGCAACTTCAATATAACGATTAATTTTTTCTAGTTCACTGTTATATGTTTCTTCAGTCATATTATCTCTTGCTTGATTTAGATTTCTTATTTCATCATTCAGATGTACTATTTCGTTTTGACTTTGTTCTATTTGTTTTCTTATCTCTTCAATATTCATATTTTTTCACCCTCACCATTAATCATTTGCTATCTTTTCTAATACCTTTTGTACCATTTCTAATTCTTTTTGATCTGTAATATTTTCAAGTTCTCCTGTCCCAATCATTGTATCATAATACCCTATATAAATATTTTCTCTTCCATTTTTTGCTATACTATGATCTGAATAACCAACATATATTCTATTTAATTCTTCGTTTTCAAAGGTAAATAATATATCACAGTCTACTTCTTTTCCATTTTTTACGATTGTTATTTTTCCTAAATCATCTACTTGTTCCATTGTAATCCTCCTTTTTTATATTATAACACTTTAAATAATAAAATCGATATATAGTCCTACAAAAAATATCATTATTTTATTATTTACTGTCTAGTTGGAGGTTATTTCGTATCAAATATTTGGAAATCTCTTGATATAGCTTGCTGTTATTGTAATTTCTTTCTCATTTTGTCAAAATACAATCTTCATTCATATTATTTGATCATACTATATAAATTATAAAAATTTTTTGTGTTATTCTACTCTCCAATCAATTGGTTTTATACCTTTACTTTTTAAAAAGTTATTTGTTTTTGAAAATGGTTTACTACCAAAGAAACCATTATATGCAGAAAAAGGTGATGGATGAGCTGATTCTATAACATAGTGAATCGGATTGGTAATAAGTTTCTTTTTCGCTCTAGCATAGCTTCCCCATAATATGAAAACTACAGGAGTAGTTTTTTTATTAATAATTTCTATTACTTGATTTGTAAACTCTTCCCAGCCATGATTTTTATGGGATGTTGGGATATGTGCTTCTACTGTCAATACTGCATTTAATAGTAATACCCCTTCTTTTGCCCAGGGCTTTAGTGAATTATGTTTTGGAAAAGGTATTCCTAAGTCACTTTCTAGCTCCTTAAAAATGTTTTTTAGTGATGGTGGCTTTAATACTTCATTACTTACTGAAAATGATAATCCTTCTGCTTGGTTTGGCCCATGATAAGGGTCTTGGCCTAATATAACTACTTTTACATTGTCAAAATCTGTATATCGAAAGGCATTAAAAACATCACTCTGCTTTGGATATATAGTTTTTGTTTTATATTCTTCTTTAATAAAGTTCATTAAATTTCTAAAGTATTCTTTTTGATATTCTTCTTTTAATAGTTCATCCCATTTATTTCCTATCATATTATGCCTCTTTTCTTTTTTACAAGTTCTTTATTTTCTCTTTTATTTATAAATCTTTGGTATTGGATTTGGTTTTCTTTTTACAAGATTACCATATATTTCTAAAGCCTCTTTGGAATTTTCTTTTTTTTATTTTATCTTCTACTATTTTATACGATGCATTTTTATAGCCTGTTGCTGCTAAATACGATAAAATTTGAATATATGATTTCCATGGTAAATCAGATTTCTTATATAAATCCATCGCCACTTCATCTGTTACTTTTATTGGATTTTTTATGATTATTTTATTAGTTCTGAATACTCCGTGGGGCGCTGATTTTGATTCGCATTCTATTACTTCTGCATCACCTGGAATCACCATTCATATAAGGTATCTCCCCTTAATAGTCATCTTAGTATCTTATCTTCTGTAGAAAAGTTAAATCTCCCTATTTTTTCTGGTGATTTAGCATTTTTATTCCAAATTGGTGCAATATTTACTTCGCTTATTTTATAAATTAGATTAGGATTTGCATTTGATACTCTTTCATCCATTACTTTTAAATACTTCATTTTTTCTCCTTATTTATGGTAACTTTCATGATTCATAATCTTAAATGCTCTATAAATTTGTTCTAGCAATAGGACTCTAAATAATTGATGAGGAAATGTCATTTTAGAAAAAGATATATGATAATTTGCTTTCTCTTTAATCGTGTGATCAATTCCATAACTTCCTCCAATAATAAATGTAATATTACTGTTTATCATTTGAATATCTTCTATTTTCTTGGAAAATTCTTCTGATGTCAATTGTTTTCCTTCTATTTCTAACGTAATAATATAGTCTCTATCTGAAATATGCTTTTGTATATTTTCAGCTTCTTTTGCCATAGCTTGAAGTGGAGGTAATAGTCCTTCATCTTTTACTTCTATTATTTCTAATTTTAGATATTTTCTTAGTCTTTTTTGATACTCTTCTATAGCATCTTTTAAATACTTTTCTTTTATAGATCCAACTGTAATTATTTTAACCATGTTACACCTCAATCATTGGACTTTCTTCTTTTTGTTTAGCTATTAAAATATTTATATTTGTTTTTCCTAATTCTTCATTTATTGCTTCTAAAACTTTTTCCTCTGTATTATTTTTTTCACTCAGATGGGCTAGTACTATGTACTTTGTATTATTACCAATTATTTTTTTTAAGTATTTTGCAGTCGTTTTATTAGATAAATGACCCTTATCACTAATTACTCTTTCTTTTAAAAATCTAGGATATGGGCCATCCATTAACATAATTTCATCATGATTTGCTTCTATAACATATATATCTTTTTCTGTCATTTTAGCTAAATATTTTCTATTGATATATCCTGTATCTGTTACATAGACCAGTGATTTATCTTGATAATAGATAATAAAACCTACTGAACATGATGTATCGTGAGAGGTATGAATTAGTTCTATATCTATATCTTGTATGTTAAATTTATCTTCTATAAATTCACAACGATACCTTGGTACTATTTCTTCTAAATCTTGATACATTTTTTCTGGTATGTATACAGTTAAGTTGGTATGCTTTATTAATGACTTTAGACCACTTATATGATCTTTATGACTATGTGTAATTAAAATACCGGTAAATTGTTCAAAAGAAAGGGAATTTTCTTCTAAACTCCGTTTTAGAGCTAAGTAGGAAATTCCCATATCAATTATTATATTTGTATTATCACATAATACTATTGTACAATTTCCTTTTGATCCACTGGCAATTGTCTTAACTTTCATTTTTAATAGAAGCTCATTGCGTTTAGAGCTCTTCCTCCACGATATGGGAATCCACTCCAAATAGAAAAGTGTAAGTGTACTCCTGTTGCTGCTCCTGTTCTTCCCATACTTCCTATTACTTGTCCTTTTACAACATAGTCTCCAACATGTACTCTTCGTGATCCTGAAATCATATGTGCATACATTGAATAATATCCATTATGATGGTCAATCGTAATATATTCACCATTATCAAATTTATATGAAGATTGTACTACAGTTCCTGATTGGGCAGCAAAAATATTTGATCCATAACCACATCCGGCAATATCTGTTCCATCATGTAATACTCCCCATCTATATCCAAATGGACTTGATATAGATGAACATGTTGCTGGCCATCCCCATTCTCCAGATGTAGCAATAGCTTCACCATATCCACTATAACTAGATTTTTTTCCACCTTTTACAACAATTTCGTCAATTGGCTCTTTTAATACTTCTCCTGAACCTACTTTTGCTACTGAAACAGTTTCTCCATTTATTTTTTGCACTTTTTGAGTTATTCTTGTTACTCCTTTTACTCCTTTTTGTTTTACTTGACTATAACCAACTTCTTTTGTATTATCATATTCTGTTTTCGTTTGATAATTTGTTTCTTCATCAAATACAACATGATCTTCTTCTACAACTCTAACTTGTGGTTTTAATATTCCTAAAGTTACTGTTTGTCCTGCATATAATAAACTATTTTCACTACTAAATTCTGGATTAGCAATTAAAAATTCTTCTGTTGATATTTTATTATTGAATGCGATTTGTTCAATTGTATCCCCTTCATTTACTGTGTATTTTTTTTGTGGTTCGGTAGTACCAAACATTAAATAACTACTTAAAGTGTTTGTATCTTGATAGATTGTTTCATCTACAGGAACATTTGTTTTTGTTATAGTAATAGTGTTCTCTAGATAAATTTTTTCAATTATTTTTCCTACATCTTCTATTTCTTTTTGCGTATCATTTGCATAATTTTTATAATCTGAGTCTGATATAAAGGAATGAACAACATTATCAATAGCATCTTCAAATATTTTTTTATCTAATACATATATTGTTTGATCTTTTCCTTTTATTTTTTTATTATCCGCAGACTGTGAATCAATTCCTTCTATTGAAATTTTATATCCTTTAATTGTAAATGGAGAAATATTTTCTATTTTTTTGTAAATTTCTTTTGTTGTAGAAATATCATTATCAAATGTTACTTCTTTTACTATATCTAAGTCTTCTGGTAAATATACTTTATCTACTCCAAATTCTTTTTTTATTTGATTTTGTTGTTGGTCAATATATTTTTCTAAAGAGGTTTTTGATTTTATTAATCCTATTGATTTTCCTTTTAAATAAACTCTATATAGAGTTTTTGGTGTTGGTGTTGTGAAAGCAGTTAAAAATGGAATTGTAAAACCTAAAATTAATATTAATACTATTCTTGTTACTTTGCTTCTCATATTATTCTTCTTCACCTCGATTTCCATTACTTAAATTTAAGAATGTAGATGTATTTTTTTTGAATAATAATTCTACTGTTGCGGTTGGTCCATTACGGTGTTTTCCAATAATTAATTCTACTATACTTGTATTATCTTCGTTTCTAGCTTCTTTTTTATAGTAATCATCTCTATATAAGAAAGCTACTATGTCAGCATCTTGTTCAATTGATCCTGATTCACGTAAATCACTCATAATTGGACGTTTGTCTTCACGAGATTCTACACTACGTGATAATTGTGATAATGCAATTACTGGTACTTGTAATTCCATAGCTAGTGTTTTTAAGCTTCTTGAAATATCCGATACTTCTTGTTGACGATTTGCTCCATAGTTTTTTCCACCTGAAATTAATTGTAAGTAGTCAATTACTATTAATCCTAGACCTTTTTCACTACTTGCAAGTCTTCGACATTTTGCTCTTATTTCACCTATAGTTATTCCTGGAGTATCATCGATTGCTAGATTGGTATTTGATAGTTGGGAGATTGCTTCATTTATTCTTTTCCAATCATTATTCATTAAGTTCCCTGTACGTAATTTAAAACCTTCTAACTGACCTAGTGATGAAATAATACGCATTGCTAATTGTTCTGCACTCATTTCTAAGTTAAATAAAGCAACTGATTTCTCTTGTGTCATAGCTACATGAGTTGCTAGATTTAAGGCAAAGGCAGTTTTTCCCATTGCCGGACGGGCTGCAATAATTATTAGTTCATTTGGATGTAGACCTGTTGTTAATTTATCTATATCATACCACCCTGTTGCTAAGCCTGTTACTTCACCTTTATGCTCTGATAGTCTTTCTAAATCAGATTGTGTTTTTTGTAAAATTTCTTTGATAGATCTAAACTCACTTGATTTTCTATTTTTAACAACATTTAGAATCTTTTTTTCAGAATTATCTAATATTTCGTTTACTGTTTCGTCTGTTCTATATCCTTCAGTTGCAATTTCTGTTGCTGTTTCTATTAATTTTCTTAAAATTGAGGCATCTTCTACATTTTTTATATAATAATCAATATTACTAGCAGTTGGAACAAAAGTTAAAACCTCTGTTAAATACTCTACTCCACCTACTTCTGTTAATTGATTATTTTTTTTTAAATATCCTGTTATAGTTGTAATATCAATAGGAGTTTTTTCTTCTACTAAAGCATTCATTGCCGCAAATATTTTACCATTTTTTTCATCATAAAAAGAGTCTGGTGTTAGATTTTCACAGGCTTTTTGTAAGGCATATTTAGAAAGAAAGCATGCTCCTAAGACAGATTCTTCAGCTTCTATGTTATTTGGTAAAGATTTTATCGGCATTTTGTCACCCCTATTTAATGATGTGTACTTTTACTTTTGCTTTTACTCCTGGATATAAATTTATGTTTATATAATGAAAACCTAGACTAGACATAGAAGAAGTTAATTCTATTTGGCTTTTTTCTAGTTTATATCCTTTTTTTGAAAGAGCATCTTTTACTTGTTTAAGACTAACACTGCCAAAAACTTTATCTCCTTCTCCAGTTTTCACTCTAAATTCTAATGTAAGTTTATCTAAATTATTTTTTTGTTCTTCGGCTATTTTTTTATTCTCTGCATCCTGTTTGGCTTTTGTTTGTTGCTCCTTTTCTAATTTAGCTAAGTTTTCTTTATTTTTTATAATTGCATAACCATTTTTTATTAGAAAATTTTGAGCATAACCATCCTTGACATTTTTAATTTCACCTTTTTTTCCTTGGTTTTTTAAGTCTTTTACAAAAATTACTTCCATTTTATTCACCTTCTTCTTTAGCAATTGCTTTTTTTAATTCTTGTTCTACTTTACTAATTGTTGTATTTTCAAGGCGGGCAGCACCATTATAATTATCTCCACCACCATTTAAATGTTCTAGTATTCTTTTAATATTAAAGTTTCCGAGACTTCGAGCACTTACTCCTACCGTATCTTTTCCTGTTTTTCCTATTACAAACGATGCTTCAATATTATTGAAAAATAATAAAGTGTCAGCTACTTTGGCTAAATCTTCTCTCCTATATATCGTATATGGACTTGCTTTTGTAAGGGCAATTTTTTTATTAATTGTTTCTATTCCTGTTAGAAGTTTTTGTCTTTCAGTATACTCATCAATGTCTTGTTTTAATAAATATTGTACTTTTTTTGCACTTGCTCCTAAATTTGCTAAATAATAAGCAGAATAATACGTTTCAGCACTTGTTTTTAATGTAAAGTTATTAGTATCTAAAACGATTCCTGACAATAATACTGTTGCATAATATGGATCTAATTCTACATCATAAAATTCAGTTAATTCTGTTATCATTTCACAGGTACTTGAAACTTCCGTATCTACAATCGTTAAAGCATCTTTTATACTTGTTTTTCCTAAATTATGATGATCTATTATTATTTTTTCATCTATCTTTTTTAGAACATCTTGATTTTGAACTAATTCTTTTTTATTAGTATCTAAAATAATTAAAAGATTTCTTTTATTATTTGGGTAAAGATATTTATCTATATCTTCTCCTTTGATTACTGGAATACATCCGTCTAATTCTTTTAATATTTTTTCAACACCTAATTCGTGTTTTTTATCATCTATTATTATATAGCAATTTTTTTTTCTTTGTTTTAATATTAAACTTAAGCCAATGCAACTTCCTAAGGCATCTAAATCTAAATCTTGATGAGCCATTAGAAAAATTATTTTTGATTTTTTTATACGTTTATTCAATTGCCTACGTTCTTCTATTATTTTCATTTCTCCCTCCTGTATTCCTAATTCTTATTATATAATACTTTCTGATGTTTGTAAAATGAAAAAGAGTTCAATGTAATGAACTCTTCTATTATCTTGTATAAGGCATTAAAGCAATTGCTCTTGCTCTTTTTATTTGTTTTGAAATTTCTCTTTGATGACGAGCACAATTTCCTGTTACTCTTCTTGAAACAATTTTTGATTTTTCGTTTACATATCTTTTTAAAGTTTCAGGATTTTTATAATCAACTGTTGCTCCAGTGCACATCATACATACTTTTTTTCTTCTACGACCATATTCTGCCATGTTATCCCTCCTTTTTTAGAATGGTAATTCATCATCACTGATTTCGATACTAGATCCAAAATCAGCAAAAGGATTGCTATCTACATCTGTTCCCTTTGGTTCATTATTAGTTCCAAAGTCATAAGGTGTAGGTGATGCCTCACTAGATTTCTGAGACATACTAGCATTATTATTATTAGATGATCCTTTTGAACCTAAGAATTCTACGTTGTCTGCTACTACTTCTGTTACATATCTTCTTTGACCATTTTGGTCATCATATGTTCTTGTTTGAATACGACCATCAATTGCTACTTGACTTCCCTGAGATAAGTAGTTCTTTACATTTTCAGCTTGTTTTCTCCAAACTACGATATTAATAAAATCAGCTTCTCTTTCTCCGTTGGCATTAGTAAAATTTCTATTTACAGCTAATGAAAAGCTTGCAACAGCAGTATTACTTCCTGTGTATCTTAATTCAGGATCTCTAGTTAATCTTCCTATTAAAAATACTTTATTCATTCTCTACCTCTTTTTTTAATCTTCTACTTTTACTATTAAATGACGAAGTAAATTTTCGTTGATTCTTACAACTCGATCAAATTCTGCTACTGCTTCTGGAGTTGCTTCTACTACGAATAAGTAATAATATCCAGTTTTGAATTTTTTAATTTCATAAGCTAATTCTCTAGGTCCCATAGCCTTTTCTTCTAGCATTTTTGAATTTTGATCTGTTAAGACTTTTTTTAAGTTTTCAGCAGTTTTTGTTATTTCTGCTTCTTCCATATCTGGTCTTACTATGAACATAATTTCATACTTTCTCATTTGTTACACCTCCTTTTGGACTAATGGCTACTTATGTAGCAAGGAGTATTTTAAATACTCGTTAGTATTATAGCAAATGAAAAAAGAAAAGTCTATTCTTTTCTTTAAATTTTATTTTTTATCGTTTTACTCTATTATATTATAATAGGAACTTTCCTTAAATCTTTTACTCTTACTGATTTTCCTGGATATTGTTTTAATGTTTTACTATTTAATATGTTAATTGTACTTGTTATTCCAAATACACTTTTAAATTCTTCTTCTATTTTATTTTGATATGTTGAGATTCTGTTCTTTATATCTGGTGTTATCTCATCCATATATTCTATATTAATAGTTAAAATATCTTTATATTTTTCTTTTGATATTACTATTTCATATTGATGATTGAAATATGGATGATTAAATAGAAAGTCTTCTATTTGACTGACAAATATTTTTACTCCTTTGACTTTTAACATATCATCTATTCTTCCTATAAATTTGGTTATTCTAGGTGTATTATAACCACATGGGCATTTATCTTTACTTATTTTTACTAAATCATTGGTTGCATAGCGAATTATCGGACAACATTCATTATAAATTGTCGTTACTACTAGTTCTCCAGTTGTTTTTTTTGTTGGTTTTTTGGTAATTGGATCTACTAATTCAAAATAATATTTAGAATTTAGATGCATTCCATTTTCACATTGACATTCCATGCCTAAACCTGGTCCTAAAGTTTCTGTCATACCATAATCCTGGGTTACACTTACCTTTTCTCCATAGGCTTTTTTTATTTTTTTTCGCATTGTTTCTGTTAATAGTTCACTTCCTACTCTAATAATTCTGATAGGTAGTTTTTTTACGTCTATTTTTAAAGATTTGGCCTTTTCATATATATGCATTACTTGTGAAGGACTGGTTATTAATACTGTGGTTTTCAGTTTTTGCATATAAAATAGTTGCATTTCTGTAGACATGGTTCCTGTTGGAATTATTTTACATCCAAGCTCTTTTAATCCTTCATAAAAACTCAATCCTCCCGTAAACATTCCAAAACCATAGCATATTTGAATTGTATCTTTTGCAGTTATTCCTGCCATCCTTGCATTTTCTTGTATTACTTCTTTACGGAATTTTATATCTTTCTCGGTTAATCCTACAATCAATGGTTTTCCAGTAGTTCCACTGGATGAGTGATACATTTTTATTTTAGTTGGAGAAGTACAATACCAACCATTTGGATACTCTTTTAATAAATCTTCTTTTGTGGTTAGTGGGAGTTTAGAAATATCATTCCAGCTTTTGATATCATTTAGAGTAATTCCTACTTTATTCATTTTTTGTTGATATACTTTATTGTTATTATATATTCTTTCTAATTGTTTTTTGAAATCACTAAATTTCTTAGCCATTTACTACCTCCATTCTATATTTAGTCAATTGTTGAATTTTCTTTATTACTTTTGTAAATAATATCGTTAGAATAAATGCCAAGAAAAATAATAATAAAGTTCCTACTACTCTGTTATCTAATAATATCTTTTCTGTTACGAATGTTTTTAAAATCATTCCTTGCGTTAAGTATATATATAATGTATTTCTACCTAATATCGTTAGACTACTTTCTTTTTTAGGAATTAAATTAAAAAATGCAATGCTAACAATAATACTTAATATATAAAATATTATTCTTTGAGTTAGTCCTAGTAAAAGATTAGCAGAATTTATATCAAAATAACTAAATTTTCCTTTTAATATTTTTAAAGGTAATAAATTATCATACTTTAATATTAGTAGTAAAATAATACAAGAGATAGAAATTGTTATTATTTTTATTTTTTTGGATTGTATTAAAGTCAGTAAATTAGTTTTTTGGGCATAATATCCTAGTACATAAAAAGGAAAAAAAACAAAGCTTCTAGATAACGATAACGTTTCTCCGATAAATGGGAAGAATCCTGCTATTAATCCTAGAACAAAGGATATAGGAATCATTATTTTATAAGATGTTTTTTCTAAAATTATTTCTGATAAGTTATAAGTCATCATAGAGATTAAAAACCATAATGTATATCTAGGTATTAAATAATTAAAATTGAATTCTACGATATGTAATATAAATGCATAGTATAAGGTTATTATAGTTTGCCATAATAAATATGTTTTTAATAATTTAAAAATTTTTATAGAACGTGGCGTTTTTGCTTTAGATGAAAAGTAAGCAGAGATAAAGAAAAAACATTGAAGCATAAAAAATGAGGCAAATTTAAAAAAGTCATCATTATAATTATAATAACTAGAAGATAAGCTTAGTACATGAGCTAAGATAATAAAGAGTATTAAAATTCCTTTTGCATTATCAAAGTAGGCAATTCTTTTCATATTTTTTCCTCCTTTTATTATTCTAAATTAGAAGTGTGTCAAAAAAGTGAAAAATATGAAAAAAATTAATAACTTCTACTATTAATTTTTGATTTCAGTATAAAAACAGCCTACAAAATTTTGACCTATTTTACTGCTTTTATCTTTTATTTCTTCTGTATGAGAATAGTAGTTGTTAGAAAGATAGGTATCATAAGGACTTTCTGTTATATTTTCTTTTTTTATATTAGTACTATATAATTGTTTTTTTATAGCTTTTACCAAATCTATATAATAAATATTGTTCTTTTTTGTAATACAATCTTTCCATACTTCGTTATTTGTGGCCCAGTGAGGATATTTATCATATTGATAATTTTCTTTTTTTATACAACTGCCTATATATACGTGGATGTTTTCAGGATTACTTGGACCTTCTTTTAGTAAAGCTTTGATTGTCCATTTGGGCACTTCTCTGTTAATTTGTGCTGCTCCACAATGAGATACTGCTACTAATTGATTTTTCGTATCTTCGGCAATAATTACCGGACAATCTGCCATTCTGTGTCCTATTACAATATTTGGAAACTTAGTATCTATTAATAGAATATCACAAAGTATTTCTTCATCCCAGTAATCTTCTTTCGTAAGATATTCTTTTGTTATTCTTACATATTTTCCATCAGGATAGTCTTCTTTAAACTCTACATCTTTTTGTTTTGGTTGTAGAATATGATTTCCATTAAAGTTATACTTCTTTCCTATTTTCTCTTTTATTGTTTTTAAAGCTTTTTTTCGTTCTTCTTCGATATAAGTTGTAGGATAAAATTTTTTGGCAAGAGACATACATCCTTCTTTTCTATTTGTTTCAAAAATAATTAATTTATATTTTTTTTGTTTCATTTATTATCATTTTCCCTTCTCTTACCTTATAATAAACTTACTCTTTATTTCAGCTTTGATGATTACCTTGTCTCTTAATTAGGTGTTTTCCATAATCTACAATTTCTACAGCTTTCCTATCTAAAGATTCTATTTCTTTTACTTACGAACTACTTTGCTATGTCTTGTTCTGTTTTTACTATTTAAATTATATTATTTTCTCTAAACATTAAATCTAAAGTGGCAGATATCTCCATCTTGCATGATATAGTCTTTTCCTTCTAATCTAGCACGTCCAGCTTCTTTTACTTTTAATTCACTACCGTACTTTATTAAGTCTTCGTAAGAAATTACTTCCGCACGAATAAATCCTTTTTCAAAGTCTGTATGAATAATTCCTGCACATTGTTTAGCATTCATTCCTTTTTTAAAAGTCCAGGCTCTTACTTCGTCTTTTCCTACTGTAAAGTAGGTTGCTAGTCCTAGAATATCATAAGTTGCTTGGATTAACTTGTCTAACCCTGATTCTTCTAATCCTAAAGCTTCTAACATCTCTTCTTTTTCTTCCTTGGTTAATTCACTTAAATCTTCCTCTACTTTAGCACATAGACTTACTACTTGTGCATTTTCTTTATTAGCATACTCTTTTACTTTTTGTACATATATGTTATTTGGATTTTCTAATTCACTTTCTTTAATATTTGCTAAATAGATAATCGGTTTTAATGTTAAAAAACTATATGATTTTAATAATTTTTGTTCTTCTTCTGTAAAATCTACTTGTCTTAACGCTTTATTTTCTTCTAAAGCTTTCTTTGCTTTTTCTAATGCTTCTACTTCTGTAATATCATCTTTATTTTTTGTAGTTCTTGCCTTTTTAGCAACTCTTTCTAATCTATTATTAATAACATCTAAATCCGCTATAGCAAGTTCTAAGTTGATAGTTTCTATGTCTCTTATTGGATCAATATTTCCATCTACATGAATTATTTTTCCATCCTCAAAGCAGCGCACTACTTCTACAATAGCATCTACCTTGCGAATATGTGAAAGAAATTTGTTTCCAAGTCCTTCTCCTTGAGATGCTCCTTTTACTAATCCAGCAATATCTGTAAACTCATATGCAGTTGGGATAAATCTTTCTGGTTCATACATACTTTTTAATTTATCCATTCTACTATCTGGTACCGTTACTACTCCAACATTTGGTTCTATTGTTGCAAATGGATAATTTTCTGCTAAAATTTTTTGATTCGTTATTGCATTAAAAAGTGTTGATTTTCCTACATTTGGTAAACCTACTATTCCTGCTGTTAAACTCATATTTCTACCTCTTTTCTTCCTATATTATAGCATATCTAATAAGTTTTTGCATAAATCCGATTTAAGAAATTCTTTATATTTCTGCATTTGTTTTTTAGCTTCCTTTTCTTTTTCTGATAAAATTAGCTGATAATCAACATAGATTGGTGAATGAATGGTGGTAATTTCTGAAGATGGAGTCTCATAGTTAAAATGAATCCCTTTACTATTAAAACCATGTGCTAAGAAAAAGGATTGAGCATTAGAAATACATTCTAAACTTATATTGTATCCATCTATTTTAGCATATTTTTTAATTGTCTCTAGTAAATACCTACCATATCCTTGGTTTCGTTTTTTGGGGTTATAACTAATTGACCTATATGATATTCTTTTTCACTATGCCTATCTATTGTTGCATAGCCAATAAACTTATCTTGATCTTCCATTATTAATACATATTCTAATAGAGTTTCTTGGTTTATTACTTTTGTTAAAAAAGTTTCCTCTTCTATAAGAGATGGTTTCATATCTGAATTTATTCCTACACATCCAAATGTTTCATTTTGAAATAAATTAAGATAATTACCTTTATCTTGCTCTTCTATTGATCTTATTATTATTTTGCTTTTATTCATATATTCTCCTTTGTCGTTTATATTATATTATAAATTCTATTTTGTGCAAGAAAAAAACACCAAATGGTGCTATAAAGTGGGATATACTCCAGGTCCAATAGGTAGGCCAGTAATATACCATCCTACTACAATTAAAATCCAAGCGGCCGATATAATTAAGAAATATGGGGTAATCATTTTTAAAGATTTTTTTATTGTAATAGGCCTTTTTTTATTTAAATTATAAATATTTAAGTATCCTATATAAATTACAAAAGAGGCTAAAATTGGAGTAAATCCGTTTGTCATAGAATTACCAATTCTCATAACTATTTGAGCAAATTGTGGAGATATGTTTGCTTGCATGAACATTGGAACTACAATTGGTGAAAATATCATCCATTTTGTAGTTGGGCTTGTTAAAAATATATTAGCAATTGCTATTATTATTAATGTTACGATAATTAGTGGAATACCACTGAACTCTAAATGTTCTAGTAGATTTGCTAACCATGCAGTAATGATGATACCTATGTTAGTTTGTCTAAAGATTGCAATAAATTGAGAAACTACAAAAATTAATACAAAGATATATCCTGTTTTACTAAATTTATTACCAATGTCTTCAATTAATGCCTTATCATTTTTTATTGTCTTTGCTCCAAGGCCATATGCTAATCCAGTGACAATCAATAATAATGTTACAAGATAAGTAAATCCTGATTGGAAATATGAGGTATCTCCAAATAATTGATTTAAGTAAGTTTCTTCTGTCATGTCTAATAGCATTCCTGAATAAGGTAGGTCAGGTATTAGCATATAAGCAAATAGCAAGAGAATTATAATACTTGTAATTAAAGCAAATCTTAGTCCTCTTTTTTCGTATTTTTCACGCTCTATTCGCTTTTGTTCTTCTTCTTCTAAATTAATTACTTTATATTGTTCTGTTTTAGCAAATTCTTCTTCTTTTTTGTATTTTCCGATTCTTGGGGCTATGATTTTTTCAATTATTATAGTTCCTATAATTGATATTAGAATAGAAGTCACAACGATAAAGATAAGATTGGAAGTTAAAGAAATATGCATATTGTCATCAATTAACCAAGCAGCTGTTTTTGTATAATCCATTAAAGCTATTTCCATAGATCCTACAAAGATTGTAACTCCATAGCCAAAGGCTACTCCACAGAAAGCTGTAATAATACCTAAAATTGGATTTCTTCCATTCATGAAATATATTAAAGCTACTAATGGTATTAAAATAGCATAACCTACTTCATTTATTAAAGATGAGATTGTTGCAATAAAAAGTATTAAGAAAGTAAAAAGTTCTTTAGACATTTTAGAAAAAAGTCTTTTAGTTACTGTTTCTATCAACCCTGTTGCTTCTGCTATTGTAATTCCTATTAATGCTAATAATAATGTTCCTAGAGGGGCAAAACTAATGAAATTAGTTGTAGCATCTCCAATTAAAATTTTCATTCCATCAAAACTTAATAAATTTTCTACAGCTACTAACGTTGGCTCTAATTCATTGGTATTTGGATTTATTATATTATATGTTGCTTGCATTTCAAAAGCCGATAAAATACCACTTAGTATTATTGTAAATAACGTTAAAAATAAAAATACTGTGATCGGATGAAAATAAAATTTTTTGAGTTTTAACTTTCGTTTTTCTTTCATATTTTTATCCTTCCTGAGAAATTATTTTTTTTAATTTTTTATTAAATTCAATTCTAGGTATTAAAACGGTTCTACCACAATTGATACATTTAATTTTAATATCTGCTCCTACTCGTGTTATTTCCCATTCATTTGTTCCACAAGGGTGAGGTTTTTTCATGACTACTTTACTGCCAAGAGTATAATTATTATTTTCCATCATACACCTCGATTTGTTGACATGATACTTTTATATTTCTTTCATCTAATTTCTTTTTGAATTCACTTCTTAGAAATCTTTGAGCACCATAATGTTCCATAGATTTTGTCTCTACTGCTACTCGGTATTTCATATTTGAATCATCAAATTCATCTAGTCCCCAAATTTCTATATCACCCGTTGCATTTGGTACTTTTCCATTTAACTCTTGACGTATTTCTTCTAAAGCTTTAGTTACTTTTTCTGGATCTTCATCATAAGATATACCTAAATCTATTATTGCTAGATAGTTGTTTAAACTGTAATTTATTACCGTATCTAATTTATGATTAGCAATTATTTTTACAGCACCTCGATAATCTTTAATTCTTGTTGTTTTTAAGCCTAAGAAAATTACTTCACCCATAAAGCCATCATATTCAATTGTATCTCCTACCTCAAATTGATTTTCTGTAATTATAGTTATTCCAGCTATTAAATCTTTTGCCAAATCCTGAAATGCTAATCCTAATATTGCGGTTGTTATTCCTAACCCTGCTACAATAGATCTTACATTTATACCAAAATTTGCTAAAATTGCTAGTAAAACTATTACCATTATTGAGTATTTTATTATATTTAATATTACTATTCTAATCGTATTTGCTCTCTGTTGATGTTGCTTTTTCATTTTTGGTGCTTTTAGTAATATATTATTTACTAGTTTTTTCAATAATTTATAGATAATAAAACCTATAATTATGTAAATAATTGGGAATATTATTTGTTCTATATCTATTGTTATCTTATTAAATAGTTTCAACTTGGATTACCTCCTCGTCTCTAAATTCATAATTTCTAATAAACGATTAAGATCATTGCCATTTACAAAACTTATTTCTATTTTATTAGATTTTATCTTTACTTTCGTACCTAATTTTTCACATAAATCATCTTCAAGGTATTGATATTCATTTGTTTTAGGAGTAGTTCTGTTGATTTTATGTGTTCTTTGATATCTATCTGTTGATTGTGTCATTTTTTCTAATTCTCTAACACTCATTCCATCACTTATTACTTTTTCTGCCAATTCTTTTTGTTGATCTTCATTTTCTAGTTTACTTAATACTCTTGCATGACCCATACTCATTTTATTTTCTGATATAAAATCTTGAATTTGATTGGGTAAATTTTGTAACCCTATCATATTTGTTATATAACTTCTACTTTTACCTAATTTTTTGGCTAATTCTTCTTGTGTTATGTTTAAAGTCTCAATTAATTTTTTATAGGCACGTGATTCTTCCATTGGATTTAAATTTTCACGTTGTAAGTTCTCTAATAGAGCTATTTCCATCATTTCTTCATCGCTAAAATCTCTAATAATTGCTGGTATTTCTTCTAGACCGGCTATTTTAGATGCTTTTACTCGACGTTCTCCTGCTATAATTTCATAACCTTTAATACTTTTTTTTATAATTATTGGTTGAAATACTCCGTGTTCTTTAATAGAAGATGCTAATTCCTGTAGTGCTTCTTCATTAAATACTTGTCTTGGTTGATATGGATTACTTCTTAAATCAGCAATTTTTACATTTTGAATTTCTTCTTTTGGAGTTTCTGTTAATATTTTTTCTTCCACTTTATCATAAGCAATTGGTTCATTGTAAAAAAGTTCTTCTAAACCTCTTCCTAGTGCTCTACGTTTATTATTTTCCATTTCTTTCAATCACTTCCTTTGCAAGATTTAAGTAAGCTTCACTTCCTCGACTTTTAGGATCATAGGCAATGATTGGTTCTCCATGTGATGGAGCCTCTGTCAGACGAACTAATCTTGGAATAATTGTATTATATACTTTTTCCTTAAAGAATTTCCTTATATCCTCTACTACTTCAAACCCTAAATTTGTTCTGGAATCTAGCATAGTTAATAATACACCTTCAATATCTAAAGTAGGATTTAAGCTTTTCTGGGCTAACATAATTGTTTTTAACAATTGTGTTATTCCTTCTAGAGCAAAGAATTCACACTGTACTGGAATAATTACAGAATTTGAAGCTGTCAATGCATTGGTTGTAATAATTCCTAGTGATGGTGGACAATCTATAATAACATAGTCAAAACTTTCTTTCATATCAATTAAATGTATTTTTAATTGCTCACCTTTTAAAAACCCTGATTCTTGTTTGCTTTTTTCTACTAGTTCTATATCTAGTCCTGCTAAGTTAATAGTTGCTGGTAATACATATAAATTCTTGTATTTTGTTTTAATCATTGCTTCTTCTATTTTACATTCTCCTATTAATACATCATAGACACTACGTTCAATATCACCTTTATTGATGCCTACTCCTGTTGTAGTGTTTCCTTGTGGATCTAAATCTATTAATAATACTTTTTTACCTAGTACTGCTAACGATGCAGAAAGATTGATACTAGTTGTTGTTTTTCCTACTCCACCCTTTTGATTTACTAACGATATCACCTTTCCCATGTTTATCACCTGTTTCCATTTTTATTAATATATTGTATCAAATAAATGGCCTTTTTTAAATGCTTTTCGCAAAAAAAGTAGATTTTATCTACTTATTCTGCAGTCTTGTCTAGTTTAATAATAATTTGATAAGATTTTGGAAAATTCATTTCGTCAATATCTGCATTTACGCCATGACGTTTTAATTCTTCTACTAAATTTCTTATCATATCTATGGATTTTTGTACTGTAAATTGTTCTTTTTGTTTAGAATGTATTTCTGGTCTTTGAATTTCTCCAAATAATGCAGTATTTAAATTATTACTCTTTAGTATTGGTTTTTCTTGCCTTGAATCTCTATGCTCAGTATGCTCGGTTGTTTTTTTATTTTTCATGGATTCTTTTGTTTTTTCTTCTATTTCATCTAATGATACTGTATTTGTATTTCTTGTTTGGACTTCACTAGGTAGATTTACTGGTATTAAATCTGGAGTTTTAAAATAATCTTCATTTTTTTCTTGTTTTGCTTTCGTTGCATCTGTTTTTACAATTTCTTCGGCAGGGGTAATAAATTTATATCCCTCTTTTGTTTCAGGGTTTGTTACTGCTGGTGGTGTTGTTAGATTTAATAGGCTATCTAAGTCTGCTGTTGGCTTAGATTGTGGTACATTGATATCTGTTGCATTTGCTTTAATATCAGTAATATTTGGAATCGTTTGGTCACTTTCTGGATTGATTCCTCCTACTGGTTCATCATCGTCGTCATCATCGTTAATTTCACCATAATTGATAAATCGTGGTTGATGTTCTTCTTCTTCCTCTGGTGGTGCAATTTTTATTTTTCCATAATTTTTTACATCATCAGGCAAAATTGCTGTTGGTAATAATGGACTGTTATTTACAAATGATGCCGATGTTATAGGAGTTGATGACATATTCATTGCTGATTTGTTCATAGGCTCTCCTTTCTCTTCTTTTGGGTACATTTCTTTTATTTCTTGTTCTAATTGACGTACTGTCATTCTTTGATTAATGACTTTTTTTAACATTTCTTTTTGCTTTTTCTTATCTGGAATATTTAATAATGTTCTAGCATGTCGCTCTGATATTTGTTCTTTTAATAATGCATTTTGAACCTCATCTGAAAGTCCTAATAATCTTATTTTATTTGCTACTGCGGATTGGCTTTTACCCATTGTCTTAGCAAGTTCTTCTTGGGTCATTTGATCAATTTCTAAAATTTTTTGATAAGTTCTAGCCTCTTCTATTGGATTTAAATTTCTTCTTTGTAAATTTTCTAATAAAGCTACTTTTGAACTTTCTTTATCATCTAAATTTCTGATAATTGCTGGTATTTTAGTAAGACCAGCTAATGCTGATGCTTTATATCTTCTTTCTCCGGCTATGATTTCATATTTTCCATTTACATTTCTAACAATTATAGGTTGAATTACTCCGTGTTCTTTAATTGAAATTGCCAATTCTTTTAATGCTCTTTCATCGAACACTTCGCGGGGTTGAAATCTATTGGGTATTATGTCATCTAAATATAGATAAACAATTTCATCCTTATTTGATTCATTCATTTTTCATCCCTCACTTTATTCTTCATAGTATTCCTATGTTAACATTATAGACTATTTTTCTTTTGCTTTCAAGAATAACTTAAAAAGTGAGAAAGAATTCAGTGAAATTTATTTTTTATGATAACAAAAAAAGACATAGTACTATATGATTACTTTCTATTATATATTGATAGATAGCTTTTCAAATAATTCTATTATCTTTTTTTTCTATGATTACTAGACTTCTTTTACTATTTTCTTTTGGTAATAAAAATTTGTTTATTTTTATTATTTTATATTTTTTATTAATATTATTCATTACTTTGGATGATAATTCTTCTTCAATATTTCCTTTCATAGCAACTAGTTTTCCTTTTGGTTTTAATAAGTGCATGGTATATTTTAGTAATTTTTCTATATTGGCTACTGCACGGGCTGTAACTATATCAAAGGTTTCATGATAGTCTTCTGCTCTTATATGAATTGCTTTTATATCTTTTAACTTTAATTCTTTTATAATTTCATTTAAATAATTTACTCTTTTTAGAAGAGAATCAATCAAAGTTATTTTTAAATTAGGGTAAAATATTTTTAAAACAATACCTGGAAATCCCGCTCCTGTTCCAACATCACATAGGGTATCTATTTTAGAAAGGTCTATTTCTTTTACTATTGTTAGACTATCATAAAAATGTTTTAAGTAAACATCTTTTTTTTCTGTTATTCTGGTTAAATTAATTTTTTGATTCCATTCTATTAATAATCGATAAAATTTCTCTAGTTGTTGCAATTGTTCTTTGGTTGGCATTATTCCTAATTTTTGTACTTCTTCTATAAATTCTTTCTCTGTCATTTAGGCATTCCTTCTTAGATATACCATTAATATAGATATATCAGCAGGATTTACTCCGCTGATTCTTGATGCTTGACCTATTGTTGTTGGTCTTACTTCTCTTAATTTTTGTCTTGCTTCACTAGCTAAATTAGGAATTTTATCATAATTGATATCTTCTGGAATCTTTTTTTCTTCTAGAGATAACATTTTTGCTGCTTCTTTGTTGGCTTTTTTGATATAACCTTCATATTTAGCATTAATTTCTACTTGTTCTAGCTCTTCCTTTGTGTAATCTAGTTCTATAAAATGTTTTATATTTTCTAATGTTATCTCTGGTCTTTTTAAGAAATCATATAGGGATATTCCATCTTTTAACGGTGTGGAAGGAATTGTTTCTATATATTCATTAATTTCTTTTTTTGGCGTTATTCTTGTTGATTTTAATAACTCTTCTAATTCTTTTATATTTTCTTTTTTCTTATAGAATTCTTTATATTTTTCTTCATTAATTAACCCTACCTGATAACCATAGTCTCTTAATCTTAGATCAGCATTATCATTTCTGAGTAATAATCTGTATTCTGCACGAGATGTTAAAAGTCTATAGGGATCTTTTACTCCTTTGGTTACCAAGTCATCAATTAATACACCGATATAAGATTCATTTCTTTTTAATATTAAGGGTTCTCTTCCTTCTAGTTTTAAAGAGGCATTTATACCAGCAATTAATCCTTGACCTGCTGCTTCTTCATATCCACTAGTTCCATTTATTTGTCCAGCAGTATATAGATTCTCTACTATTTTAGTTTCAAGTGTTCTTTGTAATTGTTTAGAATCAATAGCGTCATATTCTATGGCATAACCATATTTTAGTATTTTTGCATGTTCTAGTCCTGGAAGACTATGTACCATTAAATCTTGTATTTGTTCTGGCATACTTGTAGAAAATCCCTGAATATAGATATCATCATAATAAAGGCTTTCTGGCTCTAAAAATAATTGATGGCGTTCTTTATCACTAAATCTTACTACTTTGTCTTCTATAGAAGGGCAGTATCTCGGACCGATTCCTTCTACATATCCTCCATACATACTGGATTCTTTTAAATGTTCTTTTATTATTTCATGTGTTTTTTCTGTTGTATAAATTAAATGACAGGAAATTTGGTCTTCAGGCTGACGATAGATAATGTTGTCAAAAGAAAATGTGTGAGTAACAGAATCTCCTTTTTCTTCTTGGGTTTTACTATAATCAATAGAGTTTTTATCTATTCTTTGTGGGGTACCTGTTTTTAATCTCTTGATAGTAAAGCCTAGCTCTTTTAGACTATCACTTAAATATTTAGACTCTTTTTCTCCATGTGGACCAGATGATTTACGGGTAGCTCCTTTTAAAACTACTGCTTTTAGATAGGTTCCTGTTGTTAGAATAACGGCACTTGCTAATATTTTTTCTCCATCTTCTAACTCTACACCTTCTATTTTTTTATCTTTTACTAGTAATTTTTCAACCATAGCTTCTTTTATTTCAAGATTTTGTGTAGAATTTAGTGTTTTTAACATTTCTTTTGGATAGATAATTTTATCAGCTTGAAAACGTAATGCTTGTACTGCAGGTCCTTTTTTGGTATTTAGCATTTTCGTCTGAAGTGCTGCTTTGTCAGCATTTTTCCCCATTTCTCCACCTAAAGCATCTATTTCTCTTACTACAATTCCCTTGGCTGGCCCTCCGATGGAGGGATTACATGGCATATCTGCTATATTATTTATATTTGATGTTACTAATAACGTTTTATGACCTAGTCTTGCAGATGATAAAGCAGCTTCACAACCTGCATGACCTCCTCCTACAACAATTATTTCATATTTCATTTGCTTTCACCACTTAATATTAATACTTTTTCTTTATTTTTTTTCTGTCTTTTTGCATATTCTTTCTTTTTGTATAGTAATGCTAATACTTCACCTACACTATATTTATTTGCTACCTTTCTAGTTGGAAGTTGCAGACCTTCCTCAATATATTTTTGTATCCATTCTCTAGTATATAGTATAGAATCATGTTTAGTTACTTTTTTACTTGTTGGTTCTAGATGTTCATTTAAATATCTTTTCTCAATTATTTCTCCTATGGAATCGTTTGTTGTTTTTCTGGAAACAAGGATGTAACTATTTCCATCTTCTATGGCTTTATTTATCCATAATTGATTAAATAAAATCGAGTTTTTCTTTGTTAATTTCTTATTCATTAATGTCACTTCCTATTGTTATTTTCCTACACAAAAATTAGCAAATAAATGATCTAGAATTTCTTCACTGTAGGTTTCTCCTATAATTTCACCTAATAAGTCGAAAGTATCTTTCAAATCAATTTCAATCATATCAACTGGTAAATTATCTTTTAGGGCTTTGTCGGCATCTTTTAAACTTTGATATGCTTGTTTTGCTAATGATATCTGTCTTGCATTTGTTAAATACGTATAATCTTTAGACTTTATAGTTTCTAATTGAAATAGTTCGATAATTTTTTCTTTTAAATTTTTAATGCCTTCTATTTGGTTGGCGTGTGTTGTTACTACATTTTCTAATTTCATAGAAGAAATATCTATTTTTTTATCTAAATCATTTTTATTGATTACAATAATTCTTTGCTTTTTCTTAGTTTTGTCTATGATTTCTTTATCTTCTTTAGTTATTTGTTCATTATTATTTAAGACAACTATTACTAAGTCTGCATCGTCAATCATAGATAGACTTTTTTCTACTCCAATTTTTTCTACTATATCTTTTGTAGAACGAATACCTGCTGTATCTATAATATTTAGTAGAATTCCATCTAAATATATTTCTCCTTCTACTATATCCCTTGTTGTTCCTGCAATATCTGTGACAATCGCTTTGTCTTGTTCTAGTAATTTATTAAGGATACTACTTTTTCCTACATTTGGTCTTCCTACAATTACTGTTTTAATTCCTTCTTTTATTATTTTTGAATTTTTAGATTCATTTATTACTTTTTCTAATTCTTTTTTCATTTGGTTTATAGCTTCTTTAACTTGTTCCTTGGTTACTACTTCAATATCTTGATATTCTGGATAATCTATATTTACTTCAATGCTTGCTAATAATTGTTTCAATTTATCTCGGAATGTTTTAATCATATTTGATGTTGTTCCTGTAAGTTGAGATAGTGCAAGTTTGTTTGCTTCTTCACTTTTACTATCAATGATATCTATTACCGCTTCACTTTTTACTAAATCTATTCTTCCATTTAGAAAGGCACGTTTTGTAAATTCTCCTGGTTCTGCTAGTCTTGCTCCATGTGTTAACATTGTCTCTAAAATGCGTTTGGTTGATATAATTCCTCCATGACAGTTAATTTCTACTACATCTTCTGTTGTATATGTTTTTGGTGCTTTCATAATAGATACTAATACTTCATCAATTATCTCATTATTATCTATAATGTGGCCATAATTAATGGTATGACTTTCTACTTTTGTTAAATCTTTTCCTTTAAAACAGTTATTTACTATTTCTATTGCATCAGTTCCACTTAATCTTACAATTGAAATTGCTCCTACACCTAGTGCTGTTGAAATCGCTACTATAGTATCATTCATGATATCACATCCCTTTTTCTTCGTATATTATAGCACATTATTTCATTTTCTTGATACCAAATTAAAAAAAGACGGGACTTTGCCTTTTTATGATCTGTTATTTAGAGATGTTATTTGTTTTCTTAGTCTTATTTATATTTTCTCTTACTGGTTCCCAGTTAGTCTCTTTTTGGACAATCAATATGGGCATTTCTTTTTCTTGATTATATTCTATACCTAACACCATATATCCTGAAGGTACTTTTTTTACCTCTCGGTTTATGTTTTCTCCTTTGTTTATTCGTTCAAAAACTTCTTCTGGTGATACATTTTGTTTTTCAGTTTTGTAAAAGCCTTCAAAAGTGGCATATCCTAATTCTACTAATTCTTCGTTGGAATATACTTTTATTTTATCATCTACTAAATAATAAGAGCTACCTTCGCTTGGTGAAGTAATTAGCTTTATAGAAAATCCTTCTGCAAAATCTATATTATAATGTACACTTTCTCCTAATGATTTTCTTTTTAAATATTCTTCTTCGGTTATTTCTATATTTGATGTTTTATAAAATTCTATTTCAAAATCCTCTTTTGTAATCGCATCTATTAGAGGCTTTTCTTCTCTTATTTTTATTGCTCTTTCTTCTTTATTTTCTCTATCTTGAAAATAATGTCTATTGTCAATATTATCATTTTCATAAATATATTTAATAATTTCATTATTTTCTATTTTTTCATGATAAATATTTTTATATAAATTTGCTATAATTCTATCAAATTTTTTGTTTATCTCTTTCATTTCTTCTTCTGTCTTATTTCCAGGGGCGGTTATTAAGATGCTATATAATTCACCATAATCTTCGGCAGATAAATTATTAAATAAAATATCATTAAATTCATCTATTTTTTCATCTGAACCAGTGAAAATTATATTCCAAATAGGTTCACTACCAATGATTTCCATCAATACTTTTACTCTTTTTACTTCTTCTTTATAGCTATTTAAAGGTTCTTTATAATATTCATTTGATATTAATTCAGTACTAGCTTCTATAATATAAGAGTAAATACTATTATCTTGTAATAAATGAATAAATTCATGCCTTTTAACAACACTATTTTCTAAATCTTTTACATGTATTATATTAGGATTTATAGAAATATAATATCCCACATTAGGGTTTTTTCCTTGTTTTCTTTTTTCTTGATTATTTTCTTCATCTTCTTTTGTATATGGTACTATTTTAATATTTGTTAATTTCTCATTTAAAGACATTATTCTATCTTCTGTCATGGGAGTATTTGATATTTTTTTGAATAGTTCTTCATTATATAGGATTTTTTTATCTTGATTACTAAGAGTATCGGTTAATTGAATTGCATCACACATCTCAGTAAAATCATAATATTGATTAGAATCTGTTTCTGTGGCTGCTTCTTCTAATTCTTGGATTTCTAGATTTGTTGTTTCCTTTAATTTATTAGTAATTGGTATGGTGATCATCGAACCTATTATTGCTGGTATAATATATTGGATGGCTGCTTTTTTATTTATAAATTGTTTTATTTTTGATTTTTTATTTAAGGGTGATGAATCTTCATACAATATTCCATTTTCTCCATTTACTACAAAAAATTTTAAGAAATCCTCTTTTCCATCCTTATAGAAATGTTTATACCCTGTTTCTATATTTATAAATATTGTATATTCTCCCCTGGTTTCTAAAAACTCTTCTTTTGTTTGATCAAATAAACTATTTATTAATATGGCTATAGTATTTAAGTTAATAATATGTTTTTTCTTATTATGGTAATAGTATCCATATACTTTATTATCTTTTATATCTATATAAATTATTTTATTTTTATATCTTATAATTCCTATATGCATATAGACACCTCTTTTCTTTTATTTTATCATTTTTATTTTGGTTTTAGTAATTTCTTCATATGAGTTTACATTCTTAGACAAAAAAAGAAGAGTTATTCCTCTTCCTTGGGTTTAATTACTACATAACGATTTGGTTCTTCCCCTTCACTTTCTGTATATACTTTCTTATTATTTGTTAATGCGTTATGGACAATTCTTCTTTCATAAGAATTCATAGAATCCATTTTAGCTTCTATTTTAGTTGTTGCTACTTCTCTTGCTACTTTTTTAGCTAGTCTTACTAGGGCTCTTTCATGTTTTTCTTTATAAGAATTTACATCAATTAAAAACTTATAATTTTGACCTACTTCCTTTTTTATATATTGATTTACTATTATTGATAAGGCTTGTAAATTTTTACCATTTTTTCCTATTAGTAAGGAGTCGTTATCTGAATAAATTGTATATGTTGGTACACCATTATTGGCTTTTATTTCAATATTTGCTATAAAGCCTAAGTTTTTTAATAATTGAGTTAAGTATCTTTTTATCTCTTGTGTTACTTCTCTTTTTTCAATTACTTCAATTTCTGTTTTTTTACTTTTGAATAATCCTGTTTTAGTAGGTTCTAATTCTTTTATAATTAAATTTTCTTCTAATTCTTGTAGAGATATTTTGGCATTGTTAATTGCGTCTTCTTTTGTTTTTCCTATAAATTTATGCTTTTCCATGTACTTCTTTGCTCCTTTTTACAACGATATTTTGGATAATTGTTAATAAGTTAGATGTTACCCAGTAAATTCCTAAGGCAGATGGCATGAATAATGCTGTTATGATAATAATCATACTCATCATTATTGGCATCATTTTCATACTTGGATCTGTCGGAGTTCCTGTAAGGTTCATTTTAAACGAATAAAATGTCGTTGCAGCAATCAATAACATTAAAATAATATAAGCAATAAAAGCTGTGGATGTAATACCAACCATTGGAGTTGTTCCTAGGTGTAATGATAAGAATTTGTCTTCAAATATTGCTGGTGTTCTTTGAACAGCTTCAAAGAAGGCAATAAATAATGGTAATTGTAACATGGCAAAAATACAACCAGTCATTGGACTAATATTATATTTTTTATATACCATCATCATTTCTTGACTTTGTCGCATCATTGATTCTTGATCTTGTTTATCTTTATATTTTTTTGTTATTTTTTCTATCTCTGGTTGAGCCTTCTTCATTAATTCTGAT
Source organism: Candidatus Faecimonas gallistercoris (assembly GCA_018712565.1). Lineage (GTDB taxonomy): Bacteria > Bacillota_I > Bacilli_A > RF39 > UBA660 > Faecimonas > Faecimonas gallistercoris. The sequence continues at coordinate 28,834 of DVGU01000040.1, forward strand.
TGTAAAGCAGTTTTTCTGGTAATTGGAAATGCTATTAACCTTATAATTATACTAATAATAATTAATGAAACTGCATAATTTCCAACTACCCTTCCAAGCCATAGAAGAATAAATGCAAGTGGTTTTACAAAAATACTTGTCCACAATCCTTCATATTTTCCTGAAGTAATCTTAAAATCATCACAATCTGGTAATTTATTTATTTTTACTCCATTTTCTTTATATAACTTAATATTTTCTTTATTTGTTGGTTTACAAATAATATTTTCTGTTAGATTTTGGCCAGTACTTTTATTTGTAACCGGTTTATCATTTTTTCCTACTAATGTAGTTGTACATCCTGTCGTGATTAGTAATAGTAGTAAGATTACTATGATTTTTATTTTTTTCTTTTTCATTTTTTGTCCTTTCCTTCAATTATAAGGGACTTTAACTTTTTATTTAGTGATTGATATTCTAAATATTTTCCCTTCTTTCTTAATATTATAATATAATCTTTGTTTTTTAGATAGTTTTTTTCTAAATTATCAATAATAGAACGTATTTGCCTTTTTTTTCGATTTCTATATACTGCATTACCAAGCTTTTTTCCTACTGAAATTCCGAATCTAGCATATTCTAAATTGTTTTCTTGGGAATAAATAATAAAAATATCATTTTTTCTTTGGTTTTTATTTTTTATAATTTTATCAAAATCATGCTGGTGCTTCACTCTATATTTTTTTTTCATTTCATCACCTCTTTATAAGTAAAAAACCACTGTTTTATCAGCGGCAAATTATTTACAAAGTCTTTTACGTCCTTTACGACGACGACGATTTAAAATGTTTGTTTTCTTACGTGCGAAAAAACCTAACTTCTTTGATTTTTTACGATTGTTTGGTTGATATGTTCTTTTCATTTTCTTCCACCTCCAGACATAAATCTACATTATTATAATAATAATAACATAGATTTGTCAATCATAAGTAGTTTTTTATTTTTCTTTCCACATTTTCCACATGCTTGTGGAATAGTTTTTACACTTATGTTTATTAAAATTTGTGGAAAATGTGGAAATTGGATTCTTTGTTAGATTTTATACCATCTTCTTCTGTGGAATATTTTGTGGATATCTTGTGAATTCTTTTTTTTTTATTTTTTCTATTTCTTTTTTTCACAATTTGAGCTAAACTATTGGTATAATTTTTACTTACGGGGAGATGGTCGAATGAATGTAGATATTTTATGGTCTAAATTTTTAGCTGAAATAAAAGACGATTTGACCTCTCTTTCTTTTGATACTTGGTTTAAAGATACTAGTCTATATAAATTGGATGATGGAAAAGCCTATATTATTGTACCTATGCCAATCCATAAGAAACACTTAGCTGATAATTATTCTGAATTAATTTTAAATCATTTAAACGATATTACTGGTACTAATTTTGAGCTTGTATTTTTATTGAAAGAAGAAATAGAAGAAGAAGACGATTCCTCTAACATAGAAAAAATTAGTCCTATAAATGAGGCAGTAGGGGTACCAAGCAATCAAATTCATTCTAATTTGAAAGATAAATATACATTTGATAATTTTATTGTTGGAAATAGTAATAAATTCGCACAAGCTGCTGCTTTATCTGTTGCTGAAAATCCAGGAAATATGTATAATCCTTTATTTATTTATGGAAATAGTGGTCTTGGTAAAACGCATTTAATGCATGCGATTGGTAATTATATTACGAAAAATAGCAATCGTAGAGTTTTATATGTTACATCTGATCAATTTATTCAAGATTTTATAGGTATTAATAAAAAGGATGAAAAAGGTACTAATTTTAATTATGTTGATTTTTTTAAAAATAAATATAGAAATATTGATGTATTAATTATAGATGATATTCAATTTTTGGGAGGAGCTACGCAGACACAACAAGAATTTTTTCATACATTTAATAGTTTGTATAATGATAGTAAGCAAATTATTATTTCTTCTGACCGTTCTCCTGATGATTTAAAATTATTAGAAGATCGTTTAAGAACCAGATTTTGTTGGGGATTAACAGTTAATATTTTTCCACCAGACTTTGCACTTCGAACAGAAATATTAAAAAAGAAAATTATAGCTGGAAATTTTGAAACGGAAATTCCTGATGATGTGGTAGAATATATTGCTTCTAATATAGGTACCGATGTAAGACAGTTGGAGGGTTCTATCACTCGACTTATTGCTTATTCTACTATTATGGGAGGTGCCAAAATTACACTCGACTTGGCTATAGAAGCCTTGAAAGACTTTATTAGCAAAGGAATGAGTGAAAAAAATGATATTCATCGAATACAAAAAATTGTTTCTGAATACTTTCAAATTTCTGTTGAAGATATTCGAAGTAAAAAAAGAAGTTCTAATATTTCTTTTCCTAGACAAATTGCTATGTACCTCTGTAGAACAATGACGAATGAGTCTTTTCCTAAAATTGGAACAGAATTTGGTGGAAAAGATCATACTACTGTAATGCATTCTGTCGAAAAAATTGAAAAAGAAATAAAAGTTAATAAAGATTTAGCGAATATTATAGAAAAATTAAAAAATGATATAGGTATTGTGTAAAAAAAATGAAAAACTTGACTTTTTCCACAATAAAAAATATGATAAAATCATTGTTGTACTTGAAAAAGATTAGTTTTGAACATTTTCCACAGTAATAATAATAAAAATATAAAAGAAAGAAGGAATATTTATGAAATTAACAATAAAAAAAGAATTATTATTAAATGCTTTAAATAAAGTGTCAAAAGCTATTTCTACTAAAAACCTTATCCCTGTTTTAGCTGGTATAAAATTTGAATTAAAAAAGAAAAAATTAGTTTTAACTGCTAGTGATAATGACATTACTATACAGACTATTATTAATGCTACTAGTGAGGAAGATTTTAAAATTGAAGAAGAGGGTAGTATTATTATTCAAGGTAAATATATTTTAGATATAGTACGTAAGTTACCTGATAAATATATTAATATAGAAGTTATTGATGAATTAAAGATTTTAATTTATACAGAGAATAGTGAGTTTAATTTAAATGGTATTAGTGAAAGTGAATATCCTAGTATTGGTTTAGAAGAGAGTAAGAAGAAAGTACATATTAAGGCTTCTATTTTTAAAGATATTATTAATCAAACCGCATTTGCTTCTTCTAATGAAGAAAGTAAACCTGTACTTACTGGTATTAATTTTAATATAGTAGGGGATGTGTTAGAATGTAATTCTACAGATTCTTATCGTTTAGCTAGAAAAGTGGTTAAATTAAATAGTGCTAGTGAGGAAAATTATAATATTGTTATTCCAAGTCATAATGTTTTAGAGTTTTCTAGAATTATTGATGATGATGATGAGATTGAATTACATATTTTTAATAATAAAATTTTATTTAAGACAGGAAATTTAAAATTTGAGTCTCGTTTGATTAACGGTACTTATCCTAATACTTCAAATTTGTTACCAGATGATTCATTCTTAGTCGTTAGTACTAATTTAAATGCATTTTACGACGTAATTGATCGTGTTAGTATATTAACTAGTGATAAAGAGAAAAATATTGTTACATTGGAAACTAAAGGGGATATGTTAGTGTTAAAGAGCTCTTCTATTGAGATAGGTAGAGTTGAAGAGAAAATGCCAATTACTAAAAATAATAATGAAGATATTAAAATTTCTTTTAGTGCTAGATATATGATGGATGCTTTAAAAAGTTTTTCAACAGAGACTGTGGATATACATTTTGTAGGTGAAATCAAACCAATTTTGATTAAATCTAGTGAAGATGAAACATTAACACAATTAGTTTTACCAATACGTACATATTAAAAATCTATCATTATGATAGATTTCAGACTGTTGACAAAGTGGTATGTTTAATTCAAACATATCGCTTTTTGTTTGATAAATTTTAAAAATTCCCATATTCTGTAAAAAACATCCTTATTTTCGTTGGTATTTGGACTACTTTTCCATCTCCACATTGCCATTTTCTTTAAATTATGACACGCAAAAATCATCGTGGCATTATTTTT
>DVGU01000041.1 GCA_018712565.1 Candidatus Faecimonas gallistercoris
CAGTAGAAGTTGATTACTAAAATTTAATAATAATTAGAAATAATCAGATATATTATCTGAGTTTTTGTGATGAGGCAATCATATTTTCACTTATTCAATTAAATGAAGCAAATTCCTAATATATAAAAAAAATGGCAAATGCCATCTTATTCATAATTATCAGCTTTAACTTCCATAAAACTTTGTGGATGTGCACAAACAGGACAAACTTGTAAAGCTTCTTTACCAGTATAAACATATCCGCAATTACGACATACCCAAATTTTATCTCCATCTTTTTTAAATACTCTATCATCCTTAATATTTTTAAGTAATGTTAAATATCTCTTCTCATGTTCTTTTTCAATTTCTCCAACCATTTCAAATAGTTTAGCAACTCTTGTAAATCCTTCTTCTTTTGCAGTTTCTGCAAAATTCTTATACATATCAGTCCATTCATAATTTTCACCAGCAGCAGCATCTTCTAAATTAACTGCAGTTTCTGGGATATCCCCACCATGTAACTCTTTAAACCAAAGTTTAGCATGCTCTTTTTCATTATTAGCAGTCTCTTCAAAAATAGCAGCTAACTGCTCATAACCATCTTTACGAGCTTTACTAGCATAATAAGTATATTTATTTCTAGCTTGACTTTCTCCTGCAAAAGCAGTCATTAAATTTTGTTCAGTTTTTGTTCCTTTATAATTTTCCATTCTAATACCTTCCTTCCATAATTTCTATTAAGAATCAGTATATAACATACCTATCATCTGCATCATAACACAAATAATAAAGTATCGCAACTGTTCTCTATAATTATTACTTTAAAAAAAAACTACACTACTTACAATCATTACATATTCCCTCACATAAAATATGAATATCACAAATTTCTAAATGATGTTTTCTCTCTATCTGTTGCAAAAGAGGAAAAACCTCATCTCCATATAAATCTACTAAACGATGACATCTCTGACAAACAAAATGATAATGTTGACAACAATTTCCATCATAATGATCCACACCATCATTTGTTGGTATTTTTTGAATTAATTTTTCCTTTACCAATTTTGAAACATTACGATAAACCGTAGCTTGACCAATAGAAGGATCAATCTTGTGTATTTCCTCATAGAGTTCCAAAATAGTTGGATGTGTATTCATATTTTGTAAAGTTTCTAAAATAATTTCCTTCTGTTTTGTATTTCGTGTATTCATAAGCCTTTCCTTAATGATAATAATTATCAATAGTATTATAATAAAATTCCAAATAAATGTCAATTGAAAATAACCAAAAACAAATTACAACATAAAATATAATAGGTGATAAACATGAAAACAAAACATAACTTATTCTGTCGTTGTAATTATTGCAAACAAAAAAGAAGAAACAGTATCTTCTATCTACTAGGAATCATTTCTACATTAATTATTATCTTTTATCAGATTGTTTTATTAATTTTTATTACTACGAGATTAAATGCTATTATTCTATTGGTGGAATTTATTCTCATTTGTTTCTTGATTTTTCTGATTCTGTTTTAAAATAAATTCTTTCACTTTATAAGAATATAAAATATGTTGATGCACTAAAATAGTATTTTTATAATGACCATATGACAAAGATATACTTGAATTTAAAAGTAATAAACAAAAAAATAATAAAAACTCATCACGTGTATATTGAAATTTACTTTGATACATCTGAAATAAAGAATTCATCTCTAAAGTTTGATAATGATTTTTAAAAAAATATAAAAAATCATAAACAGGATATCCCTTTTCAGATAAATCCCAATTTGTAAAATAAGGAGTTTTTTTATCGACAAAATGATGAAGGCAAGGTTGTTTATGTAAAAAAACAACACGTTCCTGAGTAGCATCTTTCTTTGTTTGATACCACTCTTCTAAATATCCCCTAGCAAGATTTAAATTCTCATATAATAAACTAATATTACGAATCAATAAATATTCATCAGGAGCCATATAAATATGTGATTCAATCTCATCTTGCAATTGTTGATAATAACTATTCAAATCATCTATCTCTTTAGATAATTCTTCATACATTTCTTTAATAGAATCCATAACAACTTCCCTATAAGTAGTTGTTTTTATATGTAATAAACTTAAAATATGAATTAAATCGACTGCCTTATCAGAAGATTCCATATCATCTTCAACATAAGGATAAACTTCATAGGAATCTCTACTAGAATTTTCCATAGGTAAGAAAAAAGGAAAATCACGTTGCTCCAAATAACTAAAAATTTTCATCTTATCATTACACTTAGGAGTAATCACAAACTTTCCTTTAGAAGTCTCTATAATTTTATTACCTTTAATATAAGAATACTTATAAATATCAAAATTACTCATTACTATGTGTTGGTATAATCAATTTAGAACCTATGGTTAAATTAGATAAATCATTATAACTCTCTAACTCTTCTTTGGTAACTTGATACTTGTCCATAATAGACTCAATAGTATCATTTTGCCTAAAAATATAAACAGAATAAGTTGCATAAGTTTCATCACTATCTTTAAAAGAAGAAAATAAAGAACCAACATCCTGATTTTCAACTGCATTATCCACCACATCAGAACTAGTATCCACACTCTTCTCTGAAATAGCAACATCATCAGATTTAGAATCTTTTTCAATTTCTGAGTCACATTCCCTACTTCGTAACTGCTCAACTTCTATGCTAGGAAATACTGGTTGTATATCAGGATGTTCTTCTTCTAAAATCTCCTCCTTATTATCTTTCATAATAGTACTCTCTTCAATAGAGTTTACCATATCTTCTTTATCTTCTTTATCTTCTTCATCATCTGTATCATCTTCAACATCAATGACTTCTACTCCTTCAATTAAAAGCTCAATATGACAATCTAAAGTATCATCATCTCGAATCTCATATCGAAAATCTTCTATAGAAGCCTTTCTATTATTTGATTCCAATCTTTCTGTAAGAACTATTTCAATAGGTAAATGAAAAATAAAATCCTCTTCCAATCGTGATGCAGCTGTTAATTTATACTTACCAGATACAATCAACTCACCAGATATAGTACTATCATCAGAAAAAGATAATTGTTGATCTAATGAAATAGATGTAATTTCACCAACCATAGTTTTAAACTCTAAATTTTTATCAAAAGCAATAACTTTTTGCATCAAATCCCTCCTAAAAAAGTATATGAAAACAAAAAAAGAATATGAAAAAAAAAGAACTATTTAAGTTCTCTACATTAAAGTTTTTTCATTTTTCTCAATTTATGACTAGTCACATCGAAATCTTCCCTCTTCCTATGAAAAATACTATGACAATGACTATCTAAATATTGTAACACATTAGCATAAAAGACATCATTTTCAAATATATTTGGATAAACATTCATAAGAAAATTCAAAGAAGGAACAACCTCCTTACTTAAATTTCTAGGAACCCTACCTTGGTTTGCTAAAGTATAATATATAATTATATCATGTGCATTAGCCCAGAGAAAAGATGTTAAACTATCATATCCTTGATTCCTTTTATTATCTTGTGGCCATTTATAATAATCAGTCCTTTTTCGCTTTTCACGTTTAGTTAAACTTTTAATAGTATTTAATTTATAAATTAATTCATTATTATATTGACGAATAACCGAATCATCATATTGATAACGATAAGTAGACATTACATCAAAAAGTTTTTTAGAAAAAGATTCATCTAAAGCTAAAAAATTAGGTTCTATATCCATAAGAATATTAGCAGTATGAATAACTGTTCTATATTTATCTTTATCCATACATATATCACAAATATCCGAAGAAGAACTTCCTACCAAATAGTTTTTCAAAGACAAAACATCAATAGATTCTTCCATAGAAATCATTTGACCATTATTTTGAGTCTGTATCATCAGATTCACCACCAAATAAATTATCATAAACTTCATTATAATTATCCACAAAAGTAAACGATATATCACTTTTAACTTCCTCAGGAATTTTTTCCAAATCATTCTGATTTTCCCGTGGCAAAATGATATTTCGAACTCCTGCTCGATGAGCACCAATAACTTTTTCTCTTAGTCCACCGATTTCAAGAATTCTACCTCGCAAAGTAATTTCCCCAGTCATTGCAATATTATTTGCAACAGCTTTATTTTTAAACAAACTAATCAACGCTGTCGTAATAGCAATACCAGCAGACGGACCATCTTTAGCAACAGCACCTTCTGGGAAATGAATATGTATATCATTACCAGAAATATCATTACAACTAATATTAAAAGAAGATGCATTTGCTTTAATATAACTAAACGCAATTTGACAAGACTCTTGCATAACATCTCCTAAAGATCCAGTAAGAATAAGCTCACCTTTACCTGGAAACATAGTAACTTCAATAGGTAAAATATCTCCTCCAAATGCTGTATATGCCATACCATTAACAACACCAACTTCGCAGCTTTTACCAATTCGTTCATAACTAAACTTTCTCTTACCGAGAAAAGTTTCCAAATCACTTGCCTGAATATGATAAAAAAACTGTTCTTTTTCTAATAACACTTTCTTTACAATTTTTCTAAACAAGGCGGCAATCATTCGATCAAGTTCACGCACACCTGCTTCTTTTGTATAATAACGAATAATATTCAAAATAGCCTCATCATCAATTTGAATTTGTAATGATGTAAGTCCATGTTCTTCCAACGCTCTAGGAATCAAGTGACTCTTTGCAATATCTAACTTTTCATATTCTGTATAACTACTAAGTTCAATAATTTCCAAACGATCTCGAAGTTCATAAGGGATTTGTTCAATATAATTAGCTGTAGCAATAAATAAAACTTTAGATAAATCAAATTCTTCTTCAATATAATGATCAGAAAATTTACTATTTTGCTCAGGATCCAATACTTCTAACAAACTACTAGCAGGATCTCCCTTAATATCTTTAGTCATCTTATCAATCTCATCAATAATAAATACAGGATTAGCAGTACCTGCTTTACGAATTCCTTGAATAATTCGACCTGGATTAGCGCCAATATAAGTACGACGATGCCCTACAATCTCCGCTTCATCATTAATACCACCAACACTAATCTTTGCAGTTTTTCTACCTAAACTTTCAGCAATACTCAAAGCCAAAGAAGTTTTTCCAACTCCTGGAGGACCTACTAAGCAAAGAATTGGACTTCTTAAATTATTAGTATTCTGCTTCACCGCTAAATACTCTAAAATACGAGATTTAACATCTTCTAAAGCATGATGAGTAGAATTTAAAATTTGTTCTACTTTAGTTAAATCTTTAGTATCTCTAGTATAGATATTCCAAGGTAAATAAAGCATCCAATCTAAATAATCACGAATCATTCCAACTTCAGGAGAATGATTACTAATAGCCTCATATCTAGAAATTTCACTTTTTATTTTTTCTCTCACTTTATAATTACACTTTAATTTAGAAAGTCGTTTTTTTAAATGTTCTATTTCATCTTCTTTACTATTAATATCACCAAGTTCTCTTTTAATAACACGAAGTTTTTCTCTTAAAAAATACTCCTTTTGACTTTTTTCAAGTTCATCCTCCACTTCACTTTCTATTTTTCTCTCTAAATCAAGAAACTTCAATTCTTCATTCATATCCTCAATTAATAATCTAGCACGTTCTATAGGAGAAACAGCCAAAACATATCTTTTTTTCTTTTCATAATCAACAGGTAAAAAAGAACCAACCAAATCACAAAGCTCATCTAAAGTGTCTACTGTATCTAATTGACTAATAACAGCATTACTCATATATGGAGCCTTTTCAATATATTTATCTAAAGATTTCATCAAAAGATTGTAATAATTTTTATCATCTAAAGAAGAATCAATAAAAACTTCATTAATATCAGCCTGATAAAAATCATCATGATAAAAATAATTAAAAACCTCAACCCGACGAACTCCCTCAATTACTACTCTAGTTTTCCCATTTGGCACATTCAATTTTAATTTTAACTGTCCTAAAACACCATAACTAGGTAAAGAAGTCACATCTGATACATAATCAGAATTAATTGGATTAACAATCACTAAATATTTATCATCAGTGGCATCTGCATAATCAATACTAGCTTTTTCAAAAGAATCATCATACTCTATTCGAACCTCATTTTTTGGAAAGACCACTACGTCATTTAAAACTAAAACTGCTAGTTTTTGATTATTCATAGATAGTCCACCTCCAAATTTGAAATACTGTTTACTATTATATAATAAATAAGTTCCTACATCAAGAAATTACTTTAATTTTTCAAAATTTGGCAATTAAAAAATAGTACTATGTACTACCTTTTAATTTACTTATTAAAGTCTTTCAATAACTCAATCGTCTTTCTCATCTCTAAATCATATTGAATCATATCAATACCACCAAATTGTTTTAAGAACTCATCTTTTTCCATCTGATACTTACTAGCTAACTCTTCAGCTTCTTTTTCAGCTTCTTCTACAGATACTTCGATTTTTTCAAGATTCATAATTTCTTCTAACATCAAACGATAAAGTACATTAGAATATGCTTCTTTTTCTAATTGATTTCTAAGATCAGCTTCGCTAGATTGTGTAAATTGATAATATAAATCCAATGATATTCCTTGCATTTTCATTTGTTCTTCAAAACGTCCCATCAAACGATTAACTTCTTCTTCAACCATTTCTTCAGGAATATCTACTTCTACATTCTTAGATACCTCTTCTAAAATTGCATCAATATATTTGTTTTCTGCATCCATCTCTTTTTGAGCAGAAATTGATTTTTTTATTTCTTCTTTTAAGGTTTCTTCAGAATTAACGCCTTCCATTCCTAAATCTTCAAAGAAATCTTCATCTAATTCTCTATTTTTCTTTTCTTTTACTTCATGAACAGTAACTTTAAATGTAGCTTTAGCACCAGCTAAATCCTTAGACCCATAATCTTCAGGAAAAGTTACTTCAATTTCTTTTTCTTCTCCTGTCTTCATTCCAATCACTTGTTCTTCAAATCCAGGAATAAAAGTATGGGAACCAATCTCTAAAGAATAATTTTCGCCTTTTCCACCATCAAAAGCAACACCATCTTTAAATCCTTCAAAATCAATAACAGCAGTATTACCATCTTCAACAACGCCATCTTCTTTAGTAACAAGTTCCGTATATCTTTCTAATAAATGCTCAAGTTCATGATTAACTTCTTCCTCAGTTACTTCAACAGTCTCAGGTTTAATATTCAATCCTTTATATTTTTTAACCTTTACCTCTGGCTTAGTAATAATCTTAAAAGTAAATTCCACACCATCTTCATTTAAACTTTTTAAATCGACAGCAGGTTGAACAACAGGTACTAACTTAGACTCTTCCATTGCTTTAGTATATGCATTTTGTAACACACTATCTGCAGCATCAATAAATAAAGACTCTTTTCCAAAATGTTTTTCATAAATTTCTCTAGGCACTTTACCTTTTCTAAAACCATCCACTTTAGCAGTTTTTTGCTTCTTCTGAAAAGCTTGATCTAAGGCCTTAATCCAAGCCTCACCATCTATTTTAATAACTACTTCATGAACATTCTTTTTAGTATCTTTCTTTGTTTTTCCTTTTGTTTCTTCTTTTACAGTTGTTTTTTCTAATTTTTCTGTTTCTTTTTTTGCCATTTCTATCCCTCCAACGTCTTATATTATACCTTACAAACTTAAAGAAAACAACAGTTTATCTAAAATTGACAAAAGAAAATTTTCTACTACCTTAAGACAAAAAGACATAAAAAGAAAAGGATGAAATTTCTTTTTCTCTCTAAAAAAATATGCTACAATAAAAAAAGAAAGAAAGTGATAAAATGAAAAAAACTATTTTAACAGGACTAAGGCCTACGGGAAATCTCCATCTAGGGCACTATTTTGGAGCTTGTCAAAACTATTTAAAATTGCAAAACGACTATGACTTTTATTTAGAAATTGCCGATGTACAAGCCTTAACAGATAATTTTAACAATCCCGAAAAAGTAAGAAGAAATGTAACAGAGATTACTATAGACTTATTATCAACAGGTTTAAATCCTGACAAAGTAAATTTCTTTATTCAATCAAAAATACCAGAAATTGCTGAATTAACAGTTTTCTATTCTAATCTTGTAACCGTTGCTAGACTGGAAAGAAATCCAACTGTAAAAACAGAAATAGCTCAAAAAAAAGAATTATTTGGTAATAATGGAGAGTCAATCACTTATGGTTTCTTAGGATACCCTGTATCACAAGCTGCAGATATCACTGCCTTCAACGGAGAGTTAGTTCCAGTAGGTGAAGATCAACTTCCACTATTAGAACAATGCCGTGAAATTGTTAGAAAATTCAACTCTATTTACGGTGAAACATTAAAAGAACCAGAAGCCATATTAAGTGAGGCAAAAAGAGTAAAAGGTCTAGATGGTAATGATAAAATGGGAAAAAGTCTAGGTAACGCCATCTTCTTAAATGATACAGAAGAAGTTATAAATCAAAAAATTATGAAAGCAGTAACAGACCCTCAAAAAATAAAAAAAGATGATCCCGCAAATCCAGATATTTGTATGGTATATTATTATCACGATTTGGTAAATACAAAAGAAAATAAAGAAAAAATCTGTAATGAATGTAAAAAAGGAACACGTGGATGTGTACAATGCAAAAAAGAATTAATTAAAGCAATGAATGAATTTTTAAAACCAATCCAAGACAAAAGAAAATATTATGAACAACATCCAGAAATTATAAACGATATATTAAAAAACGGAACAGAAAAAGCAAAAGAAAAAGCAGAACAACAAATGAAATCAGTAAAAAAAGCAATGAAAATAGACTATTAAAGCATCCCAGTGGATGCTTATTTTTTTGAATAACTAAGACGTACAATTTTAAATAACTTCCGATAACGACAATCAAAATGATTAGTTAAATCATCCATTAATCTATCATATCTTGACACAAAAGATAAATTATCCTTACCAAAAACCTCTTCATATAAATAACTTAATTTATCAACATTTTTACTTTTAAATAAAGAATTCATCTCTTGCTGTAAATACTTTCTTTGAAACTCCTCTTCTCTTGTCAAAAATGAACATCTATTATTTTTTTTCAATACCTTATAAGAAATTCTTTCTTCTTCTAACCCTCTAGTACTATCAATAACTTCCTCCTCTTCATCCAAAAGTAAACAACTTCTAGCAATAACTTTACCTTTACTAGAAAATTCAACTGCGACAACCCTATTCAAATCACAAAACAAACAACTATAAAAAATAGTTTTTTTCTTTTTATAAAGTAAAGTTTTACCTTTGATTTTATTTAAAAAATTAGTCTCAACTAAAATATCAGAAAAACAAAAATGATCCATATCAACACTAGGAATTCTAACAATTGGTATTCTTTTAACATGATCTAAACTATCATGCAAAGACCATTCAAAAAACTCAACCAATCGATCAGAATCCTGAAAATTAAGCAACAAATCATAAATATAAATCATAATTTTTTCTCCTTTCGAATAAAAGAAATAATTATCAAAAAAAGGCCAAGGACAAAAAAATAACATTCCCATCTTTGTAATAAAAACAAAAGATACTCACCTAAACTATATCCAAAAACAAATAAATTGAAATATAAAATAGAAAAAGTACAACCAACTATCATTAATATAAATCCTATAAAAAACAACATAAAACATCTCATAATAAACCTTATGACCAATCTATTTTTAGTATACTAATATTATTAAAAAATATGCAAAAATAAATAATAAAAAAACAAAGACGCTACTCATCTTTGTTTTCCAATGTTTCTACTTCTACACGATTAATAGTATCAAATTTCTTAGAAATCTTATCTGTTGTAATAGATACATTTTCAACATCCTTATTTACTGTTTGAATACTTCGAGCAAGTTTATTCCATCGTTCCCTATATCTTGCAAACTCAAGTCCCAACTTATTTAACTCTTCGTGAATTACTGAAGTATATTTATCACGCTCCATATTTTTTATAATCATTTCAATCACAGTAAGTGTCGAAATTAATGTTGTTGGACTAGTAATCCAAACACGTTTCTTATAAGCATATTCAATAATATCTGGATGATAAGCATTCACCTCAGCAAAAATTGCTTCCGCAGGTAAAAATAAAATAGCCTGATCCGCTGTTTCTCCAGGAATAATATATTTACTACTAATAGCATCAATATGACGTTTCATATCCTGTTTAAACATTTTTTCATAATTATCACGTGCTACTTGTGATAGGGTTTTATCAACCATCATCTGATAATGTTCTAAAGGAAATTTAGAATCAATAGCTATTGTTCCAAGAGGTTTAGGAGCAAACAAAACACAATCAGCTATTGCCCCAGAACTAAGCGTATATTGCAAGCGAAAAATAGAATCATTCTTTTCTCCAAAAACACTACTCAAAATATGTTTTAAATTAACCTCACCAAAAATCCCTCTGGTTTTCTTATCTGTTAAAATACTCTGCAAACCAACTATATCCGTAGACAAAGTCTCAATCTTCTTTTGTGCTTCATCAATTTTTGATAATCGTTCAATCACATTCATAAAAGTTTTATTTGTTTTTTCAAAATTTTGATCAAGACGTTCATTTACCTTATCATTAACCGCAAGTAATCTCTTTTCAACCTGCTCATTTAATTTAGAAAAATCCTCATTCATACTACGAGATAAATCACTCTTAAAATCTCCCATCTCCTTCATCAAATTAACTTCTAAGCGACCTAATCGTTCTGTAATATTACTCTCATTAATATTTTTAAATAATGAAACTACTACTAAAATTAAAATAACAATCAATAATCCTATTATAATATAATCCAAAAAACATCCTCCTTACTCTAAATCAACTTTCTTACTAACTATTTTAGATACAATATATGCCACTAATAACATCAAAGAAACAATAATAATAGTATTAATATCAGTCATACTTTCAATAAGACTTTTACTAACATATCCCCAAAATATAATCATAAATACTTTCCCAATAATAATAGAAAATAAAAATTTACGTCTACTTACTCTAGCGATACCACAAATAATATTAACTAAAAAAGCTGGAGTAAAAGGTAAAGCTACTACTAAAACTAAATTAGAAAAAGAAATTTTCTGAAACTTATGAATTGCCTTATCTACCTGCCGAAGAGTTTTCTTAGATAATACTCTCGATAAAAATTTATCAGAAAGAAAAGAAAAAAAAGTATAAGCAATAAAGCATCCTAAACAAGTAGCCATCCAAGACAAAATAATTCCAATAAAACCTCCAAAGGCATTAACATTTAAAGCAACAAAAACACCTAATGGTAAAATAGGTAAAAAAGACTCTAATAAAATAAGTAAAAAACCAAATAACAATCCGCCTTCACTAATAAAATTAGTGCAAAAATCAACGAAAGAATTTACTACCTCCATTACTATCACCTGCTACTATTATAGTACAAATCTATTTCTTTAACAAGTAATTCTGATATCCACCAATAATAGATATAACATGATATCCACGCATGCTTAATTTCCTACAAACATCTTCACTAATATATCCAATATCACAATAAATATAATAGGTATTATGATAATCTAAATATAAAGAAGGATGATAAATTAATTCCGAACTAGAAATGTTCTTAGCACCAGGAATATGATCTTTATCATAACTTTCCTGATCTCTAATATCGATTAAATATATCTTGCCTTTGAAAGAAAGTAATTCATCTACTGTAATTTTCATAATACATCACCTAATATAAAATATGAAAAAAAAGAATCTATTACTATAACAGACTCCTATTTTATTTTATATGGTTTATTAACAGTACCTTTACCACTTTTAAATAACACATTACTATTTAACATAATAACTGCTCTAGGATACATATAACTAGATGTATTAATACTTTCAACAACTCCACCATCAACACCATAAGCTTCTTTTGTTGAATTAGCAGTAGCTGTAACTAACCACCACTTATAATCAGTAACTAAATAATTATAATTCTGACACGTTTGATTAAGAATCGTATTACAATTAGTATCAATACTTGCCATCATATAATCACTAGCAGTAAGCAAACCAATTTTTTGACCTTCAGAAATCTCAGCACATTCAACAGAGTTATCTTTCGTAGTATCCGATGTACTTCTTTTACCAGTACACAAATCAAAAGTAACAGTTTTACTACGATCATCATCACTTAATATAGCCTCAGACTTAAAACTAGAATTTTCATTATATTTGCTCTTATAATATTTATCTAAAGACTCTTTAACTCGACTAGTAGAATAAGTATTAATACCAATATTATAACCAATTTGAGAATTATAACGATTATCCCAGGCTACAGAACTATAAGGTTTATCCTCTAAAATCAACATTATCTCTCCGTCTTCAGTAACCTTAACAATTCTCCATAATGACGCATCTAATTGAAGATAATTTTTAACATCCTCACCACGATAAACATAGCTATCCCCTACTTCGTATAATCCATAACCTTCGGTTACTACCTTTTTAGTAAGAACTTCTCGTAAAGACTGTGTAACATAATCCTCCCCACAATCTAATCTTGGAGTATATAAATAATCATTTCCATTTGTTTGAACAGAAACTTTTCCAGAACAAGTAATTTCTTCACCTGTATAATCAACCATCTCTTTCATATATTCAGAAGCAACCAAAGTATCTACATCAATTTCTACTCTTTGAGTATCTGATTGAGGAAGTCTTTTAGGATGATCTGAAAAATAACTTTCAGCAGCACTAACCATAATATTTTCTATATCATCATAAGTATAATTCTTATTCATAAAAAGAGATAAAAGAAATAAAAGTAAAAATAAAACTATGGCTCCACCTAAAATAGCTGCTCCCATCAACATCAATCTTTTTCTTAAATCTTCATTAGAACCCTTACCATTTTTTGAATTTGATTTTTTAGGTTCATTAGTATTAATAGCATTAAAACTACCGACATTAAAATTTGTACCCATAAATATACCTCCTAATTATCGAAGAAATCATCAAAGAATTCATCATCATCCTCATCTTCATCATCTAATACTAAATTATTCAAAACAGGAGTTACTACTGCTTCTTTTGCATCTTCACCTGATTTTTCCTGTTGTACATCTTGTGGAACAAAAGGTTTCTTAGAAGTATTTTGAACAACCTTTTTAGTTTCTTCTTTAGGTGACTCTTTAACTTCTGTTTTTTTCTTCTTCTCATTATTATCTTTTGATTCCTTTTCATTCTTTGCTGCATTTTGTTTTTCTTCTTCTTCAAGTTCTGCTATTTTAGCATCTATTTTACGAACCAACTCATCAACATCAAATAAATTTCCCTCATCTTTAGAAGCAGAAGATGATAAAGATGGATTAGTAGATGGTGCTGAGGCCGGAGCTTGCGTTGGAGTTGGAGCCACTCCAGAAGGTACTCCACCACCAAAAGGATTTACTCCATTAGGAATAGGAGAATTCATACTTGATGGCATAGCATTTGGAGTAGTATTTCTAGGTTGATTACTCATCATACCACTTGGCAAACTATTAGGATTAGGAACATTACCCATAGATGGTGCAAACGGATTACCTTGAGGCATAGGATTAGGACGAGGAGCACCACCCATCATAGCATTAGGATTCGCACCAAATGGTGACCTACCACCCATCGGAGGCATTCCACCACCAAACATAGCATTAGGATTACTACCTCCTCCATTTTTATCAGCTGCATTCATCATTTCTAATAACTTTTTCTTCTTTTGCGTTTTAACGAATTCCTTAATATCAAAAGTATGAACCGGTTGTTTCTCTCGAACTGGATAATCAGCCTGTGGATACTTACGTCCCCAATCAAGTTTAAAATATGGAGTAAATTTTGTTTTAAAAGGCTGTTTTCTCATACGTAAAATAATAACTTCAAACTGTTTCATACGTTGCAAATCAGATACCGTAACAAGAGGTGTAGAAGCAGTCTTTTCATCTTTTTTAGACTTAACCTCACCACACATCTTAGATATTTCTTCTAACGCCTTTAACTCCGTTGTAATCAAATAAATAATATTACCGCAGTTACCACGAATAGTTTCTGCATTTTCTTTACCATAAACTTGATCAAGCTGAGCAAAATTCTGAATAATCATAGTAAAACGAATACGTCTAGAACGAGCTGCTGTAATCATAGTAGTAACATCCTTTAAAGGTGGCATATTAGCAAACTCATCAAGTAAGAAATTAGTACGAACAGGAAGACTTCCACCATGTTCTTGTGCAACAGCAATTAAGGTTTCATATATTTGTTTTAGTAAAATTGTAACAAGAGAATGATACGTTTTCTTTTCATCTTGAATTACAATAAATACTGCAGTAGGTCTTTGACCAATACTTGCTAAATCAATATCACTATGAGATAACATCTCACTTAAATTATCACGAGAGGCAAACAATTTAACTTTCTGTTTAAATACAGATAAAATACTTCCCTTAGTTTCTGTTGGTGCCATAATAGTACTAGAAGCATTAATGGCTGCTGCACTAGAAGGATCTTTCGCATTAAAGTATTCTTTAATATAAGTACTACCACCAAACTTTTCCTCTCCAACAGTAGTAGCTAAAGAAATACTATTGATATTAATTTCCTCTTCCTTTGCATCTTCAAACAAACCTAACGCAACACCTGAAAAATAGTCTGCAGAAGTCTTTTCCCAGAAAGGATCTGCATTTTGATTCGATTCATCATACAAAATATTTAAAGCCAAGTCATCCAAAAGCTCAATTGCTTTATCCTGATTACCCGATTTATATATCTGATATGGTAAAGACATAGGATTCCAAGCATTACCATTTTGAGGATCACGGAAATTCAAAAGCAAAATTTGATAACCACGAGCTCGAAGCATATTACTTGTCTTTTCATAAATTTCACCCTTAGGGTCAGTAATAATCATAGATTCCTTAGCTTTTGCCAAACTATGTACAAGAGGTAAAATAACAGTTTGAGTTTTACCTGAACCAGTAGCACCAATAACCAAAGAATGATACTCTCCATTATCTACCCACATTTCATTCTCATTAAGAATTAAAGGAACCCCGGCAGCACTTGAATTTTCTTGCCTAATCTCCACACGCTCTAACTCTGGTTTAATTTCTTTTTCTTTAGCCCATCTAGAATATCCTTTATCCTTTTTATCTGTAGTAATACCAAATCCCTTTTCACGCTCAAAAAAATACGAACTAACACTAACTAATAATCCTCCTAAAGCAAGAAAATAAAAAGTTAACGTAGCAGCAATATATTTAGGGCCGAAAGCAGGAAATGGATTAAGTCCATATAAATATCCTTCTGTTGCAAAAGAAGATAAATTTAAAACTCCAATACATACAATATATAATAAAAAGATAGCAAATAATACAAACATTAAAATATCTTCTGGATCTGCTCTAAACTTAAATTTCATATGATTACTCCCTTTCGCCAAATATTATATCATCAAAATTAAATATCGTCATTAATTATTGATTAGAAATTTCAATTTTAAATGAATCATCTTGATATTCATATAACATAGTAATTGGTGTTTGATTACTATATCTAGAACACATAAGAATAATTTCATAATTATTATCATTATCTACATCTGCTACAGTATAAATATTAGGTTTACAACCATTAGTACCATCATTAACATCCATATCTTCATAAAGTACATTAATATTATTATTATCTACCATAAAAACAAAAGAAAAATATTTATCTGGAAAGAAATCTGTTGCAAATACATTACTAATTACATAAAAATTTTCTAAAACACCATCCTTATCAAAATCAAAAGAAGAAACAGTTGCTAAAGTATGAGGAGAATTAGGATCTAAACCATAATTTTTCAACACTTCTTGCACATAAGTAAAGTCTGTAATATCTACAGTATTAAAACGAAGAATATCCATTTCAAAATCTGCTTTATATGCAAATAAATTTCCCTGATAAGAAACAGCATCTCTATTACTATCAAATAAATACCATTGTTCATCTAACCAAACATAATAATCACCAAAATATTGATTATCAACATAAGTATGAAATTCTTGCCAATCAAAAGAAGAAAGCATCTCTTGACTAGAAATATTCATCCACTCCCTAGAAGAATAATTCCAAACAGCAGAATCTCCTACTAGCAAAGTTGTAGATGCCTTTCTCTCTTTCGCTTCATCAACACCAAAAACTAAATACATTCCCGCACAGTAAATAACCAATAAAACAATAATTACAATATATTTAAACTTTCCCTTTTTCATACTCTTCTCTCCTAAGACGTTACTCTAAAATAAGCAACGGTACTAGTATTAGACCAATTATACCTATTCCACATATCAGTAGCCTGACTACCTGGATCCATCATAGTAACTTTATCTCCATCAACAGAATCAACAGCAACCCAGTGTTCTCCAGTATTACCTTTAACTTCTACAACTACATAATATCCTTGATTAACTAAATTTCGAATCTGTTGTAATTTTTGTGTTTTTGACTGTCCGGCAACAGATATTTTTTGTACAAATTTGAAATTAGGAGCAGCATTACTAACCGCACTCCAATTTAATAACGCACCAGAAAATCCCCCAGTTTGATTTAAACGCTTGACAAAAGAACCCGGATTGAAATCACCATCAACCGTTGTTTCTACTTGACTTTTAGCAATCAACATAGAAATAGAAGTAGCCAAACATCCAACACCAGCTA
The DNA here is from genome assembly GCA_018712565.1 of Candidatus Faecimonas gallistercoris. GTDB lineage: Bacteria > Bacillota_I > Bacilli_A > RF39 > UBA660 > Faecimonas > Faecimonas gallistercoris. Next base: position 16,786 of record DVGU01000041.1, read on the forward strand.
TTGTCTTATTTGTATTACCAATCGTAATAGACCCCCAAGCAGGATCACTCTGTTTCCATCCAGAATAAGGACCTGTACTACCAGTACTACTACATCCACTACCAGATCCAGTATTACAACTCATTTTCTGAATATCACTAGAATCCCCATATACTTGTAAAAGAATTTGCTTATAATTTAGCCCTCGATTAGCAAGATTTTTAAATTTATCTTGAATACTCTGTGCATAATCAGTGTAATAAATATTACCTTGTTCATTAACCAAAACCTCACCCATGGTTTCATTGGCAAGGGTTCGCATTTTATGATCTGCAGGCAAAGGATCTTTAAACTTAACTGCTTGGTCAACCCCACTACGAACAGTACCATATTGTGTTCCATCATTCATAGCAGAACATCCTAAATTTGGATTACAATATACTTGGTCAGCAACACAAGAAGATAACTGTAATATCCATTGACCATTTTCTTGTTCCAACTTTTTACCATTAGCATTTCCCATAGCAAGAGGTCGTGCTAATGAAAAACTCCTTGCCGCAATCATTTGTGCTTTAATAGCTTCATCTGGAGCATCTGGACCAATTTCCTGATAAGCAACACCTAAAACATACTGTTCAAATGGAACTAACTCTTCACCAGATAACGGAGTATTCCAATTACCTGAGCCATATTTACCACCACATTCCATCAACCGTACTTGTAAATCGCTAATTGTCATAGCCTGAGCAACATTTCCTCGCCTAGAGATATAAAAACCTTTAATCTCATAAACACAAGATCCTAAACTTGCACAATTAGAAGCAGTTGATCCAATCAAACTATAATAGCTATCATAATAATCAAATACATCATCAGCCCAGGCTTCATAAATGGAATCATCCTTTCCAGGAATATACTTAGGAAAAATATCATTTACTAAATTTTCTTTAAATGCATCCTCACTAAAAGAATTTCCCTCAAACATAGCATTAGCAATTTCCCTAATAACTCCAGTTGTCATGTCATCATAGGAAAGTTTAGCACCATGTTGATTTAAAACACTAAATACAGCAGAAATATAAACTGCATTAAAAGATTTACCTGTTGCTTGAAAACTATTTTTAACATCTTTAACTCGGTCAAAAAAAGCCTGTGCTTTTGGATCAGATGAAGAATAATCAACTCCACCAGTTTCTCCTCCGGTTGCTGCACTAACTCCAAAGGCATCATCATAACCAGAGAAAATGCCACCAGCTTGAGCAGCAGAAACAATAAACAAGATTAAAGCAAAAGAACCAACAAAAAAAATAAGGCCTATTTTAACTGCAGGATTTTTTAAAATTGTTCCAGATAGCTCAAAAGAACCAGATTTCCCAGATCCATTAGAGTCATCAGACTTATCCGAATCATTATTTAAAAAATTAGGCTTAGAAGGTTTAAATTTATCTAAAAGTCCTGAAGAACCTTCTGCTCCTTCTGCGCCTTTCTGAGCTGCATCAGCACCATTGGCTACATTTTTCCCAGCTTGTGCCGCTCCACCAGCAGCATTCTGTGGATTTGCACTAGCAATATCAACTGCCTTATCGGCAGCATCTAATACTTTTTTATCATCTAGTTTTTTCATCGTTTTACCCATACCGGGAATACGATTTAATATTTCTGCACCTTTATTTAAAACTTTATCTCCTGCTTTTGTCTTACTGACTAAATCAACTGCTTTTCCAGCAGCAGGAGAACCCAAGGCAGTCGCAGCACCTTTAGCTCCTGTTTTTAGAGCCTTTTTCGTTGCATTATTCTCTTGTACTTTTTTATCAGCATGATTAGCTTGATATGGTGAAGATTGCTTAGTACCAGTAGATTGAGTACTACTACCAACATTACCATTACTAGCATTATTTCCATTATTACCATGGTTATTATCATTATTATGAACAACACGGTTATCATGTAAATTATTACCTTTTAATACTGACACTAAACATCACCACCTAAACTCAACTACTAAAAACCACCACCAGAACCAAAGGAATCTAATTCTTCCTTAGTTACTGCAACATTAATTCTCATACGTCTATTTCCACAAACAAATAACGCTTCACCTTGAGAATACCGTTTAATACTCTCCTTTTCACTATCATTTAAATCAATTAACAAACCTAAATCTTCAACTGCTTGTTTCTTTAATCCCATAACTAAATAATAAGAAGCATTATCAAAAATCGCTTTACCATGCATAATAACACCTGGATCAGCAAAATCACTTGGTTGTTGTGTAATGATAATAGTTCCCGTATTATATTTACGAGCACGTCTTTGTACTTGAGCCAAGAATTCTGCTCCCAATCTATTATTAGAACCAAGTAATACATGTGCTTCATCAACTAACAAAATAGTATCCACATTAAAATCCAAACATAATCCCCAGGCATACTTTAATACATTAAAGAATAAAGCATCTCTAATATTAGAATCAGTATTCATTAACTCTTTAATATTAAATACCATAAAGTCACTATCACGACTAATAGTTGTATGACCATCAAAATAAAAGCGTAACTCCTTAGTAATAGGACGAATCTTTAATTCCAATCGCTCCATAACATCACGTTCTTTAGTCTGCTCAGTCATAGACATAAGTCGACCCTTAATAGTAGCATAAACATCGGAAAAAGTCGGATAATCATTGGAAGTAAATCTCGAAAAATCAGAATTAAAATCAATTCCAAAACGTTTATAAGTATCTTGTGCAACATCACTAAACATTGTCAAAACATCTTCTTCAATCGTTGGATCATAATAAGTTAAAAATGCTTTTAAAAACTGTAAAGTACGTGTCAAAACAGTATAGCCAAGTCCTTGTTTAATTTCTTCTTCATCAGCATCAATAACAATTTCCAAAGGATTAATTAAACCAAATTCTCCACCTTTACCAATATCAATAGTATCTCCTCCATAAGTTTGAGTAATCTCACGTAACTCATCTTCTGGATCAATCGCAACAATCTGACATCCATTTCTAATATGCGTACGTAACATAACCTTCGCAGCCGTAGACTTACCAGATCCAGATGTACCAAGAATAATCATATTAGCATTATTACGGTTATTTTCTTTACGAATTTTATATAGAAATTGATTAAACAAAATAACTCCTCCAGAAAAATCAACCCCTAATAAAGTAGATAATCCTGGATCTTTAATACTATCAAATATAAAAGGATACATAGCCGCAATTGTAACAGATGGAATCGGAGTACCAATTCTTTGTTCAATATCTTGTGGTGGGAAAATTGGCAAAATACTCTTTAACACTTTCTCTTGTTCAAAACGAAGAGAAATAGCTTTTAACTCCATCGCATCTAAATAGTTTTTAACATTAACCTTCTTTAACTCTAACTCTTCTTTTGTATCAGCAGTAATCATAATGTGCATCTGAAAATCAAAAATACGTGCCTGACTACCTGCAAGCATAGAAGTAAAATATTCCAAACTTTCAGCATCTTGACGATATCTCTCACGCATAGTCTGATCTCTTTCATGTTGATACTTTTCTTTCAAATCAGCAACTTGCCTATTTAACATTTTAGACATCGTCTGGAAAGGTACAGGAATATGTTTTATAACAACTTTAATACCTGGCATATTAGTAAGTGATGATAAATATCCTGGAGAAATATATTTCGGATACGATACAACTGTCATAATAGTTGCATACTTATCACTAATAAAAAAATCACTAGGGTTAAAACTAAGCCCTTTAGGTGCCAATTGGCTTCTTAAACTTGTACTCATACAGGCATCACCGTCCCAAACTCAGTAGTTCTTCCTCCATTTAAGAAATTATCAAGTATAACTCTTAAATCGTCATTAGACGTTTGTGAAGCATTAAGCCCACAACTAGCTAAACCATTAATCAACATACGAACTTTCTTCTGTACAAGATCAGGATCTTTTTCTTTAAATAAGAAATAATACTCTGTATCAACAATATTATTATTAATAAAAGTATTACCCTTATTAATATCTTGCATAATTAATTTACGAATAGCTGGTGATTGTGTTTCATTATATAAAAGCTGTAACTGTGCCATATATACAGATATATCAACTGGTCTATCTGCAACAACTAACCAAAATTCAAAATCAATCATATTATAAAAGTTTTTTAAACTTATTAACACATTATCCTGAGATTGCATATCTAATATAAAAATATTACGTGGAGAAATTTTAACTCCAGATATTTTTAAATTATCATAAGTTATAATCATCCCATTTTGAATAGATTTAACAGGCAACCAATTTTCTGTATAATTACTTCCTACGATTTTCTTTTTCATTCATGAAACACCAACCTTTCCAATGATATGTCTGAACAGAAGTAAAGAATTCATACATCTCTACAATAACATTCAAAATATTATGGTAATAAGGTACCGGAGTAACTAAAAATCCACAAATAACAGCAGGACTAACTACCAAAATAGTTACCCAGGTATTAGTAAGTGGCAAAAACGCCAACAAAATAACTGTAACTAATACTCCGCATAAAAACAAAACTAAATCAGAAGGCCTAAATAACCCTAAAATCAATTGTCCTCTCTTCGTATTAGCAGGTATTAAATAATTCACTAAATATCACACTCTCTTTCATTCCATCAATTATCACCCAGTATTAGGAGTATCAGTATCATTATTAGAATCTCCATGAATATCATTCAAATCTGTATTAGAATATACACTAGGATCCCAACGATTATTTGTTCTTTCATTACCATTAACATGATGAGGTTGATCCCAGCTTTCATAAGAGCCAGCAATACGATCTGATATACGTTGATGCGCTGAATAGCGATTGTTTCTTGATTGTAAATCATCTCTTCTATTACCACCAACTCTTTCCCTTAAACTACGATGATGTTCTTCGGCAAAATTAGGTGTAATACGATGAGAATCTGCAAACTGTTTAGCATCTTCATAATGTGTTTTAGCCATTCCATATCTTTTCTTAGCATCCTGTACATTTCTCATTAATGCCTGACGTGCATTTTCTTTGCTTCCATACTGTTGAACTAGATTATCAACTTCGTTTTGATCCATCTGACCTTTAACAAAGCGATCATATCTATCCTGTTCCTCACCAAGATTTCTCTCATGATCAAACATTGCCTGCTTTGCCATATCCAATCCACGAGAAGTAACTCCATAAAGTTTTCTAGCACGATTAATTCCAGCAGATCTCATAAGTCTATCATTTAAATTATTTATGACACCACCCTTAGCCTTAGGATCGCCTGTTTTTATTTGAGCAGCTAAATCAGAACCAGTTTGCCAAGCAGGTGGTGCTTGTTTTCCTTCTGCAGCAGCCTGGCTGGCAGTATTCATATTACTAACCATAGCAGCTCCAGCACCAGCAAGGCCACCACCACCAACAAGTGCAGCAGCTCCACCAAGCATTCCACTAAGACCAATATTATTACCTCCGCCTTTTACACCTAATACATCTTTAATAAATTTAGGTGCCATTCTAGCAAAAATCAACAATCCTAACATAATAAAGATAAAAGACATAATTCCTACCATTCCAGTAGCTTCATTAATAACAACACCGTTCGCAATCATATCTTGAATTAAAAATATAGCAAAATAAACTATAGCTAATCTTAAGAATAAATCCAAATAAGTCGATGTCAAAGCTTTGACCCAGGAAGAAAACATTCCACCATCTTGACTAGACTTAGGTTCAATATAACTAATAACAGGTATAGGAGCTAGTAATCTCAAAATAGCAAGCTTAATTGATCTTACCGCAATATCAACAGTAAATCCAACTAAAATAAACAAAAATATAGCACCGATAATTAGAGACCCGACCCATTCAAACGCAAAAACATATCCTTCATTTCCAACAAATATACCAAAAAATCCACCAACAACGGGAAGCTTAGTAACAAGATTACCGGCTTTTTCTCCCCAGGAGTCACCGATATCGCAATCCATAGTAACCAAACTACTACTTAATAAAGTACTGGGATCAACATCTAATTGTTTATATGTATTTATAGCTTGTTCAGCATCAGAACTTAAATCATCTCCACAATACCAGTTTTGTTGATTTGTCTCTTTATCATCTTTTCTAGCATCGGAAGGCAACAAATTAATTCGTAAAAATGATTTTAAAATTGTCGCTGTAAAAATACGAGAAGACTTCTCCAACTTTTCGTTTTGTTTATCTGCCTCCGTAAGACCATCTTGTGCTTCGGAATCAGATACAGTAGTTGCTGAATCCGTAGTACCAAGAATTAATCTTCCTAAAGTATTATTAGAAAGAATCCTATCTTGCAATGAATAAAGCGTACCAAATAAAAGCCCATTATTATTAATGTATTTCTCAAAAGAATTAGCATTTGCTGCATCTGGTACATTAATAGGGACTAACACAGTAAGTAAAGCAAGCGAAATAATAACCCTAGTAATAACACTCCCAAAACCATCTTTAGGATTAGTGAATTTTTCTGGATCCATAATACCTTGCAAAATACTAATAGCAAGTTTGAAAACCATAAATACTCCTATAATAAGTTGTACACGACCATAAAAATTCTTAATCGTTTCACTTTCAAATAATTGAGCACTTGAAACATTAAAGAAAATTTGATACATAATACCAAGTAAAAAATAAATAATACGATTTATAGCAGCACCTAAACTTCGAAATACATCATTTATTGTATTAGCATCACTATTATCAGTCATTTATATCACCAACCTTTATTCCAAACCACAAATTTGATCCGTAGTTATTCCAAAAATATTTAAAATTACACTAACTAAAGTAGGTATTAAAAATAAAGCAACCGCCAAAATCAAACGAATCATTAATTTTGATTCTGCTTTTTTCATATTTTCATCATCACTAGCCATAATAGCTTTAGCAAAATCTAAACTACTTAAAATAGCAACTAAAATAGGTCCAATTATTTTAGCATAATTTAGAATTTGTTGTAGTAGCCAAGCAACAGAATCTTCATCCTTCGTACTACCTAAAATAGAATCACAATCATCAATTTTATCGTAAGACTTTAAATCATCTCGTAAATCATCAATATCAATTGAATCATTAGAACTTCCACTACCAGAACTACTACCATTGCTAGGATCACCATAGCCAGCATTATAGTAACTAGAACCAAATGCTTGTCCATCACGAGTACTAAAATCATCTTTTGAACAATATTTTAAAGCAGTAGACAACTCATAAGAATACCCATCTTTAGATTTAGTTACACACCGATAAATAGTACTTGGACAAGTGGCATTACTAGATGAAAATACAGAATCAAGAAGCGAATCGTTAACTGTAAAAGAAAAACTCTCATTATCTACTGTACCAGTAATAGCATTCGTAACAGGTACATAGCCATCTCCATTAATAGACCACTCTTTAGTTCCATCAGAATAAATTCTAAAATATGGAAAAACATAACTTTTACGATTATAAAATCCTATACTAGATCCAGCACAAGTAGATACAATCTTTTTAGTCTTTACACCTGAACTTTTAGCACTTTTAGATAATTTAATAGACTTTGCTGTAAGATTATAACAACTTCCCGAGCAAGAATCTTTATATACAGGATTAGGATATACAGTAACACCCAAATCATTTTCTTGTACATATATAGATGGACAAGTAACAGTAGAACTATTAATTCTAGCAATATTATAAAATGTAACAGCAAATTTATCACTATGATACCATGTCCTACTATCTCCCGAATAAGAATTACCATCTGTAAACGGAAGACCAATACTACCATCAGAATATATATCATAACTTAATTTAATTTGATTCCCTTTTTCATTGGAAAACTCATAATTACAAGTAGCAACTTCTTTTCCTAAAGCCTTTGTATTATATGGAACAAAAAAGAACAAACCAAAAATAAATATAAGTAAAAAAACTTTAATATATTTCATTGCCACCACTCCATATAAACAATTATACAGAATAAGTATATCAAAATTAAAAAAAAATAGCAATTATTTTGCTATCTAAATTTATAAACTCATTAAATACTATTCCAACAGTCAGCCCAACTAGTAGTATTAGCTTCACCATCGCCACCACTAGCTCCAGTACCTACTAAAGACATTATTAAAGTTACTAAAGTAGTAATAAAGAAAATAGCAACAGCATAAATACATCTTTTAATCAAACGACTTTGAGCTTCTTTTACTTCTTTTTCATCACTAGAAATAACGGCTTTACCTAAATCAATAGTTCCAAATACAATTAATAAAATCGGAATACCAATTTGAACAATAGGAAATACACCCTTTTTAATAATTCTAACGATAGGACTTAACCCACCACAATTATCGTTAACAACTCCAACATCACCAATTTGAAATAAATCTAACATACATACCTCTCCTTCAATATCAAATATATATTATCTTAAAAAAAATAGTTTGTCAATATTACCTACGAAATAAACCAAATATTTTCCCAGATTCACGTTTTTCTGTCTTTTTAGGAATTAACTCCAATTTAGATAAAAAATCATCAAAAATAGGATTTCTTTTTCTTTCATCTAACGGAGGTATATTGTAAAAAATCCTCGTTCTAGCTTCATATTCGAAATCAGGAACATCTTTGCTAGTTAACATGCTTTTATTCAAAATAATTTTTTTTCTCTGTAAACTAGAAAAAATATTACGATCTCTTTTCATCAATTTATTCAATTTAATAACAGATGGTTCCAATAAGTATAAAACATCACTACAAGCTGAATCATCTGGACAATCATTCAAATCAACTAATATAACAGAAGCTCCTGCATATTTAGTTAAATAACTATGTAATTGATCACTAGTTATCGAAATCATATTTTTATCCCCAAAATATTGAAAATCATTCTTATTTAATTCTAAAGCAATAATCGTATCCCCCAAATGTGCTTTTAATTCCTTTTTTAAAATATAAATAAAAGTGGTAGCTCCGGCATGTTCAGTAACATTTCGAATACCAATAACCTTTGAACCATTTTCAATTTTTTGCACAAAAGTATTAGATACATCATTTAACTGTTGAATATGTGCAACCTCTTTATATGAATTAGGATGTTCTAATAAATATTTTACTCCATCTACATTAGTTGTAAAATTATAAATTCCCATAGAAACTAACTTAGATAAAAAACTAGAGGTACAAACATCCGTTCCCTCTGGTAAAAAGAACACAATCTTTTCAACATCCAATCCCATAGCAATAGTCTGGAAACTTTTAATATTATGAAAATCTCTAATAGCAGTAACATCTAAAATCATCTTATTATAAAAGAAATTCTTAAACATCTCCACTAACTCACTCGCATCATATTCCCCAGATATACTCTTGATAACATCAATATCTAATCCTGATAAAACATTTCGCTGTACATTACTAACTATAACATTCATAAAAGTCACCCTATCCTAATTAAACGGCGTAATCAACTTTGTATTACCAGAAATTTGAAAAATCCTTAATCCAGGCATTATTTTATTAATAATTGGAATATCAATATTAATCTGTGTAACTATCCTGTAATATACTTGTCCATTATTTTCTTCAACAGAATTAGATCCCTTTTTAGTAGATACATCAAACTTTTTATAACAATATCCTTCATGACAAGTATATCCATCATTAGTCAAATCAAAGTCCGGTGCACTATATCCAATCTGTCGAATATAATTAGAAATTTTTTGAGCACAAGCACTACCTTCATTATCACAATTTCCTTCATACTGTTCTATAGTTGTAATAATGTAGTTCTTGACACGAAATGCTTTTGTATAATTAACATTAAATGCTAAGTATCCACATACCAAAACCAAAAATACAACTATCATTGATAAATTGACAATTCCTCCAAAAGCATCCCGCATCTTCTACACCACCTTTTATTTATTATGATCAATTACAATATAAACACCAGTTGTACCATCACTTGAAACGTTTTGCCATTGTTTATTAATTGCAGATTGAATATTAGGCCACATTAACCAGAAAAATCCAATAATTGCTGCAATGGCAATCAAAGTAATAACAGTTAAGTTTAATTCTCCTGTTGCTGCTTTCATTTACACACACATCCTTTCGCTATTGTATATATGATATACATTATTATTATAACAATTTAATCAAAAATTAACAATATCTTTTCAAATACTTTACATGTTAAACATCATCATCATAGAAATCAAAATAATAATCATCGTCCCCGCACCAGTAACAACAAGCATAACCATAGTCTGACTTTCCATATGATTTAGTCGCTCTTTATACTTTGTTTCACGTGCTTTATTTTGTAAATTAGAAACAGTCCTAGAAAACATCATCAAACGTTCCTGTTTTCTCTCTTGAGAACCAAGTCCCAAACGATATAATAAACGCATCATACGCATAGAATCTCTAACTGGATACGTATTAGCAAACTCCATATATGGATCAATCGTAGAATCTCCAGAATTAATTCTTTCAATAAGCTTACGAAGACCTGGTTTAAAAATATCAGGAGCATCATCTATAGACTTACCTAAAGCAACAGGGACAGTATAGTGTTGAATTAAAATCTCCAAACTCTTTAAATAGTATGGCAACATTACATCAATATCATGCAAATGGGCCTTATAAAAAGATTTTAAATTCATATATGGAACTTTAAATATTAAAGCTGCCACCACAACACAAAATACAACATTTAGAAAAGATAACTGATTTAAGAAAATAAACAAAAATATTGCAGAAACGATAATAGCATAAAATATTCTCTTTCTAAATAATTGGTTAGGATCTACATCTTCACCATATCTTGCATAAACTAAAAAATTATAATCTTCTTCTCTTAAAATATCAAAATACTTTTCATTATCAGCAATAAACTTATTCTTATCTATAGTATTATTATAAATCAGAATAAATATAATAATTGCTCCAACAACAACGACCTCTACCATTATTCAGCACCTACATTCTCATTATAATATTTTTCACCCTTTAATAAGAAAATAGTATTAACAATCAAAACAGCATGTAATAAGAATTTAACATACCAACGATCTAACATAATTAAATACGTTTCTCTACCTAACAAATACTGAACTAACATAACCATTAAATAAAGCATAATACCAAATTGTAAAAAGGATTTATGAAAAGAAGCACGTTCAATTCGGTCACGATAAACACTTTCAACCAACATATCGATATCAAGTTGCATATTATCTAAAGACTCCATTGAATTTCTAGCACCTTCCTTAGTAATTTGTAAAAATAATTGATGCATATTTTTTACAATGTAATAAGGATATAACTGACTCATATAATTTAGAGCCTCATCAATACTACCATTTTGATAAGCAAGTTCAATCATATGATTAACATCACTCTTGACAGGGTCTTCTAAAATACCAGAATTACGTACTCCCTCTAAAGCCTTAACAAAAGACTGAGTTGTTGCAAATTCCATAATAGTATTAGATGTATAAACTTGAATTTGTTCAAATATAAATTCACTATAAACTCTCTTACATCTTAAATATGATAAATATGGTATAAACATAACAACCACAATCATATAAATCAAAGAAATAAATAAATTATAAAAATATAAATAACTAACAACTCCTGTAAATGATGCCATAACAATTACTTGAATCATATATTGTCTCGTAGTATATTCCTGCCCTAATTCTTTCGTTTTTTCACGAACAACTTTAAAGGAATAAGGAGCAAATTTATCATACATTTGTTGTACTTGACCAGTAATAAACTTTCCTACATTCTGCCCCTTATAATTACGATAAAGAGTAATAAGAACGACCAATACAACAAGAAAGACTAACTCTTCTAAATACATAAATTTCACTCCTTTCTATTCTAAACTACCTAAAGATGAAAAATCTACAGAACTCTGTGAATCACCAGGTGAACTAACATTGCCAGCAGATATATTATTACCAACAGAAATAGTTGGAATTGGTGTAGGTGTAGTATTTACTTTAGGTACTGTTGGAATACTTACAACAGTAGGTGTAGCCTTTGGAAGTTCTAAATGAACATTTGAATTTGAATTAGTAGAAGTATTAACTGGTGAAGATACTACAGTTGGTATAACCGATGGAGCACTTTCATTATCACTTGGCGTAACAGTAACCGAAGGAACCTCTACAGGCTGAGTCTCTATACTAACTTCCGCTATATTATCGGACTTCGTATTTACCACATTATCAATATCAGTATCAGTACTAGTACCAGTATCTGTATCTGTATGGGTTTCCATAAATTTTTCACGTTCTAAATCATCATGAAAAGGTAAATCATCACTCAAGTGATCTGTAATAGAATTTATATCAATATTTTGATTTTCTAAATACTCAATCAAATGTGGACTAGGTTTTCTAAGAACTGGTTCCTGACCAAACAACTTTTGATAAATTATTCTACTCTGAGGTTTATTATTCTCATCTACATAAAACTCACAAACCTCATCCACTTCACGATGGAATTTTCCTTTTTCTTTACTATAATAAGCCTTAATATGAACACCGATTTGAATATAACGATAAATTGTATTTAAAAATTGATTAACATCTAAATCTGTTTCCATCAAACTATACATACGATAAGGGATAGCAGAAGCTTTATCCGCATGAATTGTAGATAAAATGTTATGTCCAGATGAAATAGAGTTACGTACCGCAGAAACAGCTTCTGCACTACGAACTTCTGATAACAATATCCATTTAGGATTCTGACGCATACAAGTTACCAATACATCAGTATAACTAGCTACATTATTTGTCTTCATCGCAACAATATCACGTTGTGGAAAAATACGATCCAAATGAAGTTCCAAAGTATCTTCAATCGTAATAATTTTCTCATCAGTTCTAGTATGACTAGCAAGATACTTAACAAACTCTGTTTTACCAGAACCAGTCTCACCACAGACAATAATGTTACAATGCCCTTCAACACATTTTATTAAAATATCATGAATATCCTGAGTAAAGTAATCATCCTTCAACAATTTTTCTTTCTCTAACCTAATCTTGGCCGGAGTTTTACGAATAACCATAGCAATACCATTCGTTGCAATCGAAGGATGTACAAAGTTCAAACGAAGCTCTGCAGATTCTGCATCCAAAAATGGTTTAGCATTATTAAAGGTAGTACCCATAACATTAGAACATTGAAAAGCAAGTTTTTCAACAAATTCAGGAGTCAATCCTTCAACTTCTACTCTTAAAGATCCTTGAGTTAGAGAACGTACCCATATCTGACCATTATTATCAAAAGAAATATCGGTAATTTCATCATTCTCCAATAAAGGACGCAAAGGACCAAAATCTAATTTGTCAAAAATATTCTCGTTCATGCGACCAACTCCTTTTTACTCTTAATAATATTACCCCATACTTTCGTCCCAATAAGTAACTTCATTTACCCAGTCACGTAAAGTAGAACTACTAATTTCAACTTCACCAGGTTCATCTTGTAAACTTTCATTTGTTGGTACCGGTACAAGTTCAGAATCATAAGTTTGTAAATAACTAGCTTTTTTAAGTAATAAATAATACTCTTCTGGTACTGCAAATACAATCATTGCCGGAGCTCTTTGTTCATCTAAATTAGAAAAAACAGGTTGTCCAGAAGAATCTTTAACAGCTAAAACTTGTACATTTTCAACAAATTTACCATACATAATTTCATCATTAGTAGCTGTTTGCCCTTCAGCAACTCGACGTGTTGCTCTCAAATAAATATCAATATAGTTACCTGGATAAATTGAGTTACCATAAGTACTTTCTGTAGTAACAGGCATATTATATAAAACATATCCCTTTGGATAATCCAAAATAATATTAGCAGGTAATTGTTCTTTCTCTACAACCTGTCTACTATAAAACAAACTTCCTTGAGGAATTAAAGTATCTGCATTAGAATACTTATCAATTACATCAGCTTGATTAGTAATAACATCCCCTTCAAGCATTGAAGGAGGGACATCTCTTGTCCCCACCATATCTTCTGTAATTTGAACTCCTGGACTAATTTGTTGTGTAGCATAAGGAACACTAATAGGATTAACAGCAGCTTGAACACGCATATTATATGCAATATAAAGTACCAAAACAGCTACAACAACTCCAACAACAGTAACAGTATTTTTATTTGATAAGAATTTTTTAATTCCAACACCAAGATTTCCCATTCTTATCCTCTCCTTCCTTTTTATTCTTCAATTGCTTTTCCTAAATCACTATCAGGATTCTTAAGTTCATTAGTAACCAATGGATCTTGGTCATATGTATTCTCTAAAATACCATCTAATTGAGTAGACATCTCTAAATTAGACCCTTTAAAACTTAATACTGTAGAAGAGTCCACTTTAACACTAACTTTAGGTGGAACTTCATTCAAATCATAAAACGAAACCTGATAATTTCTAGTATTATCAACAGAATCAGCAAATCTACGAATGAAACTTTCGACAAACTTTTCTTTATCAATACGTAACAAACCATTTTCACGGTAATATCCAACATCAATTGCATCAATCATAGCAGCTTCACTAGTTTCCTTCACCAGGTAGTAATCCAACTCACTACCTGATGAATAATTAGAAATAATATTAATCATTAACAAAGTTGCTAAACTCAAAATAATAATACCAACAGTTAACATAGCTTTATTCATAAAGTATTATGCCCCCTCTCCTTCATTATTGACACCTGGAGTACCTTTTTTACGAACAACATCATTACCTAACACATTCCAAAGGTCACTAGTATATACTGTAATACCATTCTTTGTCTTTGTATTACCACCGTACTCAGTATATTGTTTACCATCATTAAAGTCTCTAATTTCTGCTAAAGCTTCTCTATCTAAGACAAACTGATAATCTAAGTACTCACTACCGTTATAAATAGATGCACCACGTTTTTGAATATTATTAATCAAAGATAATGGATCAATATGATAATCAGGGTTCTTAGCATTTAATGCTGTTAAAATTGAACTATCTTCATCAGTCATACCTAAAGTCCAGTTATATCCAGGTTGACGACCAGTATTACTTAAAGTAGATCTATTATCTTCTGTTGTAGTCTCAGATTTAGGGAACAACTCAGTCGTATCAACAATTCTAAATGCATAATCTCTAGTAGAAATTGTCGTATCAGAATCACCTGAACCATCAGAATCATCAGAACCATTAGGATTACTACAACATCCCTTAGTATCAAGATCACATACTTCGTTTCTCAATGCATAGAAACATTCAAAATCGAAATTCCATCCAAAGTAACCAAAATCAGTAGTAGATGCATGAATATTATAATCAATAGTATCGCCAATATCACCTGTATAGCAATTCTTATTTACCTGACTCCATTGCCACCAAGTAGTATTAACACTCTTCGCATCTAATGGTACACAGAATTTATCTTTTTGTACATGCCATGCATTATTACCTGTCTTATCTTCATAAGAAATTTCTCCCGTTTTATTATTAATCCAAGTACCTGGGAAACTCCATTCAGCTTGATACCAATTCTTTTCATCACCAGATTCATAACAACCAGCATATCCTATTTCATTAGTATCTGGAATAAAGATATCCGTACCAGATGGTGTAGTATTTTCTTGCCCACTACCATGACTTGGTAATGATGCTTGATTATTAGAAGTATCAACAGGAAATTCAATCGTTTCTTTTTTCTCTTTACCATCAACATCATGTGTATAATCAACACTAATTGTAAAGTATGCCGTTTTGGTAGTACATGTAGCAGCAGCATTACATTGTGAAACTGCTTGATTATAAATATTTAAGTTATTAACTGTATCATCTGCAGCATCATCTTCATTTAAGTAACTATTTTGACTACATCCAGACCAGTAACAATTATCTTCACAATGATTTCCATTACCATAATCATTTTTCTTGAAACCATCATAAACATTATAATTACCATGATCATTTCTAGTACGTTGATCTTCAAATTCTTTATACCAACGTGCATATCCAGAACCTTTCCAAACGATACGACCATTACTCCATTCATAACGACCACTATATCCTGGGAAAGACTTACTCCACATCTTTTGAGCATAACTACCCTCACCATAGCGAATTGCTAATGGATCTGCGCTCTCACTATCGTCACCATAAACTTCTTTATAACATTGATTACTACAAGAATTACTATATTTTCCGCCATCACATTCTTGAATACATTTTTCAAAATCTTCATTAGGTCCACCTTGATGAACATGACCAGAAATTTGATTACAATAAGGTGTAGGTGTACAAATACTAGGAGTAGTTGGAGGTGTAAGTTTTAAAGAAGACTCACAAATAACTCTACTTGTTACTCTTATTTTATACTCAAAACATAATCCCGCTTTAGAAGCAACTGGAGGACCATATTCAACAACCACAGATTCCTCACATTCTCTAGTACAAGAACCACCTGAAACTGTTTGTGTTTTACCAGAAGTATAATTATATGTATATTTTATATTTTCAGTTTCACTCTCTTTTGCATAGTAATAGTCTTTATTAACATAATACTCATCACCTGTTTTACCAGTAGCTTCTTTCTTCCAATCACAAGTCATACCAAATCTAGTATCATCAATACTACCATTTTTAACTAAATTAGAATAATCATGACCTAATGCCAAAGCCTTCTTTTTAGCATCTTCGAAAGCATCTTTAAAATCTTGTGAAACTGTTTGACTATTTCCAGTACTTGCCTGTTTTCTCCAAATTTCAATTGCAGAATTAATCATAGATGCAACTTGTTTCTCAGAATAATTAAAATTAACTTGATTAGTAGACAAACAATATGGAATTAAATTATTATATAATGTTTTTCCAGACTCATTTACTGCTGAATAATTATATTGCTTAATTTCATTACTACTAACACCAGCATCAGATAAAACATCTTTATACTGATCATAACCTTGTCCCGTTCTAAAAACAGCACAAATTCCATTATAGTTAGTATTCTCCTTCTGAGGAGTAGCTTGCTGTGCCTTTAATTGTAATGTCATATCAAACTCATAAGTACCTACCTTCTGCCCTGAAGAATTAGTACTAGCTGCAGAATAAGCAAGACATTTATCATCTGTTTCTGCTAATACGAAATGTAAAACAACATCCCCATTAGCACTAGGACTAAAATTAATAGTCATAGGCTTACTAGGTGAAACAGTACCCATCTTTGTAGGATCATCTAATAAAAGATTAGGCTGATCAACACTAGTAATTGAAAAGGTACCATTTTTTACAGTAATTGTTACCGTATGTTTTGTAGTATCAAAAGAAACTTGAGGACCATAATGTTCATTCATTTCCTCATCACTACCACAAGTGGCACCATCTGTAGTTTTAGCAGCAGTCTTCGTTCTAGAAACATTGGCAGTACGTACTGAATTTGCTATACTACGAACTCCAAAAAACATAGCAAATACTAAAACTAAAATAACAACCCCTAATATCTTTTTTCTATGCTTTTGCATCTTCTTCCCCACCTTCCATGACATCTTCTACCTCTTTATACTTATTACTCTTTTTAACACCATAATTAGTCTTTAACTCACCATCTCGCACCAATCTAGCATCAACACGAAATTCTATATCATTATAATGCCCAAACATACGAGTACAAGTAATCAGTGAAAGAATCTTATCATTTTCATTAACATCTATATCAAACTCAAAGATACTATCTTTAAGAGATTGCTTAATATAATCACTCATTTCCTCTTTATTAAGATTTTTACGAGTAAATTTTAAAATTTTATCACTATCAGTAAAACTAACAGAGAAAATTTTATAAATATAATCTTTTCCATTAAACGTATACTGAACATATTTATTATCTTTAACAAAATCCAAATATACAAAACTCATTAACTGTTCAAACCTAGTATGATTAGGATCAGCAACCGCTGGATGAACAGACAAATTTAAAATATTATGTCCACTAATACTAACTTGATTTAATAACTTATCACTATCAACTTCATTCCAAAGAAAACTATCAGTTTTATCACTAAAATCATACTTAGGTGCATAAATTACTGGATAATCAATATTAGTACCCTGAACCCTTAACCAACCTGTTGTAGTATAATCTTCCGTATCATTTACAGCATACTGTTTTATATTATCAACCCTAGACTCAACTGGATAATAATCAGAAAAAATCATAAATAAAATTGCTACAAGTAAGCAGAAAAAAGATAGAACTCCCACAACCAGGAATACTTTCTTTTTCTTTGAAATTAATAACCTAGTTCTCTTCTTCATACCACTCACCTACTTACTTTGTAATAATATATGGATTATCTAAAGTACCATTACCTCTAACAACAACACAAGACTTATCAAAATATCCTACTGGTCTAATACCATACTCACCATAATCATATAAGTCACCATACATGACAACTCCAATATCTGAAATAACTGCTTTCTTATATTGAGCACGTGAAGAATTAAGTAACCAATAAGATTTCATAGTCTCAGAACCAAAGTCAAAAGCACTAAACATTTCATACATATTTGGAGCAGAAAGTTTTACTTTATACTTCTTGGTTGATGACTCTTCTCCATATTTAATATTATTTTTATAAATAGGTACCTCAATTTGTTTATTTACAAAATATTCAGTATTCACATATTGAGTAACTTGATTATTAATGAAATAACCTACATTTCCTTTTTGTTCTGGATTATATACTTTAGCTTTATTATCAGTATCATAGAAAGTTTCAACTCTATCTCCATCATTATAAATTGTAGTATTAGCAATTACTTTAGTTGTTCCATCATCACTAACATCAACAATTCTCCATAACATACCAGAATATAAAATATATTCACCACTATATCTTGAATTTAACTTATCGTTAGTTTTAGCATAAGTAAAATCATCAATAGAATAAGGATTACTTAAAGTACCATCACCAGAAACCACTAATGCATCTCCCTTAATAGTAAGCACAGGGCGAATACCTAAATTATAATTCTGACTAAATGCCATATACTGTGTACCATATCCATAAAATACATTTCTAGTAGCGTAAGCAGTCTTTTGATCTTTTTCATTTCTTACCCAGGAAATACCATCAGGGAACAAATAATTATCTCCATTCTTATCAGTTGCTTGATTAATATCACTGGCAGATAATATTGAAACATTAACTTCTTTCGTATAAGAACTACACTTATCAAGATTAGAAATATTATTATCTGTAGCTTTCATATTACAATACTTATTCTTAACTACATACTTCTTTGACTTGCTAGTAATATGATCATAATAATATTCCAACCACTCATCAATCGCTGAATAATTAACATTACTAACATCCTCATCAGCAACAATTCTAACATTATCTCCATCTATATCTACAATTCTAAATAGCATACCAGAAAAATAAATATAATTATGAGGATTTCCACCAGTGTACACACCTGAATTATTAGTACTCTGCTTTACAATATTTTCTAACCTAGAAACAACTTTTACTTTTCTAACTTTTTTAGTTTGATTATTTAAACTATCTTTAATCGTATAAGTAACTTCATAAGTACCTGTAACATTAGTATTAACATCACTAGAATCAATAACTACATCATTAACATCTAACTTTCCATCAGAATTATCTACAACACTCTTAACGCCAAGTTCTTTATACTTATCTCCCTTATCAATAGTAATCTCATCATCACCATTCAAAGTAATTTTAGGACCATCATGATCAACAATAGAAGAAATAGCTCCACATTTTAAATAAGTATAATATTTATATTCACCATCTTCTTGTCTAACTTTTACCCAACTCTCCGTAATAGAACAAGGCTTCTTAGAAAAAGGAACATAAAAATCTTCCTTCAAATAAGACTGATCAAATAACTCTTGTACACTTAAAGTCTTCACTCTTTTTCCTGTAGGTAATTGATTAGCATTAAGTTCATAATACCTTTTAGCAGCTTCTTCTATTTGATTCTCATAACCTCTAAAAGTAAGTAGAGGATGAATTATCAAAAACCATAAAAATAATACTACAACTAATACAACACCAAGTATTTTCAAATATTTAATTAGCTTTTTCCTATCAACAACAACCTTCTTATTATTCATAACTTTTCTCCTTATTTCAACCTATATATATACTCTTTATTTCTCACCGTATATACCAACCGAATCAAGCTTGCATTCTGCAACTCTTCTGGAACCTCTAAATACATATAATTACCATCATAACTACGATTAACTGCATCTTTAATAGAAATCTCCTGTACCTTACCTTTATTATCTATATAAATAATTTTACCATATTCCTCTGAAAAGTCAACGAAATCTTTACCACTAAACATACCAGAAGAAAAGAAAACTTCCAATATCAATTTACCATTCCTAGCACGTAAAACATTAGAACTAGAATAACAATTATTATTACTAGAACAAACCCTATTATTATACGTAGTTTGATTTACAAGCCTATACTCTTCAATAGAAAAAGAATATTCCTTATCACCTACATCAATCATTTCTAATTCTTGCAATTTCTTTTCTTTTTGTTTATCAACATCAGTCAAATCTTCCATTTTTAATTTAATTTTTCTCAAATAAGGCTGATTATTATCAAGTTCCTGATAATAAAGAACATATTTAGAAGGATCTAATTTCTTATCTACCTTATAAACCATAATAAATCTCTGAGATTGACCATTATTTAAAGTCAACTTATCATAAGTTTTTCCTAAATCTTGAAATTCGGTACCATAAGTACGATATGTTTGTGCATAATTTTCCGTTGTATTCATAATATGAAAACGATTAAAATTAACATCTCTTCGTTCTACATTATTAGTAAGCGTTAAATCTAACACCACAAAATTACTATCCTTAGATATGACTTCTCCATGATAATCTTTATTAGTAAAATAACTATGATGAATTACAATGGAATAACCACTACTCTGAATATTATCTCCTTCACGATAAGACCTATGAATAATAAAAACATAACGATATATAGAAACAACACTAACAACTACCACTAAAACAACAATACTATGAACAATCAATTTATGTTCCTGATAAACATAACCAATATTTCTCTTTAACCGTTTGAACGTCCTCCGAAAACTTTCTTTATCAATATTAACATTAATTTCAATTTCTTCTCTATCTTCAGCACTTAATTCTAAGTATTCTTGATCCGACTTAAAATCAAATTTATTTAAATCAACCCCGAAAACACGAATCAACAAAATGATAATAACAACATATTGAGGAAAAGTTCCCATGAACAGCAAATCTCCAACAGCCCGGATTCCAGTCGTACCAGAAGTATCGCTATAACTAGCAAAAAGAGAAATAGTAAGAACAAAAACAACCAATAAATAAATATATGTAAAAACAAATACACCATATAACTTCCAAGGTTTCTTTTTATGTCTTAAAACAATAAGCAATAAAACCGAGGCAATAACAATAATAATCATAAATATAATAGCCAAAACACTGGCATAATTAGTAATAGGTTCATTATAAGCATCATAAGTACCTAACTCTAAAAAATCAGCTACAAAAGAACGAGTCTGCATGCATTTATAATAAACATAACCACATAAAAGTAATACAAAAATATGAATTCTTCTAAAATGCTTAATTAAAAAAGCATATGGTTTTCTAATAATCATATAACGCACCCTCTATCTTATTCTCTATCAGTATATCCTATTTTTTTTTATTTTGAAAGGTTTTTTCCAAAAAAAAACAAATGAAGATTAATTCTTCATTTATTGTATAGCAATAATTTCTACTTGATAAGCTCCATTAGGACTATCAACAGTCACCACGTCACCAACTTTATGATTAAATAAAGCTTGCGCTATAGGACTTTCATTAGAAATCTTACTCTCAAATGGATCAGCTTCCTGACTACCGACAATTTTATATTCATCCTCTTCATCATCATCGACATACTTAATACAAACTGTATTACCAATGCCAACAGAATCTGTAGAAACATCAGCAATAATAGATACATTCTCTAACATTTTTTCTAACTGCTTAATTCTAGCTTCAATTACAGCTTGTTCATTACGAGCAGCATCATATTCAGCATTTTCTGATAAATCACCTAACGCACGAGCCTCTTTAATAGCTTGAACATTCTCTGGACGTCTAACATTAATTAAATCATCCAATTCTTTCTTTAAATTATCCAAACCCTCTTGTGTTAAATAAACTGTATTTTTATTTTTCATAATATCACCTCATTATGTTTATTTTTAAACTCAACTTGCGATAGTATATCACATTTAAAATCTTTATGCAAGTAGTAAAAATCACTTTCTAACATATTGGAGTCCTAATTCTTTTTCACGTCTAGAACTCTGAATAATATCGTAAAACTCCTCATTAGTAATGCCACCATTTTCAATCTCGACTAAAGAAAGTGGATCTCTATCCTGAGAAATCATATGAGAAATATGCATAAATCTCTCATCACCTAAACACCTATTAACATTAGATGAATTTTTTAAATAATCTTGTACTTCCTGTGAATACTTTTTACGAACTTTATAACAATCAATTTCATCAAGCGCTTGTTGATCAGATTTATACTTTTTAATTCCCCGTAAAACTCCGCCGATACAAATCATTCCAGCACCAATAGCAACCGTTTTTAAATCATCAGACAAATTAGAAGTAACACCATAAAAAATACCTGAGCTTGCTATAGTAGCTCCTATTCTTCCAATAAAACCTTTGATTTGCTTTCTACGAATTTTATAGCGATTATTAAGACCATCTTCTATTTGAGTTGTTAATTTTTTCTCTATAATCTCACGATTTTCTTTAGTTAATGCTACATTATCCTCACATACACCATTCGCATAGGTAACATGATAAAAACCATCATTCGCATCTTCTTTTACACTAGTAATATAAGTATTCATATCATTTTCATTCTTAGAATCTAAATAGTATTTCATAAACATATTCCCCCTTCTTCTAAGAAAGTAGAAAAATTATATCACAAATCGTAAAAAAAAACAAGACCCCATACTCTTATATTTTAAGGAGTCATTACTTTTTTTACCTCTCTAAAAAACATATCATCCGTCATACCAGCAATAAAATCAATAACTTTTCGCTTATCACTCGTAGAATTTAAATAACGAGAACTCTGAAAATCTAAAAATATTGTATAAATAATACTAGATAAATTATGCTGATTAATATCATTTAAATATGTATGATAAAGCTTATTCATTCCCTCACGATAATATGCAACATCTTTTTTCGTAACACTTTTACTATAAATATGCTCACCATTAAATTTCTTTAAACGAAATAAAGCATGATATACTTCTTCACTCATAGCAATATAGGGTTTACTTAAACTATTTTCTATAATATCTAAAATAACCGTATTCATAATTTGACTATTCGTATTACCTAAAATATTAGTAATAGAAGCAGGCAATTCATCACGCTGAAACTTACCAAGTTCAATAGCGTCTTCTATATCTCTACCAATATATCCAATAATATCACTAATACGTACAACACAACCTTCTAAAGTCATTGGGTGATTATGACTAGAAGTTTTTAAATCATGATAAGCATTTTTATATTGAATCAAAAACTCATCCTTGGTTTTCTTAACAGGAACATAAATATTAGAAAGCATCTCACCATTATGACACATAATTCCATCCAAAACTTGAAGTGTCAAATTAAGCCCTTCCCCATGATTTTCCACTTCCATATAATGACGAACACCTTGAATATTATGAGCAAAATACTCTCCTAATTCTCTTAAAGAAATCTCATTAAGTAAAGACTCCCCTACATGACCTAAAGGAGTATGCCCTACATCATGCCCTAAAGCAATTGCTTCAATCAAATCACAATTCAAATTAAGTGCTCTACCAATCGTCCTAGCAACTTTGCTAACAAGCTGAACATGTAACATTCTTTCACTAATGTGATCATTTTCCTTAAAAGAATATACCTGTGTCTTATCCGCATATCTAGCATAACTAAGAGCATGAATAATACGATCAACATCACGAAAAAATGGTGCTCGAATATCCTCATCAATTTCACCAAAACGAATTGCTTGACTACTTTTAGTAGCAAAAGATGAATAAGTATCTTCAATCTTCAGAAAATTTTTCTTTATAATATCTAACTTTCTCATAATACTAACTCTCCACATATTTCTTAATTTTTTTGACGACATCATCCATATCTTTTTCAAACTTTTCATTATCATCGGTTCTATTAATAACAAAGTCAAACCAACCATCATCTAAAGTAATTTCTTTCCTTTTTTTAATTTGCCAGTAAACTTCTTCACTAAAACTACTCGCATAAAAAACATTATCTCCTATGACATCGTCCTCTTTTCTATCATAATCCATTACTCTATCATGAATTGCTTTGATATTATGTTGATCATCAGAATGAATACGAATCTTAAACTGTCTAAAAGGTGTATTATAAAGCTTTTTATTTATCTTTTCATAACACTCTATATTATGAACATTTTGATCAAAAACAAACGAAATTCTATGCGAAATTAAATACTTTGAACGATCTTCATTAATTTCTTGTACCATATCTTGAATATCTAAACGAGTATCTTCACTAGTATTCTCTGCTAATTGATAAAAATAATTACGAACATAATCATTACTAATCAAATAAATAGATAAATCTTTAGATAATTTTCTAGCAAGTTCAAATTTTCCTGCTCCAGCATCTGCCGTAATTAAAATAGCAATTGGCGGAATATACTCCTTTACTCTACTTACTTCCCTTTCCATCTCATCAATAAATTTTTTCATCCTATTCTTCCTCCTTTTTATGATGAAATAGTCGTATCATAGAATACTCTACGATATCTATAGAAGTATCTAAATATAGATAATAGATATTATCTGGATGTCTCGCAACATCTAATAAATTTCCATCCTCATCATACAACTTACGAACAACAAAAGAAACCCTTTCTCCTTTAGGAGTAAATACTTCTAACAAATCTCCAACTTCAAAATAATTTCTTTCAAAAAACTTAATTAATTTCTTTTTCTTATCATAAGAGATAACTTGTCCCAAATAATCTTGATTACTTGCTTCATTTCTTCCAGTATAATACTGATCTTCCCAATCTGCTTCTTTTAATAAATAATGAGTAGAAACAGCACGATTAGCAACTCTAGCAAGCCTCTCTTCTAAAACTTCTAAAACATCTTCTGTCAAAGTATGATTATAATACCTATCAATAATTTCACGATAAGTACCAATAACTGTTGCTAGATAATATAAAGAACGCATTCTACCTTCTACTTTTAAACTTCTAACACCAATATCTATAAGATTGCCAATATATTTAGCCAAATTATTATCCTTAGTCGCAAACGTAAAATCTTTCTTACCATCAAGAGAAAATGCAAACCTACATACTTGAGCACATCCTCCACGATTGGCATCACGATTTGTAACATAATTAGATAAAGCACAACGCCCACTATAACAAGTACACATAGCCCCGTGAATAAACACTTCAATATCAATACCAGTTTTCTTAATAATATCTGCAATCTCATCTAGAGATAACTCTCGTGCTAAAACCACTCTTTCTACACCTTGATTCATAAAGTATTCCACACTTTTATAATTAGTAGTAGAAGCCTGTGTAGATAAATGAACTTCTACCTGTGGAAAATGAGATTTAATATAAGAAATAATAAATGGATCACTAACAATAAAAGCATCAATACCACAATCAACTACAGAAGAAATATAATCATCTACACCATTCATATCCTCATTATGAAAAACAATATTTAAAGTAAGATATACTTTTTTACCTAACTTATGAGCAAAAAGACATCCTTCTCTTATTTGCTCAATAGTAAAATTAGTAGCATTAGCTCGTAATCCATACTTTTCTCCTCCAATATAAACCGCATCTGCTCCATATAACAAAGTAACTTTTAAACGCTCTAAATCTCCAGCCGGAGAAAGCAACTCTATTTTCTTCATTTCTTCACCCTATAGATAGTTTTCTTAAAAAAGAAACCAGTACTATCCCCTAACTTTTTATACTTATTAATATAGTCTTCGCCAATACAACCATCATGAATATATTTTTTAGTATCACTAATAAGCTCCATGAAAGACGGTATCCCCTCTTCTCTAAACAACACATAATCTACATTTTCCTGATATAAAGTAGAAATAACAGAAGTTCCATTTAATACTTCATCAAGTAAAAAGAAAGTACCAGCATCCTCCTCTTTCACTAAATATTTCTTATTTGTTACTTTTTCTAAAACAGAAAGTGAAGACTTTCCTTTTTCTTTTAACTCTTCATAATAATTATGAACTAACTTTCTTCTACTATATCCAACACTAGGTAAACTAACTACCTCTACAATTGTTTTAATAGATGACTTTTTAACAATATCAATAATTTCCTCTAAAGTAATTTCCTTAGAAAGCAAAGCATAACGAACTCCCTGCTCTTTATAATAATTACATGTCCTATAATTAGTAACCATATGAGTCTGACTCCATACTAAATCAACTTCTAAAGAAAGTTCATGTTTAAGTTCTAATAAAGATAAGTCATAAAAGAATATACCTCGAATAGAAATAGCATTTAATTTTTTTAACACTCTTTTTACTTCTTCAATTCCATCATTAAATATATTCTTATCCATTTTTACAAATATCTCTAATGTAGGATAAGAAGAAACAATATCAAAAATCTCTTCCAATGAAAAAGTAACAGAATTCATAACAGAAAATTTTTCTAACCCTAATAAAAGTGCATCACACTTATCAACATAACGAAAAATTTCTTTACTACCAACCTCAACTAATACTTTCATATAGCACCTCTAGAACTTATTATATAATAAAGTAATTATTTATTCAAATAAGAAGAAAAAGACTTTATCCAAGTCTTTTAAACTGTAACAGTCGTATTAGCCGCTTTACTATTACCATGATTATCAAAAGCAGTAACGACTATTTTAAATTGTCCAGTACCAAAATCTGACAAATTAATTGTACCGGTATAATTAGATGTATTACCAACCTCTATTCCATCAGAATGATAAACAATAGCATTTCCTTTATAAACCGTATATCGATAAGAACCAACCTTAGCACTAGAATCAGTTGTAATAGTAACCGTAGATACATGCGTAGAAGAATTATAACTAAATCCAATAGAAAGCGTATTAGAATAACTCTCCACACTACCTATCGTTTTAGAAGGACATTTTAAATATAAACTATAACTATAATCTTCCTTAGACTCTTTAACAACAGAAACATAACTACTAGTCAAATTACATTCCTGTTTTCCATAATCAACAACATCACCCTTTTTTAAATAGTTATTCTGAACTAACGTCTGAAGACTAACTTTCCTAGATTGACCAACCGAACGAGGCAAAAGACTTCTATGATCTGCATAATATTGCTCAGCCGTTAAAATAATGTCTTTTTCCAAACTTTCATAAAAATTTTCTCTTGCAGAATCCAAGACCCAGGAAATTGCAGAAATAGTAACACCCATCAAAATACCAAGAATAGCAATAGTTGCAAGCAACTCAACTAATGTAAATCCTCTCTTATCTAGTTTCAAAGTAATCACACCCTATCCTATATTTTATAATATAGTAAATTACCAAGAAAAACAAGTATAAATAATTAATCACTAATATAAAATTGATAACTATCATTATTATAATACTCTTCTTCTCCATAAACAGAATATATAGAAAATGGTCGATAAGCAATCAATTTACCATTTTTAATATAATAATGAACAGAATCCATATAATCACTAATCCCTCGCCAATCTAAAAAGCAATCATAATCACACTCTTCAGGAACTAAATACCCTTTAGAAACCTCATCATTATAATAAGATCTAAATGTTCCTTCAATATTATTTAAAACATCCTTCTCCCCCACATCGAACAAATCTAAAACTTCCTTATCACTCATCAAAGATTGTGTACGTAAATTAAAATTATAAGTATGAAAACTAACTTCCGGATAAGAATACCCTTCATCATAATCTAACATTTTCAACAAAACAGACAACACTTCTCCATTAACTTGGGAATCATAAATAAACAAATTATTCTTATTTTTCAAAAAAGAATTAGCATACTCCTGAATAGTTTTATTAACTAAGTGAGCATCTTCACTATCAATATTAATATAAGGAATTTCATTACGCATATCTAAATCATTAACAGAACTAGATAATGTATATACTAAGTATTCAGAAGTATCTTCCTTAATATAATTATAATTACTATAATAATTATTATATAAATAATAACCAATAAGCAAAATAATTAAAATCACTATCAATACCCAAGTCAAAATCCTTTTCCATTGAAAAGAAATATGAAAAGGAAATGATACTCTCTTAGTCTTTTTCATTTTTTTAGATTCTTTTTGAACTACATCGAACATAAAGCCTCCTAGTTAACACCCTTTATTCTCATAATTCCTAATATAGTACGATACTTATAAGAAGAAGATATTTTTACTCCATCAGATGGATTAGATGCATGAACAATCTCATCACCATTTCCTGTTAAAATAGCCACATGTCCATTATACATAACAAGATCTCCTGCTTTAATTTCTCCATTTTTAACTAAAGTATAAGTATTCGTAGCAGCCCATTGAGCACTAGTACTTCGAGGTAAACTAATACCAAAATGAGCAAAAACTCCTTGGACAAAACCACTACAATCCGTTGCTTTATAAGGTTTTTCACCATTCCAAGTTCCTCCTAGCTTATAAGGTTGTCCTACAAATTCTTTTGCATAAGCAACAATTGATTTTCCTGTAGAACTACCAGATCCACTTCCACTCGTAATATCAGGATCATCATATTTATCTGGTAGAACAATAAAAGATTGGAGCTTTTTATTAGTTGTTGAAACATAGGTACTATTTTCTTTTTTTAATACTTCTCTAGAAATCTTTGCAGTATCCCAACAAGCACCCAACTGAAAAGTATCAATGTCAGAAGGCAGTAACCCTATTGCAAGATTAACTAAAAAGGGAACAAAAAAGCATAATAATGCAGCTACAAATTTATTTAATAAGCTTTTTTTCTTTTTATCATCATCAGGGTTAATGAGTAACTGAGTAAACTGAATAGCTAACCCTGTCATTAAAAGAATAGGAACAATTAACTGAATTAAATCTAAAATCTGTCTTAAAATATCTAAAATATTTAACAAACCATAATCAGTACAACAAGTGCCTAATGCTTCACTACAATTTAATATCTGGAAAAAAAGCCCCATATTACCACCCCACTATTTTTTTGTACTAACCGAAATTCCATCACCAATATCAAAAAACTCCGTATCATACTTAGTATTTGACTTCAAGAAACTAATATACTCTTTAATTTTTCGAACTAATCCCCGTAAGTTTTTACTTTTAATAGTATCTTCCTCTTGCGCAACCAATCCATGAAATTTCAAATTATCTGTAACAATAATTCCACCTGATTTTAAATTATGCTCGAACATCTCAAAAAACTTAATATTCTGAGCCTTAGCAGCATCAATAAAAATCAAATCATATTTATCATCCAACTTAACATGAAAAGCATCATTATAAATTAAAGTAATTCTATCTTCTAACTCAAAAGCTTTTATATTTTTTAAAGCTTCCAAATAACGTACTTCATCTCTCTCAATTGAAGTTACACGAACCTTTGGATCAACAAGAGCCATCATAATAGCAGAATAGCCAATAGCAGTTCCTATCTCTAAAATATTTGTAGCTTTTTTTTTCAAAACTAACGTAGTCAAAAAATCTATACCATCATCCACCATAATAGGAATATTATTTTCTTTAGCATATTCCTTAATATGTCGAATCATAGAATAATTACCTACCATATCCAATCACCTTTATCTTTTATTTTTTGCACCATTGCCTCGTGTTCTTTTAATGTATTAGTATAAAATATATTACCATTTTTGTCAGCAACAAAATACAAATAAGTACTATTAGTAGGATTAATACTAGCTTGTAAACTAGATAAACTCGAATTACAAATAGGTCCAATTGGCATTTTTCCACTCATATTTGTTGCTCGTGTATTATAAGGATTAATAGTTGCAAACTGTTCAGTTGTTAAATCACTCGTCATTGGATATTGAAGTGCATAATAAGTTGTAACATCACTACCTAAATTCATATGAGCAGCAATTCTATTTTCAAAAATTCCAGCAATCATTTTCCTATTTTCTGTATTAGTACCTTCCAATTCTATCATAGAAGCCATAGTCATATAATAATGAACATTATCAGCAATAACATCTTGATATGGGCGTAATTCTTCATCCATTTCATCTAACATAGTTTCAATAATTGTAGTAACTTTAACATCCTTATCGTCAAATTGATAAGTATCTGGAGCTAAATACCCCTCTAAAGGATAATAAATACCTTCTTGTAAAATAGAATTAGTCAAAAACCAATATTTATCAATTAACTTATTCAAAAATTGTCTGTCATTAAAAGTATCTAATACCTCTGACTTAGAATGATTCGTAACATCTGCAATATCCTCGGCATAATCCGTAATTCTCTCACCTTCTCTAAAAGTAATAGAAATAGCATCAGGATTATACTTACTACCCTTAGTCATCTGCTCAATAATCTCTTCCATAGACATATCTCTACTAAATTGATAAGTAGATGCTTGTAAATATAATTTTCCTTTACTTTTAACAGTAATAGTAAATAATAACTCACTACGAATCAAATCATTTTCTTTTAATATTTCTGCAATTCCAGAAACACCAGCACCACTTGGAACAACAATTTCTATTTTTTCAGCATCATTCCTATCTACAGGACTCACTAAAAATAAATAAACTGCCGCCAATAAAATCAAAAAAGAACCCGTTACAATCAAAAAAATCAACAACGGTTTTGGTCTCCTTCTTACTACCATAAATACCCCTCCAGAAAAATAAAGAGCTATTGCTCATTATTTTGATTACCTTGATTACTCATTTGTTTCTTTACTTCTTCTTGTAATGTTTCAAGAATAGTTTCAATAACTTTCCATTCTTTTTCTGTTTCAATTGCCTCTAACTTACTGTGAGGATCATTAGGATCATAAATAGAAGCATAAACCTCTACATTCCCATTCTCATCTTTAGTATTATCTGTATATACAATATAATTTTTATGAGTTTCTTCACTTTCAAAAGTAAATAACACATCATAAACTATTTCATTTCCATTTTCATCAATCATAGAAAAACTATTTTTTTTCATTTGTTCTCCTCTCCTTATCCAAATATGATTGTAATATTATAGTTGCTGCTACCCCATCGACTACTTTTTTTCGACTTTTCCGAGAAACATTTCCTAAAATTAACATATCAGTAGCACTCTTAGTAGAAAGTCTTTCATCTTGTAAATAAATAGGAATAGATAATTTTTTTTCTAACTTTTTTTTAAACTTTATACTAAGTTCTCCCTTAGGACCAATAGAATTATTCATATTCTTAGGAAAACCTAACACGATTGCCTCAACTTTTAACTTATCTACTAACAAGGTAACCTCATTAACTAACCTAGAATACTCCTCTTTATGACGAATAACCCCGTAATTAGACGCAATAAGTCCAGTCTGATCACTAAGCGCAATCCCTAAAGTTCGACTACCTAAATCAAGTCCTAAGTATCTCATTTATTATATTTATAAAACTCCTGTAACAAGACTTCAAGTATTTTAGCACGATCAATTTGTTGAATAATATTACGTGCATCTTTATAACTAGAAATATAACCAGGATCACCACTAATCAAATAACCAACAATTTGATTACTAGGATTATATCCTCTTTCTTCTAATGCATCCCATACTTCACTAAGAATATTACGAACTAACTGATTATCAATATCCTTAACATTAAATAGACTAGTTTTATCTTGTGACACAATAATCACCTCACTATAATATATAAATCTATTTTATCATCGATTAAAAACTATTACAACCCAAAAAAAGAATATTAGCATCTAATATTCCTATACAACATAAACAAAAGCCATATAAATAGCAAATGCCAAAAAGATAATAGTAATAATCCATCCATTAATTCTCTCAAACCAACTACTCTTATCTTTGACACCTAAAGCAATAGACATTAAAGTACCACCAATAAGTCCACCAACATGAGCAAAATTATCAATACCAGTCATACAAAATCCCAAAATCAAATTAAGAATAATCAATGGAATAATCTGACTCTTTACAACATTTCCTAAATAAACTCGGTAATGATAACCAAAATACACTAATGCTCCCATTAAACCAAATATCGCACCACTGGCTCCAATAGATGCATAATTTCCACCAAAAATCATAGAAAACAAAGCTCCACTGATACCAGCTACTAAATAAATAACTAAAAACTTAAATCTACCAAGAAAATTTTCCACTTGAGAACCAATAACAAATAAAGCATAACAATTAAATAATAAATGAACAAGTCCACCATGTAAAAATATACCTGTAAGTAATCGATAATATTCACCTTCTCTTATCGCAGGCCCCCAAACAGAATATCCATTAATCAAATTATTATATTGACCAAATAAAATGGGAATAACATATAAAATAACATTAACAGCTATCAACCAATAGGTAATCATCGGAAAATTATTCTTAAAAACAGCATTAATCTTTTTAGCATCTTTCTTATTATGCTCATTTATATCACTAGTTATTTTAGCAAATAAAGCAACCCCTTTTTCACTATATTTTAACTTTTTAGTTAAATCAGGAAATTTTTGTTTTATAATATCATTTTTCTTAA
Organism: Candidatus Faecimonas gallistercoris; assembly: GCA_018712565.1. GTDB lineage: Bacteria > Bacillota_I > Bacilli_A > RF39 > UBA660 > Faecimonas > Faecimonas gallistercoris. The sequence goes on from DVGU01000041.1 coordinate 49,779, forward strand.
AATCAGATTCTGTATTAATCTTCACACACTCTACATTAGGTATTGCATGAATATCTTGACTAACATTATCTCCTAAGTCTAAAAAAATACTTAATGTATTAATCTTAAAAGACAAAGTTTTTTTCTTAATCTTTTTAACAATTCTCTTAGTTTTAAACATGTCAAAATTAAACTGTTCGTCATTATGAATATAAGAAGAAACAATACGAACTACTTTATAATCTTCATCTAAATTTTCTAACCAAATTTCATTTTCAACCCCTTGTAAAATAATAGGATTATAATTTTTGTCTATAATAAAATAATGAAGTAACTTCATCACAAGAATATTCTTGTCGTCCATTAAAATTTCATTTTCCATTGAATCCCTCCAAAATACTAATAATATTATATACTAAAACATAAAATAAAGAAAGAGGTGTTTTATTTATGAAAAATTTTTTTAAATTTTTAATTATCCTGCTTCCTTGGTTCCTATCTTCCCTAATTCCAATAGATAAAAAATTTTATAATTCTCTAACTTTACCATTCTTTACTCCACCACAAATGGCATATGGTATTATATGGTCTATTATCTATATTGGCATCAGTATTAGTATTTACCAAATATTAAATACTTACAAAATAAAAGATATACCTAAATCATATAAGTATACCCTACTATTAAATTATATCGCAAACCAATCTTTTCAACCTTTATTTTTCTTACTAAAAAGTCCCTTCCTAGGATTTGTATCTTGTATTTTAACTTTTATTACCTCTCTATTTTTATATAAAGAAACCAAAGATTTAAAAGAAAAAAGTGCAAAATATTTAATACCATATATCCTATTTAGCCTATTCGCAACAATTCTTTCTCTATCAATTTATATATTAAATGTTAATTAATATGCTTACTATATAAACGAACGACTTTTAAATATTTCTGTAGTTCACTTTTTAATTCAGGAAAATGTTCTACACAATAATTATAGTCGTTTTCTTTACTTTTCAATTCATGTTGATAACAAATATCTGCATAAGACATAAATCCTAAAT